>JBDSRF010000194.1:0-25849 GCA_039929445.1 Arachnia sp. | reverse complement strand
GTCCGCGCCGGGCTTACCCTTGCTGGATGAAGCAGACGTGGGCTCGGTCCTGGCACCTGGTGACGCTCGTGGTCGTGGTGGCGACGCTGCTGCTGCAACTGGGTCTGGTGATCCAGGGGCAATCAGTCCTCGATGAATCCGACGTCCCCCCGCTGGCCACTCGTGTGTGGCGGCTGGTCAGTTACTTCACGATCCAGAGCAATGTCCTGGTCGCGGTTGCCGCCGCCACACTGGTCAGGCGGCCTGACCGCGACGGACCCATCTGGCGTGTGCTGCGGATCGACGCGGTGCTGGGCATCACGCTGACGGGTCTCATCCATTTCTTCCTGCTGCGCCCGCTCCTCGACCTCCACGGGCTGAACGCCGTGGCCGACACCGGCCTCCACCTCGTGGTGCCGGCGCTGGCCCTCATCGGCTGGCTCGCGTTCGGTCCGCGTCCGAGGCTCACCGTGACAGTGGTCCTCTGGTCGCTGGTGTGGCCCGTCGCGTGGCTGGGCCTCACACTGCTGGCGGGGGTCGTCACGGGGTGGTACCCGTACCCCTTCCTGGACGTGGCCGCCCATGGGTTGGGCCCGGTGCTGGTGACGTGCGCCGGGGTGACGGTGCTCTTCCTTCTGCTGGCGGCCATCGCCCGGCTCGTCGACGCGAGGTTGCCGAGGGCTCCGCTCGCCTGAGGCGTGTCAGGTGAGGTCGGGGATGCTGTCGCGGGCGTCGGTGTAGTCCATCCCGCACAGCTCCAGAAGATCCGCCAGCATGGAGCGGACCTGAGCCAGGATCACGGCACTGGAGAGGCGGTCCCCGATGGGGATGGCGGCGCTCTCCTCCGCCAACGCGATGATGTCGTCGATCTTGCTGGCGGGCTGGCGCATGGCGGACAGCTCCGCCGCGCACTCGTCCGTCACCCGAGCCAATTCGGTCATGAGGTGGAGGTGGTCCTGCGGCACCCCTTCGCCCCTGTAGACAGCGACGACCGAGCGACGCGCCAGCACGCGCAGATTGCGGGTGAAGCGGTCCAGGGGGACGGTGAGGTCGGCGATCTGCAGCACGCCCTCCCTGTGCCGCCGCAGGAACGGTGAGAACCTGACGACAGCGGCGCCCTCGTTGGCGGCGGTGGTCAACGTCGTCAACGCCTGCTCGGTGGCGCGGGCGGCGGCAAGGACGCGTTCGGTGGCCTCCATGTCCGAGGCCTCGACGGCCACGATCATCTCTCTGATCGTGTGTGCCGTCTCGTGCAACACCTTGGCGGCCTGCAGGCGGGGACGCATGACGGGACCGGTGGGGGCCACGGTTGCGAACACGAGCGCGACCCCGCAACCCACCAGCGCGTCCATCCAACGGGAGATGCCGGCGTCGACCCCGGGGATGACGGTGAGCACGACGGCGGCCTGCACGGCCGCCTGCGACACCATCAGTGTTCGGGCACCCAGCCACGTGGTGATGGACATGGCGACGGCGATGACGAGCATGATCTGCCAGACGCCGGTGCCGAAGAAGTGCAGGAAGATGTCGCCGCACAACACACCGATGGTCACGCCCACGGAGATCTCCAGCGCCCGCCAGAGTCGCTGCCCGAAGCTGAACCCCAGGCACACGATCGTGGCCACCACGGCCAGGAAGGGGGCCGGGTGGGAGAACAGCGTCTGCGCCAGCCACCAGGACATGCCGGCCGCCAGGGAGATCTGCACGATCATGAACAGCCTGGACTGCCAGCGCAGGACGCGGCGCTTCTGGGATCGCCATCCCCATCGTGCGGTGCGTTCGCTGAGGTCGAAGGCGCGCAGTGACGCGTCGTGCAGGACACTGCCGGTGTCGTGCCAGGAGAAGAGGCGGCGCTTCGACTTCGACAACGCTTCCTCCCGACTCCCAGGATCGCCACGGGCTGTGCCGGGGCGGTCAACGCATCGTGAATCCTAGCCGACCCGTGTCCTCCGTCACAGGGCGGATGTGCAGCGTGACCGCCCACGTGGCGCGGCCCAGCAGCCTCGGGCAGATAGGATTACCGCGTTGTTGTATTCGACAGTGGGGGAGTCACGCCCAATGGAAGCACGTCGTCCACGCCGTTTCATCGCGGCATGGCTCTGCCTGATGGCTGCCGCAGCCATGGCTCTGACCGCCTGCTCGCGTCCGGAGCCCCTGCCCTCAGGCAACCCCGTGGTGTTGAACATCGGCGCCACCGGCGAGCCCGTCGGCCTCGACCCGTCGACGGTCAACGGCGCCGGCACCCCGTTCGTTCTGCTCTACAACGTTTACGAGACGCTGGTGCGGATCGACGGCGAGGGCGCCATCCGCCCTCTGCTGGCCCGCGACTACAGCGTCTCCGACGACAACCTCGTCTACACCTTCAACCTCGACGGGCTCGCGAAGTTCGCCTCGGACACCAAGGTCGACGCCGAGTCCGTGGTGACCTCCTTTGACAGAGTGCTGAACGGTGAGGGAATCACGGACCAGATCAAGGGAAAGATGGCGCCCGTCGATTCGGTGAAGGCTGTTGATTCCGACACCGTCGAGGTGACGCTGAAGCAGCCCAACAACCAGTGGCTCTTTGACATGGCCGGTCCCGCCGGCATCATCTACGACCCCGCGGGCCTTGACACGCTGAACTCCGAGCCGGCCGGGTCGGGGCCATTCAAGTTCTCCGACTGGCAGACCGGCCAGTTCGTGAAGCTGGTCCGCAACGATCACTACTGGGGCACGGGCACCCGCGTCGACCAGGTCTTCTTCCGCTACTACGCGGACCCGAACGCCATGAACACGGCCATGCTGTCCGGCCAGCTCGACGTCATCTCCAACCTCACGGTGCCGCAGGCGCTGGACCAGTTCTCCGACTCCACCAAGTACTCCGTCATCGAGGGCACCACCGACGGTGAGGTGGTCCTCGGCTTCAACCACGACAACAAGAACCTGGCCGACCTCAAGGTCCGCCAGGCCATCAACTACGGGATCGACCGCAAGGCGCTCGTCGACTCCGTCTGGGGCGGCAAGGGCATGCTCATCGGCTCGATGGTGGCCCCCACTGACCCCTGGTACGAGGACCTGTCGGGCACCTATCCGTTCGACCAGGACAAGGCGCGTGCCCTGCTCAAGGAGGCGGGTCTGGAAAGCGGCCTGACCCTGCGACTGCGCGTGCCCACGCTGCCCTACGCCCCGCCCGCCGCCCGGTTCATCGCGGCGCAGCTGAAGGAGATCGGCATCACGGTGCAGGTGGAGGAACTCGAGTTCGCCCGCTGGCTCAGCGAGGTCTACACGGCCGGCGACTACGACATGACCATCGTGGCGCACGTCGAGCCGCGCGACATCAGCAACTTCGCCAACCCGGACTACTACTGGCACTACGACAACCCGGCGTTCGCGGCCCTCATCAAGGAGGCCGACGAAGGCTCGCCGGAGCAGCAGGTGAGCCTCATGAAGGAGGCCGCGAAGATGCTGGCCGACGACGCCGCGGCGGACTGGCTGTTCCTGCTCCCCAACCTGGTGATCACCACCAAGGAGGTTTCCGGGCTCCAGCAGAACGCCACCAGCCTGTCCTTCGACCTGACGACAGTCGCCACCAACCGGTGACGTGACCCTGCGCGCCGTGGGGCTGCGGCTGGCCGGGCTGGTGGCCAGCCTGCTGGTGGCTTCCCTGCTGATCTTCCTCGCCACCAACGCTCTGCCCGGCGACATTGCCCAGGTCATCCTGGGGACGAACGCCTCGCCCGGTGAGGTGGAGGCCCTGCGCGTGCGCCTCGGCCTCAATCGTCCGCTGAGCGTCCGCTACATCGAATGGGTCACCGGTGTGGTCCGTGGCGACTTCGGCACGTCCATGATCACCGGCCGTGACGTCGTCTCGCAGATCGCGCCCCGGCTGGAGGTGTCCCTGTGGCTCGTGGGGCTGGCCATGGCCCTGGCGGTGCTCCTCTCCCTGCCGCTCGGTGCTTTGGCGGCAGTCCGGCGCCGCCACACCAGCGGGTTCGTGGCCTCCGCCGTCGCCCAGATCGGCCTGTCGATCCCCGCGTTCTGGGCGGGAATCTGGCTCGTGGTGCTGTTCGCCGTCACCCTGCGCTGGCTGCCGGCAGGCAACTACGTCAGCTACTGGGACAGTTTCGGGCAGTGGGCGCTGCACCTGGTGCTGCCCGTCACGGCCCTGGCCATCGTGCAGGCCAGCATCCTGGCGCGCTACGTCCGCAGCGCCGTCATTGACGTGCTGGGCGAGGACTGGTTCCGCACGGCTCGCTCGGTGGGCTGGTCCACCTGGGGGGCCCTCATGCGACACGGCAGCCGCAACGTCGCCATTTCCCTGCTGACCGTCATCGGACTGCAACTCTCCACGCTGCTCGTGGGGGCCATCATCATCGAACAGGTCTTCGCGCTGCCGGGGCTGGGATCCCGCCTCCTGCTCGCCGTGGGGCAGCGTGACCTCGTCCTCGTGCAGGGCATCGTGCTGCTGCTGGTCTGGGCGGTGCTGGTCATCAACTTCGTGGTGGACGTCATCTACCAGTTCGTGGACCCACGCCTGCGCCGCGCGGAGGCCAACCGATGAGGCGCGCGAACCTGGTGGTGGGCGGCACCCTCATCGCCGTGATCCTGCTGGTGGCACTCGTCGGGCTGTTCTGGACCCCGTTCAGTCCCACCGCCATCTCCGGACCCCGACTGGCGCCGCCCGGCTGGCCCCACGTGCTGGGCACAGACGGGCAGGGCAGCGACATGGCCTCCCGCATCATCAGCGGCGCCAAGTTGGCGCTGCTCGTGGGCGTCATCTCCGTCTCCGCGGCCGCGCTCATCGGGGTGCCCGTCGGCATCATTGCGGGCATGTCCCACCGCTTCGTGGCCGCCGTGCTGTCCCGCGGCGCCGACATCCTCTACGGTTTCCCCGCCCTGCTCCTGGCAATCCTCTTCGCAGCGGCCGTGGGCGGGTCCACCTGGACGGCGGTGGCCGCCATCGGCATCGCGACCATCCCCGTGTTCGTCCGCATCGTCCGTGCGGCGACGCTGCAGGTGATGAGCCAGACCTTCGTGGAGGCCGCCCGGTTGTCCGCCACCCCGCCCCTGCAGGTGGCCTGGCGGCACGTGCTCCCCAACATTGCACCCGTGCTGGGAGTGCAGGCCTCCGTCAGCTTCGGGCTCGCCATCCTCGCCGAGGCCGGCCTGTCCTACCTCGGGCTGGGCTCCGGCAGCGACGTCCCGACCTGGGGCCGGATGCTGCGGGAGGCGCAGAACGAGATGTTCAACGCCCCCCTCGTGGCGCTGTGGCCGGGCCTGGCCATCGCCATGGCCACCATGGGCTTCAACCTTCTGGGCGACGGCCTGCGCGACCTCCTCGACCCGAAGCTGCGGGAGATCGCATGAACCGCCTCGAGGTGACGGACCTGACCGTGACGTTCGGCCGGCGCCGCGCCGTGGCCGTCGACCACCTGTCGTTCACGCTGGGGGAGCACGAGCGGCTCGGCATCATCGGCCAGTCCGGCTCCGGCAAGTCCGTGACGGCGCTGGCGGTCATCGGGCTGCTGCCCGAGAACGCCCACATCACGGGCTCCATCGTCCTCAACGGCCACGAACTCGTCGGCACACCTGAGCGGGAGCTGCGGGCGCTGCGCGGCGACGAGGTGTCCATGATCTTCCAGGAGCCGATGACGGCGCTGGACCCCACCATGAGGGTGGGCCGCCAGATCGGTGAGGTGGTGGCGCTGCACCACCGCGACCGCAGGGGCGGCATCCACGACGAGGTGCTCGACTGGCTGGGACGCGTCGGCATGAGCGACCCCGACCGCGTGGCCCGCTCCTTCCCCGACGAACTCTCCGGCGGTCAACGGCAGCGGGCCCTCATCGCCATGGCGCTGGCCAACGAGCCGGGCCTGGTCATCTGCGACGAACCCACCACGGCGCTCGATGTCATCGTGCAGCGTCAGATCCTCGACCTGCTCGACGAGCAACTGCAGGGTCGGGCGTCGCTGTTCGTCAGCCACGACCTGGCTGTCGTCCGGCAGGTCTGCGACAGGGTGCTCGTGATGCTGCAGGGCCGTGTCGTGGAGTCGGGCAGGATCGCCGACATCATCGAGAACCCCCAGCACCCCTACACGCGCGGCCTCGTGGCCTCCGCCCGCATCGGGAACCACCCGCGGGGCACCCGGCTCCCCACGGTGTCCGACTTCACGCAGCTGGACCCGAAGTGAGCGCCCCGCTGCTGGCTGCTGAGGGCGCCGAGGTGACGTACCGGCGCTCCGGGCGACCCTTCGTGGCGCTCCACGACGTCACGTTCGGGCTGAGTGCGGGCGAGAGGGTGGGCGTCGTCGGGGGTTCCGGCTCCGGAAAGACCACGCTGGCCCGGCTGCTGCTGGGGCTGATCCGGCCCAGCGCCGGCACAGTGACGTTCGAGGGGCAACGCATCGACGGCCTGCCGGAGCGCCAGCTGGGGGACCTGCGCTCGGGTGCCTCCATGGTGTTCCAGGACCCCAACTCCTCGCTGAACCCCCGCATGGAGGTGGGCGACATCATCACGGAGCCGCTCCGCTCGCCACGCCTGCGCCGTCGCGGGGACCTGCCGGAGGATTCGCCGGCCGCCGTGAAGGCGGCGCTGGAGTCCGTCGGCCTGGAAGCGACCATGGCGTCGCGATTCCCGCACCAGCTGTCCGGCGGGCAGCGGCAGCGGGTCGCCATCGCGCGGGCGCTCGTGAGCAATCCCGAGGTGCTGCTGGCGGATGAACCGGTCTCCGCCCTCGACGTGTCCGTGCGGGCGCAGGTGCTGAACCTGCTGTCCGACGCCGTCGCCGAGCGTGGGCTGGCGCTGGTGTTCATCTCCCACGACCTCGCCGTCGTGCGTCACCTGTGCGAGCGGGTGGTGGTGATGCAGCAGGGCCGCATTGTGGAGGAGGGGGCCGTCGACGACGTGTTCGCCGACCCACGCCACCCCTACACCAGGCAGTTGCTGGCAGCAACACTGAGCATCTGAGCGCCCGCGACCTGATCAGGCGGGGGTGCCTGCGGCGCGGATCGCTATTGTGGGTGATGTGAAGGCTCTCCTGCTCGAAAACATCCATTCCGAGGCCACCCGCATCCTCACCAAGCGCGGCTACGACGTCGAGAACAGGGCCGGCGCCCTGACCGACGGCGACCTTGTCGCTGCGCTCGAGGGCGTCAGCTACCTGGGCATCCGGTCGCGCACGCAGATCACCCGCGAGGTTCTGGAGGCTGCCCCCAGCCTCAAGGCCGTGGGTGCGTTCTGCATCGGTACCAACCAGATCGACCTCGACGCCGCGACCGATGCCGGCGTCGCCGTGTTCAATGCCCCGTACTCCAACACGCGCTCCGTGGTGGAGCTCGCCATCGCGGAGATCATCTGCATGGCCCGCCACCTGACGGACCGCAACAAGGACGTCCACGAGGGCCGCTGGGACAAGTCGGCCATCGGCTCCCACGAGATCCGCGGCCGCTCGCTCGGCATCATCGGCTACGGCAACATCGGCTCCCAGCTGTCCGTCGTGGCCGAAGCGCTTGGCATGCGCGTCTACTACTACGACATCGTCGACCGCCTGCCGCTGGGCAACGCCAAGGGCCTCGGCTCGATGGAGGAGCTCCTGGAGATCTCCGAAACCGTCTCCCTGCACGTCGACGGCCGGGCCAGCAACGCCGGCCTCATCGGGGAGGTGCAGTTCGCCCAGATGCGTCCCCGCACACTGTTCCTGAATCTCTGCCGCGGCAACGTCGTCGACCATGACGCGCTGTACGACAACCTCGTGAGCGGTCACCTGGCCGGTGCCTCCATCGACGTCTACCCCAAGGAGCCCAAGTCCAAGGGCGAGCCCATGGTCAGCAAGCTCCAGGGCCTCGACAACGTCATCCTGACCCCGCACATCGGTGGCTCCACGTTCGAGGCGCAGGTGGACATCGGCCGCTACGTCGCCGGCAAGCTCGCCGACTACGAGGCCTACGGCGCCACGTCGATGTGCGTGAACCTGCCCGAGGTGCCCGGCGCGTCGCCGGAGAACCACCGCATCGTGCACCTGCACCACAACGTGCCCGGGGTGATGGCCCGCCTCAACAACCTGCTGGCCACGCACAACATGAACATCCTGTCGCAGACACTGTCCACACGGGGTCAGCTGGGCTACGCAGTCACGGACGTGTCGGGGGAGGCACCCGCCGACCTGCTCACAGAGCTCGAGGCCCTCGACGAGACCGTCCGCGTCCGGGTGCTGTAGCGCGAAAATAGTCCGCGAGGTGGTGGGTGCCGAAGCGTTCGCCGACGGCGTCGTGGGTGAGACCCTCCGCGAAGAACTGGGCGAGGCTGGCGGATCGCTCGCCCAGGCGCGACGCCATCCACACCGTGGCCGCGATCGCAGGGTCGGGGATCCTCACCAGGCGGGGCCGCTTCCCCAGCGCCTCGAAGGCGAGCCGGGCCATGTCCGGGTAGGTGAGGACGTCCGGGCCGCCCACGTCCCAGGAGCCGTCCTCATCACCCATCCTGTCCACGCAGAACCGGGCCAGATCCGCGCCGTGTATGGGTGCCACCAGAGTGTTTCCCGGCGGCACGAGGGCCACGCCGGTGCGCGCCATGGACAGGTAGTCGCCGACGTCGGAGAAGTAGCCGGACGGGTTCACCAACTGGTGGGTCACGGGGGAGCGTCGCAGCACCTCGGCGAAGGCTGACTTGGCACGCAAAAGCAGCGAACGTCCGATCTCGGCATGCATGACATTGACGTAGAGGAAGGAGCGCACCTGCTGCGCCTCCGCGTCGGCCAGCAGGTGCAGGTTCGCAACGAAGTCAACGTCCCAGGGGTTCGCGTTCTGCCGGGTGACCCCCAGTGCGGAGACGACCCGGTCCGCCCCGCGACAGATCCCCGTCACGAACCTGCGGTCGGTGACCTCGCCCTCCACCCATTCAGCAACGAGCCCCGACAGGGAAGGGGCCCCGTGCGGGCCCGGCGCCTCCGCGCGTCGGCGGGAGCGGACGACGGCGCGCACGCGGTACCCACGGGAGGCGAGCTCGGCCACCACGTGGCGTCCCAGATAGCCGGTGGCCCCCGCGACGACAACCGTGTCCATGTCACCCTCCGCGAGGCCGATGCCTCATGCCCGGGCGGTACCCGGCGTGATTCCACGCTACGTCCGTGTGACGGGGGATGCAATCACTGTTTCCGCCACTTTTCGGCGGATGTGCCGCTGCGAGCGAGCTCAGGCGGTGCCGAGCACCTCCATGGCGATGTCGTGGAGAAGGCCGTTGGTGGCCAGGGCACCGGGGCCCTTGACGCCCGGTTCACCGTCGAGGTTGGTGAAGTGGCCGCCGGCCTCGCGGACGATGACGTCCAGCGCGGCCATGTCGTAGAGCGCCAGATCGGGCTCGCACGCGATGTCGACGGCGCCCTCGGCCACCAGCATGTAGCTCCAGAAGTCACCGTAGGCCCGGGTCCGCCAGGACTGGCGCATCAGGTCGATGAACCCCTGGCCGCGGCCGGAATCCACCCACTCGGAGATGTCGGAGTAGGACAGCGAGGCGTTCGCGAGCTCGGAGACCTTGCTGACGCGGATCTCCGAGGCGTTGAACAGGGTCTTGCCGGTGCGGGCACCACCCTTGAGGCTGGCCCACCAGCGTCGGCTCAGCGCGGGGGCGGAGACGACGGACGCGACAACCTCCCCCTCCACCTGCAACGCGATGAGGGTGGCCCAGACGGGGACGCCGCGCAGGTAGTTCTTGGTGCCGTCGATGGGGTCGATGATCCAGCGGCGGGCGCTCTCCCCGGTGTCCGACATCTCCTCGCCGTGCACGGCGTCACGGGGGCGGGCCTTGGCCAGCGTGCGCCGGATTGACTCCTCGACGGCCGTGTCGGCCTCCGTCACGGGGGTGTTGTCCGGTTTGCTCTCGAAACGCAGGTCGAGTGCTTTGAAGCGGTTCATGGACAGGGAGTCCGCGTCGTCGGCGAGCATGTGCATGAGTCGGACGTCGTCGGTCAGGTTTTTCGGCTGGGCCATGCGCCCAACCTATCGAACGCGCCGGTCGCTCAGATGAAGGCGCGCTCCATGCGCCGGAATGAGGCGAGTCTCAGTGGATCGAGGCGACCATCGGCGACGGCCTCGTCCAGGGCGCAGCCCTCGGCACCCGTCTGGTGGTGGCAGCCCCGCGGACACTGTTCGGCGAACTCCGTGAGATCGCTGAAGGCGGCGACGATGGACGCCGTCTTCACGTGGCTGATGCCGAACGAGCGAACGCCGGGCGTGTCCACGATCCACCCACCCTGTGGCAGGGGGATCGCCAGCGCGGACGTGGAGGTGTGGCGGCCCTTGCCGGTGAGGTCGCTGACCTCGGCGACGGCGCGGTTGATGCCGGGGACCAGGGCGTTGACGAGCGTGGACTTGCCGACGCCGGAGTGGCCCACCAGCACGGTGGTGTGGTCGCTGAGGATGCCGTGGACTGCCGCGAGATCGGTGTCGGGGCGGGTGGTGATGATGGGCACACCGAGCGGCTGGTAGGCGGCGATGAGTTCGTCGGGGCTGGCCAGGTCAGCCTTGGTGAGGCACAGGATGGGGGCGACCCGGGCGTCGAAGGCGGCCACCAGGATCCGGTCGATCATGCCCATGCGGGGCTCGGGGTCGGCCAGCGCCGTCACGATCATGAGCTGGTCGGCGTTGGCGACGATGGGACGCTCGAATGTGTCCGAGTCGTCGGCGCTGCGCCGCAGGATGGTCCGTCGCTCCGCCACCTCGACGATGCGGGCGAGTGTGCCCTCGCCGCCGGAGGTGTCCCCGTCGAGCGTCACGACGTCGCCGACGATGACGCCCTTGCGGCCGATGACACGCGCCTTCGTGGCCGTCACGACCGTCCCGTTGTCCAGGAGGCAGCGGTACCGTCCACGGTCGACGGTCACAATGCGTGCGGTGGGCGCCCCGAAGTAGTCGGGGCGCTCCTTCGTCCGGGGCCGGCTGCGCTTGCGGGGCCGGTCGAACCCGCCCTGGTCATCGGCGCCGAGTGCTCCGCGCCGGGCCATCAGTGCCCCACCGCGGCGCGCCAGTCGCGTTCGAAGTCGGGCATGGTCTTCGCGACGCATCGCAGGTCCGTGACGCTGAGCCCCGGCACGCGAAGCGCCAGGATGGCGGCCGAGTGCACCATGCGGTGGTCGGCATAGGTTTCGAACTCGACGGGGGCGAGGTCCGCGGGCGACGTGGCGCCCTCCACGACGAGTCCGTCGTCGGTCTCCCGCGCGCTGATGCCGACCCGCGTGAATTCGGTGACCAGTGCCGCGAGGCGGTCGGTCTCGTGGCCGCGGATGTGGCCCACGCCGCGGATGCGCGTGGTGCCCTGCGCCAGGGCGCCCAGCGTGGCAACCACAGGGGTGAGTTCGGAGGCGGCGTGCAGGTCGACGTCGATCCCCTGCAGGCGGTCGGGGCCGTGCAACGTGACGCGATCCCCGTCCCGCTCCGTGGTGGCGCCGAAGCGGCGGGCGATGTCGAGGAACAGGCCGCCTGCCTGCTGGTTCACGGCGGGCCATCCGGGCACGGTGACGCTGCCACCAGTCGCGGCCGCGGCGGCCAGGAACACGGATGCGTTCGTGAGGTCCGGCTCGACGGTCATGTCGTGAGCCTCAATGGGCCCCGGGAGCACCTGCCACGTGTTGTCGTCGACCTCGTCGACGCGGACGCCGTGCTCGCGCAGCATGTGCACCGTCATCCCGATGTGCGGGCGGGACGGGACCGTGGCCCCGACCTGCTCGATGCGCAGGCCGCGGGGGAGCCGGGCCGCCACCAGTAGGAGGCCGGAGATGTACTGGCTTGTCGCGGAGGAGTCCACCCTCACCACGTGACCCACGGTGCGGCCCGGCGTGACGGTGACGGGCAGCCTGTCGGAGTCGACGTCGGCCCCCAGTTGACGGAGGGCGTCCAGCAGTCCCGCCATGGGTCGGTTGCTGGCGTGCGGGTCACCGAAGAACCGGGTGGGGCCTTCAGCCAGCAGTGCCAGTGGTGGCACGAAGCGCATCACTGTGCCGGCCAGACCGCAGTCGATGCCTGCCGTGGAGCCACGCAGGCTCGGGGCAGGGGTGATGACGAGCCCGCTGGCGACGTCGCCGTCGACTGTGACGCCCATGGACCGCAGGGCCGCGATCATCAGGTCGCTGTCGCGGGAGGCCAGCGCGCCGTGGACAGTGCAGGGGCCATCGGCGAGGGCGGCGATCACGAAGGCGCGGTTGGTCTCGGACTTCGACCCCGGTACCAGGACTTCAGCCGTCACCGGACCGGGGGACGAAGGGAGAGGATGCGACATCAGTGGATCACGGAGTCCAGTTTCTTGCCGAAGCTCTTGGCTTCCTTGCGGGCGCCCCTGGCGAACTCGTCCGTCTTCTTCTCGGCCCGCTTCTTCGCCTTCTTCGCCTTCTTGGACAGGTCGTCGCCGGCGTCGGAGATCTTCTTGTCCACGGACTTGACGGTCTGCTCGGCCCGCCAGGAAAGGCTCGGGCGCCCCTGGAGGTCGCGGGCGGCGATCAGCGTGGCGCCCAGCAGGGCCAGGTTGGTGAGCACCTGGGGGCGGGCCGCGTCCTTCTCCTCCTTGGAGGCGCCCTTGGCGGGCAGGGCGATGGCAATGTTGAGAATCGTGGACTTCGCCAGGAGCACGGCGCCGAGGCGGCGGCCCAGACCGGTGGCGAACATGATGCCACCCGCCACTTCGGCGGCTCCGCCGAGGCGGACCCACGTCTCGGTGGACTCCGGGATGGAGGAGGAGTAGGGCGCAGGCACCACTCGCTGCAGCAGCGGCACGACGCGTGCCGTGAAGGCTTCGGCCTCCGGGGCGGACTCAGCGGGCTTGCTCAGCTTCTTCACTCCATCGGCGATGAAGGCGCTGGCGAACAGGCTGCGGGACAGAAAACGCAACAGACTCATGGGAGCAAACATACCCACTCCGGCGTTCAACTTGCGCTCGCAGGCTCTAGATTGGCCTGCATGTGTGGGCGATATGCGGCCAGTGCCGATCCTGACGAGCTCGTGGAGGAGTTCCGCATCGACGAGGTCACCGACGATGGGCGCGCCGCCTGCATCCCCCGCTACAACATCGCCCCCACCGACACCGTGCCGGCCGTGGTGGAGCGCGACGGGGACGGCGGTGCGCTGCGCAAGCTCGTGGGCCTGCGGTGGGGGCTGGTGCCCAGCTGGTCCAAGGACGCCAGCGGCGGGGCGCGCATGATCAACGCCCGGGTGGAGACCGTCACGGAGAAGCCCGCCTACCGCAAGGCCATGTCGTCGCGGCGGTGCCTGCTGCCGGCGCTCGGATACTACGAGTGGCGTCCGGAGAGGGTGGGGGACAAGCCGGTCAAGCAGCCGTACTTCCTGCGGCCTGATGACGGATCGCTCGTGCAGATGGCCGGCATCTACGAATTCTGGAAGGGCCCCGACGGGTGGCTCGCCACCACCTCGATCATCACCACCCGCGCCGTGGACGAGCTCGGCTGGGTGCACGACCGGATGCCCATGACCGTCACGGACCGTGACCGCTGGCTCGACCCCGGCCTCGTGGCCGGGGAGGCGGCGCGCGAACTGCTGGTGCCGCTGCCTCACCTGGCACCCAGAAAGGTGTCGCGGGCGGTCAACACGGTGGCCAACGACGGCGTCGACCTCCTCCTGCCCGTCGACTGAGCTTCCGCGGCCCAGCGGTACGGGAATAGACCGGAGGCCGGCGGTGTTCCACCAGACATGGCCACCCTGCTGGAGACACCCGTCACGGACACGGCCGTGGGCAGAAGATTCCCGGCGCTATCCTCGTACCTGATGAACGTGGATGCCTCGAGCACAGACCTCGCCCCGGACGGCTTCGCCGATCCGGTTACGGATGACGCCTTCGAAGCCGAGGCGCTGAGCCACCTCGACCGCCTGTACGGTGCCGCGTTGCGCATGACGCGCAATGCCGCCGACGCCGAGGATGTGGTCCAGGAGGCCTACGCGAAGGCGTTCGCTGCCCAGGCCAGCTACACGCCGGGCACCAACCTGAAGGCGTGGCTGTACCGGATCCTCACCAACACCTACATCAACACCTATCGCAAGGCGGCACGCTCTCCCCGCACCAGCTCCGACGGCGAGGTGGAGGACTGGCACCTGGCGCGCGCGGCGTCCCACGACTCAGAGGGGTTGCGGTCCGCGGAAATGGAAGCCCTCGACCAGACGCCGGACAAGACGGTGGCGGACGCCATGAGCGGTCTCCCCGAGAATTTCCGGATGGCCGTGTACCTCTCCGACGTCGAGGGTTTCTCCTACAAGGAGATCGCCGAGATCATGGGCACCCCCATCGGCACGGTCATGAGCCGGCTGAACCGTGGCCGCGCGTTGCTGCGGGACGCACTGGCGGACTACGCCGCCGAACGGGGCATCGCCCGCCACAAGCGAGGCGACGCCTGATGTCCACGCCTGCGATGTGGAGCCACGACCACGACGAGATGGATGACTGCGTCAGGGCCCTCGAGGCCGTTCACGCCTTCCTCCACCACGAGCTTGCCGAGGCCGACGCCGACCTCATCAGGGTGCACCTGCACGCGTGCGAACGATGTATGGAGAATTTCGACATCGAGTCCACCATCACCGAAATGATCCAGCGCAGCCAGCCCGCGCCGCAGGCGCCCTCCGGTCTCGTCGCGCGCGTGCGCATAGTCCGCCGCACCTCCTTCTGAGGCACTGCAGCCTGCAGTTGCACCCAGGGCAAGAGTTTTCGGGGCCGCGACCGGCGAACTACACTCTCCCGGTGACCAACCCCAGCCTGGACGGCATCGAACCCTCCGAACTTGCGATCGCCGTCAAGGTGCTGGGGGAGATCCACGAGCTGCCGTCGGATCATCCCGACGTCACCACGGTGAAGCGGGCGGCGTCCCACATGTACAAGGCCGTCAAGCAGGAGAGGCGGCTCCGCAAACGGGCCGAGGACCTCGCTGCCGACCGCGCCGTCATCGAGGCCACCGCAACGGGCTCGCGCATGCGGATCGACGACGAGACCCAGGGCATCCCGCTGATCTCCAGCACAACCGGGGCCTTCGCGGGTGAGTTGCTCAACCCCAGGGGCTGCTACATCTGCAAGCGCGACTACACCCTCGTCGACGCCTTCTACCACTGGCTGTGCCCGGACTGCGCCGCGTTCTCCCACACCAAGCGTGACCAGGGGACCGACCTGACCGGCAAACGGGCACTGCTGACCGGCGGACGGGCCAAGATCGGCATGTACATCGCACTGCGGCTGTTGCGCGACGGGGCGCACACCACCATCACCACCCGGTTCCCGAAGGACGCCGTGCGTCGGTTCTCCTCCCTGGAGGACAGCAACGACTGGATGCACAGGCTCAAGATCGTCGGCATCGACCTGCGCGACCCCACCCAGGTGGTGTCGCTGGCCGAGGACGTCGCTGGCTCCGGGCCGCTGGACATCCTCATCAACAACGCGTGTCAGACGGTGCGGCGCTCGCCCGGCGCCTACAAGCAGTTGATCGACGCCGAATCCATCGAGCTCGCTCCACCGCCGGGCAACCGCGCACTGCCGGAGATGGTCTCCTTCGACCGGATCTCCGAGGCGCACCCCGCGGCGATCGCCGGGGCCCTGCGCCGGGAGGCCGTGGCGCAGCACGACGGCGAGTCCCTGGAGCATGCCCGCGCCGTCCACTCCGCCGCCTCCCTGACGGCGTTGTCACTCACGGCGGGCAACGCCTCGCTGGAAGCGCACCTGGCCGGGACCGCCGTCGACGCAGGTGGCATGCTGCCCGACACCCAGAGGAACAACTCCTGGACCCAGGTGGTTGACGAGGTCGACCCCCTGGAGTTGCTCGAGGTTCAGTTCTGCAACTCGATCGCGCCGTTCCTGCTGGTGTCGAAACTGCGGCCGGCCATGCGGGCTGCGGTGGCTGCGGGGGCCCGTCGGGCGTACGTGGTCAACGTGTCGGCCATGGAGGGCCAGTTCTCCCGCCGCTACAAGGGTGCCGGGCACCCGCACACCAACATGGCCAAGGCGGCGCTGAACATGATGACGCGCACCAGCGCGGGGGAGATGTTCGAGACGGACAGGATCCTGATGACCGCCGTCGACACCGGATGGATCACCGACGAGCGCCCCCACCAGGAGAAGCTGAGGATCGCAGCGGAGGGCTGGCATGCGCCGCTGGACCTGGTCGACGGCGCCGCCCGGGTCTACGATCCCATCGTGATGGGTGAGGCCGGGGAGGACATCTACGGCTGCTTCGTGAAGGACTACAAGCCCAGCCCCTGGTGAGGGCCGCCCACGTGCCGCAGGATGAAAGAACCCCCGCCGGATCACCGGCGGGGGTTTTTCGCGTGCACGGTCAGGCGTTGGGACGCTTGCCGTGGTTGGCCTTGTTCTTGCGGCGTGAGCGACGCTTGCGTCCGGTCTTGCCCATGGTGACTCCTAGAAGGTTGCGTGTTGGTGCAGTGCCAAGTGTGCCAGAAACCAACGCCGCCGTCCGACCACGCGTCCCACGTGGGCGATGGTGCCGCCGTGGTGGCACAGTGGCCCCATGGTTTTGACGCATCTGGACAAGTTGTCCGACGAGGAGTGGCTGGCAGCTTTCGTGTCGCAGTGGCACCTGCTCGCCGACCTCAGTTTTTCCGACCTTCTGCTGTGGGTGCCGGAGGACGAGGGTGAGCGCTTCACGTGCGTCGCGCAGATCCGACCCGTGACGGGCCCCACGGCGCTGGAGGACGACGTCATCGGCGAGACGATCGTCAACGAGTTCGACCACGCCGTCACAGCTGCCTTCATGACGGAGCAGATCGCGGAGACCAGCGACAACGAACTCAGCGCGGGGATCCCCGTGGACGTGTGGGCGGTGCCCATCATGCGCCACCGTCGTTGCATCGCCGTCCTGGAGCGCCACACGAACCTCATGGGTGTCCGCGCCATGGGGGCGCTCGAGGAGAACTACATGGAGGCGGCCGGGGTCCTGACGTCGATGCTGCTGGAGGGCCAGTTCCCGCTGACGCCTCCCATGGACACGGCGCTGGCGCCCAAGGCGGGTGACGGCCTGCTGCGGGTGCAGCCCGACGGCATCATCACGTATGCGTCCCCCAACGCCATCACGGCCTACCGGCGCATGGGCGCCCAGGGGGACATCGAGGGGGAGGACTTCGGGGAACTGACCCGTCGTCTGCGCCACGGCGTCGAGACGATGGGGCAGACGGTGCAGTCGGACCTCCGGGAGCAACGGATCGCCGTGTTCGACGTGGAGCAGCAGCGTTCCTCCATGCGTTTCGTCCTGCTGCCGCTGGTGGTGGGCGACATCTCGGTGGGGATGCTGGTCCTGTGCCGCGACACCACGGACCTGCGCCGTCGCGACCGCATGCTGGTGACGAAGGACGCCACCATCCGCGAGATCCACCACCGCATCAAGAACAACCTGCAGACGGTGGCGGCGCTCCTGAGGATGCAGTCGCGCCGCATGAAGTCGGAGGAGGGCAGGGAGGCGCTGCGCGACGCCATGCGCCGGGTGTCCTCCATCGCGGTGGTGCACGACACCCTCAGCCACACGCTCGAGGAGGACGTCGAGTTCGACGAGGTCTGCGACAAGATCCTGCGGATGGTGGGGGACCTTGCGGCCAGCTCCGGGGTCGTCCAAGCGAAGCGTGTGGGGAGCTTCGGGGTGGTGACCTCCGACGCGGCCACCTCGATGGCCATGATCATCACGGAACTGTGTCAGAACGCCATCGAGCACGGCCTGCAGAGTTCCTCGGGAGAAATCGAGGTCCGCCCCCGAAAGGTCGAGGACATGCTGATCGTCGACGTCGTCGACGACGGCGTGGGGTTGCCCGAGGGTTTCGACGCGTCGAAACAGGAGAGCCTGGGGCTGGCGATCATCACGACGCTGATCACCGACCTCGGGGGGACCATGGAACTCGGCCCCCGCGAGGACGGGGCAGGCACTCTTGCAAGGCTGCAGATACCCGTGATGGTGGGGTGATTGTGTAGTGGGGTGATGGAGGGGTGGCGGGCCCGTCCGGGCCCGCCAGCGCTCAGCTGTTGCGGAGCCTGGAGCGCGCTGCGCGCCGCTTGATGGCCCTGCGTTCGTCTTCGCTCATGCCGCCCCAGACGCCATGATCCTGACCTGCTTCGAGAGCCCACGCGAGACATTGCTCACGCACCTCACAGCGCTGGCAGATTTTTTTTGCGTCTTCGATCTGCTGAAGGGCTGGTCCGGTGTTCCCCACGGGGAAGAACAACTCGGGGTCCTCCGTGAGGCAGGCGGCCTTGTGGCGCCAATCCATGTATGTGACACACTCCTTCGATCGGAATCCGCTGCATATGGACTCCGTGGGGGTAGTTGAGAGCGAGAGGAAACCTACTCCGAGAGCCAACGATAGACAAGCCCCGGGTATATCGGGGCGGGTGTCCGAAAATTGATGGGATCGAAAACTTGCCATGGACTCTGCCTCCGGGGCAGTCTTTCGGGCATGCGCCACCTCTTCCATCTGTTTGACCCACCCTCCCTCGGAGTCGCCGTGGTAGGGGCGGCGGTGGCCGGGTTGGGGATCGTGGGGGTGGGCGTCGGCTCGATCGCCGCAGCCCACGCGGCGTTCAGCCTCGGGATCGGGGCGGTCCTCATCGGCTACGGCCTGCTGGTCCTGTTCGGCGCGTGGCTAGGGGCGCGACGCAACCCGTGGGCCCGTGGCCTCATCGTGGCGCCGGCCCTGCTGCACATCGCCACGGCCGCCAGCCTCATGCAGTCCGAGGACACCACCCAGGTGGTGGGTGCCGCTGCAGCACTGGTCCTGCTGGTGGCCACCGTGGTGGCCGCGGTCCTACCGAGCACGCACCGCGCGCTGGCACGGCCCGGCTCCGTCCAGGACTGAAACCGCGACTCAGGCCAGTCGACCTGCCCCCTCGGCCGGTGTCGCAGTGAACCATTCCGGTGAGCGGTGTCCAGCCGCGGCGAACGCAGCGGCAATCTCCTGCGCGACTGCCTCACCCTCGCCGGTGTGGCACAGGGCGATGATGCAGCCCCCGAAACCTCCGCCGGTCATGCGGGCGCCCAGCGCCCCCGCAGCCTTCGCCGTGTCCACGGCAAGATCCACGGTCTCCACCGTGATCTCGTAGTCGTCGCGCATCGACGCGTGGGACGCGTCCAGCAGTGGCGCCAGGTCGACGAGACGGCCCTCACGCGCCACCTCGTACGCCTCGAGGGTGCGGGAGTTCTCGGTGACCACGTGGCGGACGCGCTTGCGCATCACCTCGTCGTCCAGCCTGGCCAGTGCGTCGTCGAGGTCCGTGACGTCGCGCAGGGCCGGGATCCCGAGGATGGCGGCGGCTTGCTCGCAGGATGCCCGCCGGGCGCCGTACTCGCCGTCGACGTGGCTGTGTGGGGTTTTGGTGTCCAGCACCAGCATCTCGAAACCCTGCTCCGCCATGGGCAGTGGGACGTGTACGCCCTCCAGGGTCCGGCAGTCGAGGAACAGGCCGAAGTCCTGCTCGCAGAGGGTGCTGGCGGCCTGGTCGAGCAGGCCGGTGGGCGCACCGACGTAGTCGTTCTCGGCCATGCGGGCGATCTTGGCCCGGTCCATGGGTTCGATGTCCAGCTCGTAGAGGTCGCACAGCGCGGCCACGACGGCGCACTCGATGGCCGCGGAACTCGAGAGACCGGCACCCAACGGGACGTCAGAGGTCAGCACGAGGGTGGTGGCACCCACGGGGTGCCCGGAGGTCTGCAGAGCCCACACGACGCCCGCCAGGTAGGCGGACCAGCCGCCGGTACCGGGCTGCAGTGCTGCAAGCGCAAGGTCCACGCGCTCCAGGAGCTCCAGCGAGTACATGACCAGCAGGTCGTCGTCGCGGCGCCCGGCCGCGACCACGGCCTTCTTGTCCAGGGCGAACGGCAGCACGAAACCGTCGTTGTAGTCGGTGTGCTCACCGATCAGGTTGACCCGCCCGGGGCCGAACCACAGGCCCTCCGGCTCACCACCAGCGATGTCGGCGTAGGTGGCTCTCAGTGCGTCGGGGCACCAGAGCGAGCCCGTGGATGGGGACAGCATCAATCCTCCTCGTCGTCGAGACGTGCCAGCCAGGAGGCCAGCCGCTCGATGGGTGTTTCAAAATACACGCGCTCGGCCTCAGTCGCCGAAGGCTGCTTCGAGCAGCTCGGTGGCCTGCACGAGGTGAACCTTGTGGGCGCCCACGGACGGCGCGGATGCCCACGGGCGAGCCACCCGCTTCATGGTGAGCGGCTTGCTGGTGTGACGGGCCACCGAGTTCGGCAGGTGCACGGACATGAACGGCCACGGCCCCTGGTTGGCAGGCTCGTCCTGCACGAAGCGGACGTCGTCAACATGGGAGTACCGCTCCAGGATCTCGGCCACCTCCTGCCCGGGCAGCGGGTACAGGCGCTCCAGGGCGACGATGGCCACCTTGCCGTCCATACCGCGCTTGGTGCGCTCTGTGACGAGCTCCCACCGGATCTTGCCGGAGCAGAGCATGACGCGCTCCACCTGCGACGGGTCCTCGATGGTCGGGTCGTCCAGGGCCGGGTGCCAGTGTCCGGAGGTGAAGTCGTCCGGCATGGAGGAGGCCTGCTTGCTGCGGAGCATCGACTTGGGCGTGGCAATCACCACGGGGCGGTGGAAGTTCACGTAGGCGTGCTGGCGCAGCAGGTGGAAGTAGCTGGCGGCAGTCGACGGCTGGCAGACCGCCAAAGCGTTCTCGGCGCACAGCTGCAGCCACCGCTCGATGCGGGCGGAGCTGTGGTCCGGGCCTTGGCCTTCGAAGCCGTGCGGCAGCAGCAGGACGACGCCCGATTTCTGCCCCCACTTGGCCTGACCGGAGGCGACGAACTCGTCGGAGATGATCTGTGCGCCGTTCACGAAGTCGCCGAACTGCGCCTCCCACAGCACCAGCGCTTCGGGGCGGGCCACGGAGTAGCCGTACTCGAAGCCCAGCGCCGCGTACTCGCTCAGCAGGGAGTCCCACACCTCGAACGTGGCCTGGTCCTTCGACAGGTGCTTCAACGGCACCCACGCCTCACCGGTGACCCGGTCGACGATGGCCGCGAAGCGCTGCGAGAACGTGCCGCGCCGCGAGTCCTGACCGGCCAGGCGGACAGGCCGGTCCTCCAGGACCAACGACCCGAAGGCCAGGATCTCGGCGGTGGCCCAGTCAATGGGCCCCTTGAGGATCGCCTCGGCCCGTCGCTCCAACTGCGGCATCACCTTCGGGTGCGCCGTGAAGCCCTCGGGGAGCTGCGTGTGCACCTGCGAGATGAGCTGCATGGCCTCGGGGGTGATCTCCGTGAGGCGCTGCGCCGGCTTGGTGGGGTAGTAGGGCACGCGGCTGTATTCGGTGTCGACAGTGTCGGCGTCGCGGGCGTCCCTGACCTCCCGGAACACGTGCTCCAGGCGGCTGCGGAAGCGGTTCATGACGTCCTCGGCATCGGCCATGGAGATGTCCCCGCGGCCGATGAGCGATTCGGTGTAGAGGCGCCGCACGGACCGCTTCTGCTCGATGAGGTCGTACATGCGGGGCTGCGTGAAGCTGGGGTCGTCGCCCTCGTTGTGCCCGCGCCGGCGGTAGCAGATGAGGTCGATGACAACGTCACGCTGGTACTTCTGGCGGTAGTCGAAGGCGAGACGGGCCGCGCGGATGCACGAGTCCGGATCGTCGCCGTTGACATGCAGGATGGGGGCGGCGATGGCCTTGGCGACGTCCGTGCAGTAATTCGACGACCGGCTCTCGGCGGGGGCCGTGGTGAATCCCACCTGGTTGTTGACCACGATGTGGATGGTGCCGCCGGTCTTGTAGCCGCGGATCTGGCTCATCTGGAGCGTCTCGAACACCACGCCCTGACCCGCGAAGGAGGCGTCGCCGTGCAGCAGCAGGGGCAGGACGGGGTAGTCGTCGGCGCCCAGCATGTCCTGCTTGGCCCGGGCGATGCCCTCCACCACCGGGTTCACGGCCTCGAGGTGGGACGGGTTGGCGGCCACGGAGGTTTTGATGGTGGCGCCGTTGACGGCCACGAAGGCGCCTTCGGAGCCCAAGTGGTACTTGACGTCGCCGGTGCCACTGCGGATGTCGAGCGAACCGTCGAACTCGCGGAAGATCTGGCCGTACTTCTTGCCCACGATGTTGGCGAGGACGTTGAGGCGACCGCGGTGAGGCATGCCGATGCACACCTCGTCCAGCGAGTCGTTGGCGGCCCTCTGGCACACCTCGTCCAGGAGCACGATGAGCGATTCGCCACCCTCGAGGGAGAAGCGCTTCTGGCCCACGAACTTGGTCTGCAGGAACGTCTCGAAGACCTCGGCCTCGTTCAGCTTGTCGAGGGCGTGCATGTGCTCCTGGTGCGTCAGGGGCTGCAGGGGCTTCTCCATCCGCTCCTGGAACCATTCCCGCTGCCGGGGGTCGGTGATGTGCATGTACTCCACGCCGACGGTGCGGCAGTAGGAGTCCTGCAGGATGGACAGGATCTCCCGCAACGGCAGGAACGCCCGCTCCTCGGCGAAGAACGTGCCGACGGCGAATTCCCGGTCGAGGTCCCAGATGCTCAGCCCGTGGGTCTCGAGCCGGAGGTCCTCGTGCGAGCGCTGGCGGTACTCCAGCGGGTCCGTGTCGGCCACCAGGTGTCCCAGGGAGCGGTAGGCGCTGATGAGTTCCAGCACCCGGCTCGACTTGCTGACCTGACTGAGGCGGTGGGCGTACACGTCGGTGGACCAGCGCAGCGGCTCGTAGGGGATGCGCAGCGCCTCGTAGACGTCGTCGTAGAAGCCCTTCTTGCCCAGCAGCATCTCGTGCAGTTCCTTGAGGAACTCCCCGGACTGTGCGCCCTGGATGACCCGGTGGTCGTAGGTGGAGGTGAGCGTGGTGATCTTGGAGACACCTAGTTCGGTGATGCGGGACAGCGAGGTGCCCTGGAACTCGGCGGGGTAGTCGATGGCGCCGACGCCCAGGATCATGCCCTGCCCCGTCATCAGGCGTGGCACGGAGTGGTTGGTGCCGATGCCGCCGGGGTTGGTGATGGAGGCGGTGGTGCCGGCGAAGTCGTCGACGGTGAGGCCGCCGCTGCGGGCCCGTGTCACGAGCGCCTCGTAGGCTGCCCAGAACTGCGAGAAGTTGAGGGACTCACAGCCCTTGACGCAGGGCACCATGAGCTGGCGGGAGCCGTCGGGCTTCTTCAGGTCGATGGCGACGCCGAGGTTGATGGAGGGGTTCTGCACGAGGGTCGGCTTGCCGTCCACGACGTCGTAGGCGTCGTTCATCCCCGGCACGGCCTTCATGGCCTGCACCATGGCGTACGCAATCAGGTGTGTGAAGGAGACCTTGCCGCCCTTGGAGGTCCGCAGGAAGTTGTTGATGATGGTGCGCTGGTCGATGACGAGCTTCATGGGAACCGAACGCACGGAGGTGGCCGTGGGGACGGTCAGCGACTCCTCCATGTTCTTGGCGGTCCGCATGGGGGCGCCGCGCAGTCGCGTCACCGTGGGGGAGACGGCGCTCGGCTCGGGACGCAGCGCGGGGTTCGGCGCGTTGGCGGACAGACCGGTGCCGCTGGCGGGTGTCGCCGATGGCTCCGTGGTGGGCTGCACCTTGCGGGCCGGTGCCGCAGCAGGCTTGGGCTCAGCGGCGGGCGTGGTCTCCGCTTTTGGCGTGGGCTCCGCCGTGGGCGTGGGCGTGGGCGTGGCCGGGGCCCTGGTTGCCGGCGCCTCTGGCTTCGTGGCAGCGGCTGCCGGTGCGGCGGGGGGAGCCTTGCTGGCGGGCGGCGTCGACGCCTTCGCGTCCGTGCTGTCCGACGTGGAGGGGGAGGAGTTGGCGGCCTCGTCAGCGAAGAACTCCTGCCAGGTGGGGTCAACGGAGGCCGAATCCTGCTCGTACGCCTCCCGCATCTCGTCGATCAGCCAGGAGTTGGCGCCGAAGGAGTCCTGTGTGTCCGGTGATGACATGTGCGACAGTGGCTGGGCCACGATCCCCTCTGTGAGTCGGTAGCAGGTGGGCTGCTGTGCCCATCGCGAAGCCTATCAAGGCCGGGTGGCGCTCCGCTCGACGCCATGCAGCGCCGGAACGTCGGTTTTTGACGCGGCGGTGATGCGCCAGGCCAGATGGATGGTGTAGAGCGTCGTCGCGACCAGCAGCACGTTGCGCAACAGCAGCATGGAGGTTTCCAGCGGCGAACCATTGGGCATGCCCATGATCCCGAACGTGCCCCACGGGTAGGTGTACTGCGTGAGGGCCGCCACGACGATGAGCGTGATGGTCACCAGATGCAGGGGCCCCCGCAGCCATTCGCTGCGGCGGGACATGACGAGTACCGACAGGGGCCCGCCCAGCCACAGGATGTACTGCGGCGACAGGGTCTTGTTGGACACGATCGTGGCCAGCACGCTGGCGAGCACCACCAGCAGCATTGCTTCGTGCAGGGCACGGCTCTGCCGGTGGAAGTGCCGCAGCAGCCTCCAGGCCAGCACCGCCGTCAGCATCGCCCACCCCACCGTCAGCAGGGTGGAGACCTGCAGCAGCAACCCCACGCCCGGCCCCTGCAGTTCCAGTGCGTTGTACTTCGACAGGAACACCGGCCACGCCTGGTTGTCGGTGAAGGTGCGAAGGAACATCAGGGGGGTGGCGGGCACGGACTCCATCTGCAGCCCGCGCCGGGACTGCCACACGAGCGGGGAGATGGAGCGTGCCCAGCCGCCCACGAGCAACGACGACATGCCCAGTGCCATGCCGGCGCCCATGAAGCCGAGCAGGCGTGCCCGCCCGTGGCCGGGGCGCAGCGGGTTCGGGGCGGCCAGCGGGAGTGCCAATAGGGCCGGCCACAGTTTCACCGCGGCCCCCATGGCCACGAGGGCACCCGCCAAGTACGGGCGCGCCGCCAGCAGCATGCAGGCCCACAGCACGAGAGCGGCCGGGACCAGGTCGAAGCGGAAGTACATGATGGGGCCGCCCGCGGCGGTGAAGAGGATCCAGACGAGGGCACCCTTCGCGTTGCCGCGGCGGAACAGGCTGGCGGCCACGACGGCGTCGAGCACCAGCATGAGTCCCGCGAACCAGTTGAAGTACTCCTCGAAGCCACCCGCCAGCGCGTAGATGCCCTGCAGTATCCACTGGGCGGGCAGGGGGTACTCCGCCATGATGCCGAGCCCGGCGGCCGCCTCGACGCACTGGGCGCTGCCCTCGAGCAGCCCCTTGTCGAAGCACCAGGTGTAGTAGCTGTAGTAGGAGACGTCGTTGGCCACGAAGTTCGCGGCGGGCTGCTGCCAGATCCACGCGTTGATGGCGCGCGTGACCAGGAACAGGAGCAACAGCCCCAGCCCTGCGTTGAGGGAGTTGCGCCGCGGTGCGGCGGTGGCTGTCACGGGAAAAGGACTCCTGGCTCGCCGGGTCAGTCGTCGACCCGGCCTCAATGTCACTGTGCTCAGCGCCCCCGGCAGGATTCGAACCTGCGCTCCCGCCTCCGGAGGGCGGTGCTCTATCCCCTGAGCTACGGGGGCAAACATCGTGCTGCCGGTGGAGACAGCGCGACCAGCAAAGGTTAGCAAACAATCACCCGGCCACCCACCACCGGAGATCGGCTAGCGTTGAGGCGTGCGTTGGTTGTCCTGGCCCCTCGTGGCGCTGCTGCTCGTGGGGTGCGTCTCCCGGCCCGACCCCGCGCCCGCCACCTTTTCCACGGGGCCGCCTCCCTGGGCGGCGCCGAGGGATGCCATCTCCCACATCCGTGCGGCCGGCCTGCCCGAGCTGCCGCTGGAATCGGATGCCGACCCGTTCATCCTCACCATCGTTGTGGTCGTCGACGGGGAGTCGGTGCCCCTGGCGCCGTTCATCGGCATCGACCGGCTGCGAGCAGTGCAGGCCCCCGTCCACACCCACGAGTCGAACGGCGACGTGTGGCTCGAGGGTGACGGCAACAGGGACGTCACGCTCGGACAGTTCTTC
>JBDSRF010000193.1:0-14002 GCA_039929445.1 Arachnia sp. | reverse complement strand
CCGCCGGAATCACTTACGAAGTCGAGGCGGCGATAGGCCTCGTCACCTCCATCAATGAGATTGTCATACCCAAAGGCTTCTCTTGGAGATGGGCAACCGGTCAGGTACTGGAAGGTGGCGGGGGCGTCTGGAATGGCAAGTCTCAATGGGAACCCGACGCGGCAATGGACACCATCGTGGGCATCACGCTCACGGAGAAGCCGAGCGACGAGGCTCTGAGCTTGCCCGAAGCTATCCCACAGTTCGACCTCACAGAACCCACGGAGTCCCCCACTCCAACCGTCACCCCCACCACCTCTCCATCGGACACCAGCACCGGGCCGGGGCCGGGCGGCACCGCAACGAGCCCTTCAGCCTCCCCCAGCCAGTCATCGACGCAGACCGCGACCGCCACCCAGACGCCCCCCGCCCAGCCGACGAACACCACCACCGTCGGAGGCTCCGCCAGCACCCAAACCACGACGGCGCCCCCGCGGACGACACCGCCACCCAGGACGACGGCGCCGCCGCGGACCCAGCGCCCCACAAGCCGGCCGCCGCGACGGACCTCCCGACCGCAGCGCCCCACGTACCGGCCGCAGCCACCCGTCACCCCTCCGACCCCAACGCCGCCTGTTCCGGAGCCACCGCCGCCGGTGACCGAGTTACCCACACCGACTGCCCCGCAAACCACCTCGGATCAGGCCACGGCCGCGGCCAACCCGTCCCCGTCGTTGGTCTGGGGTCGCGAGGACTCGAAGCGACAGAGCGTCGAACCGACGCGCAACGACAAGCCCGCTCCCTGGTCTCAGATGGCGGCGGTCGCCGGTGCCGCCTTCGTGGTGGGCGGTCTCGGTACCGCGTTCGCCCGCGGGCTGCAGACCTCGGTTCCACCGGTGGTGGAGGACGAGTGATTCGCCGCACCACCACGCTGGCGCTGGCCGCACTGCTTCTCGCTGCACCCTGGGCGGTCCGACCCGCCGCCGCCGAACCCCCCACGCAGGCCGCGACGCTGTGCGCCGGATCCCCGCGTGGGTGCGCGCTGGACACCAACGACTGGCTCCGCGAGGGCGCCACGTTCCCCGTGACGGTCATCGGCAATGCCAATGCGCGCGTCCAAGTGGTCGTCTACCTGGCTGTCGCGGCCGACGGCGCCCTCACGGAACTGCGCCCCATCAGCAGCGACGCCGAGGTCATCACCAACTCCTCCGGCGTCGCCCACACCGACGTCGCCATCCCGACGCTGCCGGCGGGCGGGGATTCCAGCGGGTGGGCGCTCGTCAGCGTCGGCGGCATGCAGGACACCACGGACACGCTGCAGACCGTCGGCCAGTTCGTCCCGTTCGGCGCCCGCGTCCCGGTGATCCTCGGCGACGGGTACGGCGACGACAAACCCGCCGGCGCCACGCTCGACCTGCAGTTCACGGGGACCATTCCCGGTACCCGCTTCGCCGTGGACTACGCCGACGACGACGGCATCTGGCACGACACCACCTCCACCGACAAGCCGGCCCCGACGGAAACGCCTACCTCCAGCACCGGCCCCGACGCCATCACCACGCTGCGCTACGTCGTCCCCCGCGGACTGACGTCCACGCCCCACAAGTTCCGGCTCCGCAACGTGAGCGACTCGGCCATCTCGCCCCTGTGGCTGGCCACCCCCACCGTCGACGGCGCACCCCGCGAACCCTCCGCGCCCTTCCAGCCGCCAGCGGTGGGTGCGGACCTGACGGGGGCCAACCTCGTGGCCACGCATCCGGAACGCACGGTTGTGATCGCGGCGGGCGGGGTGGCCGGGATCGCCGCCGTCCTGACCATCGCGGGCGCGGCCACCGGACTGCGACGACGGGGAGGCCTCCGGTGAGCGACGGACATCCCCTGGTCTGGCTGTGGTTGCTGCTCATCGGCAGCACCATCGCCATCAACACCTCCAACCCGCTGCTGCTGCTCGTCCTTGTGCTGGCCCTTGGCGCGACCGGGTTCCTGGCGGGTGGCCCGCGCCGCGCCAGCTTTGTCACAGCACTCGGGGCAGGCCTGGCTGCGTCGCTGGTGTGGGTGGCCCTGACCCTCCTCCTTCCCCGTGGCACCCCAGCCGAGGCCCTTCTCGTCCTGCCCAGCTGGTCCCCCGGCCCCGGGGTCACCTTCGGCGGCCCACTCGGCCTCCCCTCGGTGGTCGGCGGCCTGGTGGGCGCCCTGCGCGCCGTCGCCGTGACCCTGTTGTTCGGGCTCGCCGGTCAGCTCGTGAGCGCCCGGGGCTGGCTTGCCCTCTCCCGCTCGACGCTGGGCGCCGGGGCGCCTGCCCTCCACCCGCTGGCCTGCCTCGGCGAGGCCAGCGTGGAGGCACTCGCCTCCCGCCATCGCGTCACGCAGCAGCGGTGGGGTCGGGGCGCGGCCGCCGGCTGGTTGACGTCTGTCCTGCTCGCCACCCGCGACATTGCCCGCGCCGACCGCCCCACCACAGCCCCCCGCCCCGCCGTGGAGATCGTCCGCCTCCTGGTGCTGCTGGTCCTGGTTGCTGGACCGGTGCTGGCACTCTCGGCCAGCCTGCTGCCGACGGCGGTCACCGCCCACCTGTTCGGAACCGACCTCGTCGCGGTGGTGGTGGTGCTCGCTGTCATCCTCGGTCTTGCCCTGCCGGGTACCCCGGCACTGCTGTGGCAGTGGCGTGCCAACGACCTCCCGCAGGCCGCCGCCGCCCTCCTGCTCACGCTCGCATGGGCTCTGAGGGGCCCGCTGGGCCAGACGGCTTCCCTCACCCCCACGCCGGGCGACCTCACCGCACTGCCCTGGGCCCTGGCCGGTGCCGCCGTCCTGCTGCCCCTGGCCGTCGGTCTCTCCGGGCAACGGACGCCACGGCGGGTGGCGGCCCATGCTTGAGCTCACGGGTTTCGGGTGCCGGGCTCCGGGCCGTCTGCGCGCCGTCGACGACCTCACGCTGACGGCCGACTCCGGCAGCATCACGGCCGTCGTCGGGCGCTCCGGCTCCGGCGGCGCCACTCTGGTGCGGACGCTGGCAGGCGCTGTGAACACCGGGCGGACCCGCGGGACCGCGACCCTGAACGGTCGGCGGATCGACGGCGCCACCCGCGACGAACTGGCGGCCGCCGTCCTCTGGATCTCGGATGATGCCCTTCCCGGCGGCACCGTGGCCGACTGCCTGCGCATCCTTACTGGCAACGTGTCCGCCGCCGAGGGCCTGGGGCTGGACGCCGACCTCGATCGCCGCCTCAGCTCCCTGCCCATCGACCTGCGCCTCCGGCTGCACTGCGCGTCCCTCCTGCCCCGGACCGGCACGACGGCCGCCTCACTCGTCCTCGTGGACCGGGTGATGGGCGCCGGCGACGTCTCGACTCGCGACCGCTTCTGTTCCCTCCTGCGCGAGCGTGCACGCGACGGCGCCGCCGTGCTGTGGGCCGAGCACGATCTCGATGCAGTCTGGGAGCATGCCGACCATGTGGTGGAGCTCGACGGCGGACGCCTGGCCTGGCAGGGTCGGCCCGACCAGTGGCAGCCCCGCACCCTGCCCGAGCCGACGCTGCTGACCCTGGCCCGCGCGCTCGACGTCCCGCCCGCCGACTGCCGCACCCCGAAGCAGACGGCCCAGGCCCTGGAGACCTCCGCGATCGTCCTGCCCCTGTTCCCCCATCGGAGCGCCGACGGCGCGAGCCCTGCAGGCTCCGGCGCCGTCATCGACGCGACCGCAGTGGGGCTGAGCGGGCCGGCCATCGAGATCCGTCCGGGCGAGTGCCTCGGCATCATCGACACCTCGGGTCGCCCCGAGGCTCTGGCGCGCCGCCTCATCGCAAAACTTCCCGGCGGCGACGTGGTGCCGAGCCAACTGCCGGTCACACTGCGCCTCGACGCGGCCGCCCGCACGTGGGAGCGACGGCACCACCTGCCGGCCGGATCCGTCCTGGCGCATCTCCCCACGCTGCGCCCACGCGCACTGCTGCTGGACCTCAGCCCGGGCGAGCTCGCGCTTTTCCGTCTGGCGCTGGCCGGCGGTCCCACGACTCCGCTGTGGCTCTCCCACCCGCAGGCCGGCCTCGATCCCCGGGAGCGCCACACCCTGGCCGAGGACCTGCGACGACGCCCGGCGGGCACCCGACTGGTCACCAGCCGCGACATCGAATTCCTCGTGCGTGCCTGCCACCGCCTCGTCGTGGTGTCGCATGACGTGGTCATCGCCGACGGTTCTCCCTCCGCTGTCGCGGACCTGCTGCCCAGCGCCCCGCTGGTCTCGCGCGCCGTCGGATCCACCCGATACCTGCGTCTCAGCGACGTCCTGTCCACCACGCAGGCGACGGTGAACGCATGAACAGCCTCCTGTTCACCTGGCGATCCCACCTGGCCCTGCTGATCGTCGGGGCCATGGGGATCGCGTGGCTGGCGTGGCCCATCTGGTCCTCGTTCACCGCCCCCGGGCGGGACGCCCTGCAGGCCGAGACCCCGTTCGTCCTGGCCGCTCTGCTGTCCCTGCTGGCCGTCCTCGCGACGTCGATGTGGCTGGATGCGGGCCGGCGCGCGGCCGTGTTCGGTCCCGTGCTCCTCGTGGCCCTCGTGGATTCCCTGGTCCGGATGCTGCTGTCCCCCGGCGGCAGCGGCATCGAACCCGTCTACGCCCTCCCCCTGCTCGCCGGGGCCGCGCTGGGCGCGCCCGCCGGTTTCCTCACGGGAGCGCTGGCGGCGCTCGCGTCGTCGGTGGCCATGGGGCTGGTGGACACCCCGCTGGTGGGCCAGATCCTGGTGTGGGGGCTGTGGGGGGCTGTGGGTGGCGCGTTGCGCGGCCTGCGCCCCGTCGCCGCGTGGCTGGTGGCGATTCCCGCCTGCCTGCCGCTCGGGATCCTCACCGGTCTTGCCCTCAACATCACGGGCTGGACCGGGGAACGGGACTCCACAACGGGCGGGTTCCTGCCCGGGCTGCCGCCCCTGGATGCGCTCCAACGGCTCGTCGACTACACCTTGGCCACGTCGCTGGCCTTCGACCTGACGCGGGCCGTCGTCAACGCGGTGGTGGTGCTGGCCATTGGGCTGCCCGCGCTCCGCGCCCTTCGGCACGCGTTCGGCGCACCCACCCTCGCGGCCCCCACCTACTTTGTTCCCCCACCCGACGTGGCCCCGGCCGCGCTGCTCCGTCGCGACCGGAGCGACACCCTCACGACACTCTGGAACACCCCCACGACGCAGGAGATCGAATGACTTCCGAGACCATCACGCAGCCCAATGAGACGTCACCGAGCCGGACTCTGGCCAGCGACGAGATGGCCGGCGCGCAGGCGACGCTGGAGTCGCTGACCAGCTACTTCGACGCCACCGTCGTTGGTCAGCCCCGTCTGCGCCGCGCGCTCATGGCGACGGTGCTGAGCCGGGGCCACATCCTGGTGGAGTCGGTGCCGGGGTTGGCGAAGACGCTGGCGGCCAGCACGCTGGCACGTTCCGTGGACGCCAGCTTCGCGCGCATCCAGTGCACGCCGGACCTGCTGCCCAGCGACATCATCGGCACCGAGGTCTTCGATCCCGCCACCGCCAGCTTCCGGACGGAGCTGGGCCCCGTCCACGCCCACTTCGTGCTCCTGGACGAGATCAACCGCTCCAGCGCCAAGACGCAGTCCGCCATGCTCGAGGCGATGCAGGAGCACCAGACCACCATCGGCGGCACCAGCCACCCGCTGCCCGCCCCGTTCATGGTGATGGCCACCCAGAACCCCATCGAGGAGGAGGGCACCTACGTCCTCCCGCAGGCGCAGATGGACCGGTTCCTGCTGAAGGAAGTGGTCGACTACCCCAAGCCCGCCGACGAGATCGAGGTCCTGAACCGCATCGAACGCGGCACCTTCGAGACACCCGGGGCGGCCGTCGCCACCACGGCCGACATCCTCCGCCTGCAGGAGTTGTGCGCGCGGATCCACGTCAAGGACAGCATCAAGCAGTACATCGTGGAACTCATCAACGTCACCCGCCGCCCCGCGGACTTCCTCGGCAGCGAACATGCCAGGTGGATCGAGTACGGGGCCAGCCCCCGCGGCGCCATCGCGTTCATGCAGGTGGCCCGCAGCAACGCGCTCCTGGCTGGGCGCAACCACGTGGTGCCCGACGACGTCGTGTCCATGCGGCACTCCATCCTCCGACACCGCCTCGTGCTGACCTTCGAGGCCATGGCCGAGCAGATCCGCCCCGACGACCTCATCGACGCCGTCTTTGACGCCGTCCCCACCCCGTAGTCCGCATGGCCCGTCTCACACGAGTTCGTCGCGCCGTCGCTCTCGCCACCCGTCATCGGGTGGGCGGGCTGTACGCGGGCGCCCACTCCTCGCTGCACGCCGGGCGCAGCATGGAGTTCAACGACCTGCGTGAGTACGTGCGCGGCGACGACGTCGCCGAGATCGATTGGAAGGCATCGGCCCGCAGCGGGGGTTCCCTGCTCGTGAAGCGCCACATCGCCGAGCGCCGCGCCACCCTCATGGTGGCGGTGGCCACGGGCCGGTCCCTGGCGGGAATGGTCAACCCCACCGAGACCAAGCTCGACGTGGCCGTCCAGGTGGCGGGGGCCTTCGGTTCCATCGCCACCCAGCACGGCGACTACGTGGGCCTCCTGTGGTGCGACGGCGACAACGCCCGGGCCGCTCGCCCCTCCACGCGTGACGTGGAACTGGAACGCATGCTGGGCAACATCGAGGACGCCTCCACACCCGAGCACCCCGAGGCCGACCTCGCCCGCCTGCTGGAGTTCACCGCCATCACGCTGCGACGCCGCGGTATCGTGGTGGTGGTGTGCGACGACGTCGACATCGACGCCGACCTGGAGTCCCGGCTGCGCCGCCTGGTGGTGCAGCACGAGGTGATGGTGGTCACACTCGCCGACCTCGACCCCACCGACCCCGCCATCGCCAACTCCCCCGTCGTCGGCCTCGACGACCAGCGAGAACTGCTGAAGGAGCTGCGCCGCGACCCGCAACTGCGCGAAGCGATCCGCACCGACCGGGCCGAACGGGCAGCCCGGCGCACCGCGGCACTGTCCCGCCTCGCCATCTCCTCGCTGCACCTCTCGGGCACCGCCGGGCTCGTCCCCGCCGTCCTCGGCCTCGTGAGGAGCCACCGCCATGCCCGTTGACACGCTGCTGCAGATCAACCCGCCCATCGGACTCGACTGGCGCTGGTGGGCCCTCGCCGGGCTCCTCGTGGTGCTGGCCGCCGCTGTCATGGCACTCGGCGTCCTTCGCTGGCGCGCCCTGGGACATGGAACCCCGGAGAAGGCCGACACCTCCCTCGCAGACCTCCGCGCCGACGCCCTGACACGCGTGACCAGCGCGAGCGACGCCTTCCACGCTGGGCGCGTGAGGTCGCAGGAGGCCTGTCAGGAGATCGGGCGGGCAACGCGCTGGTTCGCAGGCACCGCCTCCGACGGCGACGCCGACTACGAGACCGCCTCCCAACTGGCTGCTGCCGCCCGCCGCGACCCGCGGCTGCAACCCGTCGCCGCGTTCGTCACGGGCATCCAGGACGACTGCTTCTCCCCCACTGCCCGACCCGACGTCGACGCCGTGGCGGCCTCCGCCCAGGAGGTGATCCGGCAATGGCACTGACCCAGCCCTGGTACGGCGTGGCCGTGCTCATCGTCCTGACGGCCGTCGGGATCGCCGCCTGGCTGTGGCCCGGACGACGACGCCGCGCCACGGGCGCGCTGCCTCTCGCCGGCGCCGCCCGCATCCGTGCGCTGCCCCGCTTCACCGAGCTCGCCAGGGCGCGGCTGCGGTGGCTCATCATCGAGTCCTGCTGCCTGGCCGTGGCCGGGGCGGGTGTGGCGCTGCTCGCTGCCCGTCCCGTGTCCGCCGACACCGTGTCCGAGCAGCGCAGCAACCGTGACATCGTGCTGTGCCTGGACGTGTCGGGCTCCATGTCGGAGGTCGATCGCGCCGTGATCGACAGCTTCGCGAACCTGGCAGCCGAACTCGACGGGGAACGCATCGGCTTCGTTCTCTTCGACGCCTCCGCCGTCACCATCTTTCCGCTGACCGACGACGCCGCCTACATCCAGGAACACCTCCGCGACACAGGCGCGTCGCTGGGGAGCAGCCAACTCGCGGGTACCCGCGTCGGCGACCTGGGCTCCTCCCTCATCGGCGACGGCCTCGCCAGCTGCCTCCAACGCTTCGACAAGGCTGACGCGCAGCGGTCCCGCACCGTGGTGCTCGCCACCGACAACCAGGTGGGCGGCACCCCGCTGTTCTCCGTGGAGGACGCCGCGGCCCGGGCTGTGGAACGCGACGTGCTGGTCTTCGGGATCGTGCCCGCCGACAACAGCGTCGCTGCCACCGACGACCTCACCGCGCGCCTCAGGCCGACGGGCGGCGACGTCATGCTGCTGGGCCCTGAACCCGACCTGTCCTCCATCACCCGCGCCGTCGAGGCGCAGCAGAGCGCCACCATGGCGGGGCGCGCCCGCAGCCAGTCGGCGCCGCTCGTGTGGCCGGGTGCCGCGCTGGGGCTCCTGGGGCTCGCGGGGGCATCCCTGTCGCACCGACGGAGGGTGACGGCATGACGTGGGCCCCGCTATGGCCGCTGCTCGCGGCCGTCGTCCTCGCTCTGGCCCTCCACGTGTGGGCGTCGCGCGACTCCCTGCGCGCAGGGTCCACCTGGCGCCGGCTCGGCGTCCTCCTGCTGCTGGGGGCAGTGGCGCTGCAACCCGCCATCGCCGGCAGCAACGAACCCCCCGCCCCCACCGCCACGGACGTCCTCATCGTCCTGGACCGCACCACCTCCATGGGCGCGCAGGACTGGGACGGGCAGCGTCCCCGCATGGACGGAGTCGCCGCCGACGTCACCGCGCTGGTGGCCGCGATGCCCAGTGCCCGCTACAGCGTCGTCGTCATGGACAACGACGCCCGCGTGTCGGTGCCGTGGACAACGGACACCACCGCCGTCGTGACCTTCGCCGAGACTTCTGGGTGGCGTGAGGAGAGCTTCGGCATCGGCAGCGACATCTCCGTGGGCAAGCCGTTGGCCCAGCAACTACTGGAGGACTCCTCCCGGTCCCGCCCCCAGGCCCGCCGGTTCCTGCTCTACCTCGGCGACGGGGAACAGACCATGGAGGCGGTCCCCGCCTCCTTCGACACCCTCGCCCCGCTGGTCAACGGCGCCATGGTCCTGGGCTACGGCACGACGGCGGGTGGCCGGATGGCGATGCGGCCCGACACGGACGAACTCGTGGAGCGCGACGGCGTCACCCAGCTGTCCAGCATCGACGAGGCCGCCCTCCAACGCATCGCCGACGAACTCGGCGGCAGCTACCACCACCGCACCGCCCCCGGCGGCCTCCAGTTCTGGGCCGACGGCGCAGGCGCCGCCTCGGGCGAGACCGGCACCCCTGACTATTCGCTGGCCTGGTTGCTGGCCATCGCCGCGGCCACGGTGCTGGCCGTCGACGGCTGGTTCAGCATCCGGCAGGCCCGCCGCGCCCGCAAGGAGGTTCGCCCATGACCCGGAGAGTTCGCCGCGCCCACTGGCTCGTCGTGCCGGGGCTCATCGCCGTGGCGCTGCTCGCGGCCGCCGCGGTGCTCGCCCTGCAGTTGGTGTTCCTCCAGGCCGGCAACACGGCCTGGCAGGGGCGAGACAACGCCGACGCGGAGCGCCAGTACTCACGCTCCGTGGGGGTGTCGGTGCTGAACAAGTGGATCCCCGTCCACAACCGGGGCGTCGCCCGCCTCGAGCTGCAGCGCTGGGACGCGGCCGCAGACGACTTCGAGACCGCCGCATCGCTGGCCCCCCCGGAGCGACAGTGCACGGTGCGCCTCAACTGGTCCCTGGCGCTGGAGTCCGGCGCCGACGCCCTCCGCGCCGCCGACGACGTGCCGGGCGCGCTGGTGCGCTACACACAGGCGCAGGTAGTGCTCGCCGACGCCACCTGTCCCAATGAGCCGGCCCCCGGCGGCGGCACCCTGGCCGATGCGTGGAGAGAGGCCCGGCAACGCGTCGAGTCGAAGACCGCCGAGGGCAACGCCACGTGGACACCGCCCCAGGAATCGACCACCAACGACGAGCGAACCAACGAGCTCGACGAGCGCGCCAAGCAGGCGCAGGAGGAACGGCAGCGCGCCGAGGAGCAGGGCTCCGGCAAGGAACCCGTCGACGGCGGCACCGGCGAACGCAACTGGTAGACCCCACCCACGCCGAAAAGTGCTGGTCAGTGTAGGGTCGGACCTGTCCAGCTGTGGGGGAATTCGGTGCGAATCCGGAACTGACCCGCAACCGTGACGGTGGGGCCCACCGCGGCCCGCCGAAGTCGGAGCACCTGCCTGGATCAGAACGGTTTCATCGTCGTGGTCTGCGATGGGTTCGGTGCATGTTCCGTGCGCCCATACTTGTTTTCAGCAGGCCTCCTGAACAAGGAGTCCCCTTTTGTCCCTCTTGAAACGAACAGGCGCCGTACTCGTTGCGCTGTTCCTCACCCTCACCCTCGTGGCGCCGCAGACGGCGCGCGCCGACACCAGCGATGACGCCAGCATCACCAACGCGTCGAAGTGGATTGCCGACACGTGGAAGGCCGACGTCAAGCGCACAAAGTTCTTCGCCGCCGGTACCACCGCGGACGGCATCATCGCGCTCAGCGCCGCCAACCAGCAGCCCGACACCGTCCGCTCCATGCTGCTGGACCTCAAGGACCGCGGCCCGAACTACACCGACTTCGACGGCGGCTACCCGGCCGGACTGGCGAAGATGATCATGACGGCCGACATCGCCGGCCAGAACCCGCGCACACTCTTCGGCTGCCAGCGCGACCTCGTGGCCGAACTGAAGGCCATGGTGGTCAAGCGCCCCGCCCAGAGTGGCGAGTACTGGGGCCCCTACCTCATCGCCATCGCGCTGTCCCGTGCGAACGAACAGGTCCCCGCCTGGGTCATCGAGGAGATGCAGAAGAACCAAGACGCAAGCAGTGGCGGTTTCGGCTACTACTACAACGACGGCACGTTCGTGGGGGACCCCGACTACACGGCTGTGGCCATCTCGGCCATGGACCGGCTGTCCAAGAACCCCAAGAACGCCGCCTACGCGCAGCGCGCCAAGACCAGCATCACGGGCGCGAGGGCGTGGTCCGCCAACGCCGTCAACCAGAAGCAGGACGCCGCCAGCAGCAGCTACTACTGGGAGACCTACTCCTCCTCCAACTCCACGGGCATGCTGGCGGGCGCTCTGGGCGAGATCGGCGTGGACATCACGTCCCCGGCCCGTTACCTGAAGTCGCAGCAGAATCCGGACGGCGGCTGGGCAGCCGCCCACAAGCAGCCGGGACAGACCCGCAAGTCCGACGTCATGGCCACCACCCAGGCCGTGCTCGGCGTCGTCGGCGGGGGCTACGGCACTGCCCGCAGCACCCAGGTCCCGGAGATGGAGAAGTGCAACACCACTCCCGTGAAGCCGACGCCCCCCAAGACCGTGTACAACACCCCCGGCGACAGGACGGTGAACGGTCGCAACTGGCGCACCACCTGCGAGCCGTACTCGAAGACGACGCGGTGCCGCACCCTCATCGAGGCCACCACCGTCAGCCAGGTCAACGGCCGGTTCGTGACCAGCAAGGGCTACGTCTTCAACAACCTGACCTACCTGCCGTCGCCGCGTTCCCTGTGGAAGAGCAATCCGCTCGGCTACGACACGGGCAGCGCCGGCTGGATCGCCGCCGACGGCCGCAAGTGGCGCACCGAGTGCGACACCGCCCTCACCGGGCGCAACGGCTGCCGCACCTTCGCCGTCGCCCGCGTGATTGAGACCATCTCCAGGCCCGGGCAGCCCACCGCCTACACGTGGGTCACCAAGGAAATCTTCAACAACATGGTCCAGTTCTCGTGACCGCCCTCCATATCTCGCCAGCACCACTGAAGGAACACAGATACATGTCACGCACCACACGATGGCTCGCAGGCGCCGCCTCAGTCGGCCTCCTGCTGGGCTTCGTCGCACCTGCCACCGGCCACGCCGACGAGGCAGTGGCAGCAGCCACCAACCACGCCGGACCGTGCGTCGGTGACACCGGCGTCACGGTTGTCCTCGACTACCAGGCACTCGGCGGCGGCACGGACATCCGTTGCTCCACCGGAACCCCCGAGACGGGCGTCGATGCCGTCAGGGCCGCCGGATTCACCTACGACGGGGTCGCCCGCTGGGGCGACGCGTTCGCCTGCCGGCTCAACGGCCGCCCGTCCGCGGACGAGGTGATCCCCCTGACCGGGAACCCCACCTACACCGAGAAGTGCGTCAACACCCCACCCGCCAACGGCTACTGGTCCTACTGGCACTCCACCGACCAGGGACAGGAGTGGGAGTACTCGAACATGGGAGGCGGGGGCTACGAGCCCTCCGCCGGTGAGTGGGAGGGCTGGTCGTTCTCGCTGAACGCCACCGCCTCCAGCAACCCCGAGCCGCGCACCGCCCTGGCCCTGGCCGAGTACGACAACACCGCCAGCACGGCCCTGGCCGCTGACTGGATCGCCAGCCAGTGGGACGCCAGCGATGACCAGTTCGCCGCCGGTCTCGCCGACAGCATCTCCGCGCTCGCCGCCGCCGGGTCCCACCCGGAGGTCGTCTCCGAGATGGTCCATGCTCTGCAGGGCGCAGCCCCCGAGTACATCGACCAGGCCGATTCGCTGGCCAAGGTCCTCATCGCCCTGGACATGACGGGCCAGGACACGAACCACTTCCTCAGCTGCGACCGTGACCTCACGGCCGAACTCGACGCGTTCATCGCGAACGACGCCAGGAGCCTCGACAACTGGTGGGGACCCCACCTGGTCACCATCGCCCTCAACCGCCTCGGCAAGCCCGTCCCGCAGAACGTCTGGGACCTGCTGGCCAAACGCCAGGGTGTGGGCGGCGGCTTCGGCTCCCCCGATGACACCGGCCTGGCCCTGTCCGCGCTGGTGGGCACGAGCGAGAACGAACTGAACACCCAGTCGATGCGCGATGCGGCCGACGCGGCCATCGACAAGGCCGTTGCCTGGGCCGACGACCCCGCCAACCAGAAGACGAAGGACGGCAACTACTACTGGGCCACCTTCGCCGCCGCCAACTCCACCGGCATCCTCGCCGGCGGCCTGGCCGAAGCCGGCGAGGACATCGCCTCCCCGCAGGCCTTCATGCGCGGACAGCAGAACCTGACCGGCGTCGGGGCATGGCAGAACAAGCTTGACCGTACCTCCGCCAACTACATGGCCACCGCGCAGGGCATCTTCGCCGTCGCCGGCAGGAGCTACGGCAAGTCGACCCTCGAGGTTCCCCGCATCACGTCCACGTGCTCCGTGAAGCCGGCCTTCAGCACGCAGCCGTCGTCCACCACCGTCATCGCGGGGGAGAACGCGACCTTCACGGTCGCCGCGACCGGCGATCCCACCCCGGGCATCACCTGGGAGAAGGACATCAGCGGCCTCTGGACACCCATCCAGGGTGTCACCGGCACCACGCTGACGCTGGACAAGGTGGGCAGCGACTCCAACGGCCTCCGGGTCCGCGCGGTCGCCGCCAACGCTGCGGGCTACGCGGTCTCCAAGATTGCGACGCTGACCGTGACGCCCGTGGTCAGCCCGTCCCCGAGTCCGTCGCCGAGCATGACGACGAGCCCGTCCGCCAGCCCATCCGCCAGTCCGTCGCCCAGCGTCACCCCGACGGTGCCGTCGACGGTCTACAACACCCCGGGCTACCACGACGTCAACGGACGCAAGTGGTTCACCACCTGTGAGCCGTACTCCGTCACGCAGCGGTGCCGCACCCTCATCGAGGCCACCACGGTCCGCGACGTCGGGGGGAAGTTCGTCTCATCGAAGGGCTGGGCGTTCAACAACCTGACCTACCTGCCGTCGCCCAAGGCGGCCTGGAAGGGCAACAGGCTCGCCGAGACCGGCACGTGGACCGCAGCCGATGGCCGCCAGTGGCGCACCGAGTGCGGCACCCCGGCCACGGGTCGCAACGGCTGCCGCTCCTACATCCAGGCCAAGGTCGTGGAGAACGTGGCCAAGCCCGGCGAGAGCGTTCGCTA
>JBDSRF010000192.1:0-19805 GCA_039929445.1 Arachnia sp. | reverse complement strand
TGAGGTTGTTGAAGACCCAGCCGTTGCGGAGCACGAACTTGCCGCCCTCCTGGGTCACTTGCGTGGCGAAGATGTTGGTGCGGCAGCGTGTGGTCTGCGAGTACGGCTCGCAGGATGTGAACCACTTCCTCCCGTTGACGGTGTGGTAGCCAGGCGTGGTGTAGAGATCGAACACGGCGGGCGGCTGCGTCGGCGACGCGGTAGGTGTTGTTGTCGGCGTCACGGTCGGCACGACGACGACGTCGAGCATCTGTTGTGCTGCAGTACTGCCTTGATGCGACCAAGTGCGCACAGGAGTGGTCTCGGCGCGCACGCCCGACGTCGATGGCAGGCTGAGCACGAGACCGCTGTAGCGATTGACGATGCGGTAGGTACCGTCGGGGTTGTCATTGATGGGTGACTTGTTCGCCAGCACGAACCATTGCTGCCCTACGGTGGGGCCGCTGGCCCCCCGTTCCGTAACGGTGGGTGAGACACCGTGGGCACGGCCGGCGTCCGTGCTCGAGTCGACGCCCAGCAGGTGGCCGCTCGAGGCGTTCGTGATCGTGTACGAGCCGTCGTTGTTGCTGCGGAACTGCCAGTTCGACAAGTCGGTACGCGCCGAGGCGGGCCACGAAACGGTGGCGCTGCTGTCGGGCACCTGGCTGAGCGCGCGATCCTCGCCGGTGGCGATGCGGTAGTTCAGGACCGGGTTGAACGGCTCCCTCGGGGTGGAGCCGGTGATCGTAATGTCGGCCCACTCCCCGTCGCTACTGTCACAGGCGATGGAGCAATAACGACGGAACGTTTTGCCCACGATCGTGCCCAAGGTGCGGTTGCCCGAGTCGACCAGCCACCGGTACCACGAGGCATCGCGGTAGGCGCCGGTATCGCCAAGCAGATGCCACTTCTGCGTTGTCAGGTTGTCGGTCCAGTACAACTGCTGTGGGGCGTTGCCACTTTGGTCGACCACCTGCGGCTCGCCGATGTACAGCCCGAGGTATGCGCTGTAGGTGATGTCCATGACAAACAATGGGGAAGTCGGCGGTGCGGTGCCCGCAGCGGCTTGTTGCACAGCGGTGCCCGGTGTGGTCGGCTTGTACTCATCGGCCGGAGGCGTGTAGCCAAGCGGATTCGCGGCGTCGACGGGAATCAGGTTGCTTTCGTGACCTCCGACGCCGGGTTGCGACCAGGTGCCGGCGTAGAACTTGCGCCAGCTCGACGGCGCCATCTTCCCTGAAATCGGCGCGCGAGCGACGTGCTCGTAGAAGAGTTTCCAGCTGCCATTCTTGTCCACCACGCGTGAGCCGTAATAGACGTAGAAGAATCCCGAGGCAGTGTCGACGAACAGGCGTTGGTCACCATCGCCGTAGTAGTAGGTCTGTTCCGGGAAGGCCTGCGTATCGCCGCGTTTCGTGCTGTACGGCGAGGTCAGCACGTGGTCCTTGATCGTCCAGGTGTAGCCCTGGTCTGTGGACACGGCATAGTCGATGGCGTCGTAGTGCAGTCGGTCGCCGAACGGTTCAGGGGTGAACTCGTTGTGGACCAGGCCATACCAATCGCCAGTGTCCGGATCGACCCAGACGCCCAACAGGTCGCAGTAGTTCTTCTGGCTGTAGCGCGACCCTGCCGGAGGGTCGGTCGATTCCAGACCAGTGGGGCTGTTGTTACAACGCCACGTGGTGTCGTCGTTACGGTCGCGTGGATCAGCGGGGTTCACCGCCCCGGAGAGCGGTACGTCCTTCGCGTAGTTGTCGAAGTCCCTACCGGTGTAGAACTCCCACTCCCTAGGCTCGTCAATGCCATACTCCGCCGCGGACTGCTGAAAATAGAAGGTGCCATCTTTAGCGATGAACGGAGCCGCCGGTGTGTCGGTGGGGTAGGGATAGGCACCGGTCGAGCCGACCGACACCGCGAACGACTTCTCGCTGGTCCCAACATCGGCTTGGGCCCCGGGGGGCTGAAGTACCGCGCCAGCCATGACTAGGCTGAATGCGCCCGCTACTGCGGCAAACTTGGAGGATGTTGATCTGGTCATGGCTTGGCCCTTCAACGGGAGGCGGCTCAATTCGATCGGGGGATCGCAAGCACCAGTAGACACCCGCCGGTGGGACGCTGCACGGATAGGTGACAACTGGACCGAGAAGACCGATGAGTGAAGGTCTCCGTGAACGAAGGAAATGAATGAAGGCTGATCACTACGACGAGTTCGCGGACAGCTACGACGCGGAAAACGCCTCAAGCCTGCTCAACGAGTTCTACGAACGTCCGGCGATGATCAACTTGGTCGGCGACGTGCGCGGTCGGCGAATTCTCGACGCAGGGTGCGGCTCTGGGCCGTTGTCAGCGTCGCTGCGTGCCAGGGGCGCCATCATGACCGGGTTCGACGGCAGTCGTGCGATGATCGCCCTCGCACGGCGGAGGCTTGGTGACGACGTCTCGCTCTCCGTGGCCGACCTGGCCGAGTCCCTGCCGTTCACCGACGGCGCCTTCGATGACGTCGTGGCTTCGCTCGTGCTGCACTATCTCGAGGACTGGTCCGGCCCCCTGGCCGAACTGCGACGGGTGCTGAAGCCGGGCGGCCGGCTCATCGTCTCGGTCAACCACCCAACGGTCCGCCTCATCACCCACCCCAACGAGGACTACTTCGCCACCCGGGAGTACTCGGAGGACTTCGAGTTCAACGGGGCGGACACCGTTCTCACCATGTGGCACCGGCCCCTGCACGCCATGGTGAACGCCTTCATCGACGCCGGATTCAGGATCGCCGTGGTGGCCGAACCGGAGCCGTCGTCGGAGGCACCACCCGAGCTACTGACACCCAGCATCAGGACGGGCGACCGAACGGCATTCCTGTGCTTCATCTTCTTCGTCCTCGAGACGCGCTGAACGCTGGCGTGCAGGCCCCCATCCGGGTTTCGCCCCTGGATGGGGGCGGGAGCAAAAACACCGGGAGAATCCCGGACACGCGTCACCAGGCGTAGTGCTCGGGGGCGGTCTTGTAGCCGGGGAAGATCGTGTCCAGACGCTCCAGGGCGTCGGAGTCGAGCGTCACGTCGAGTGCCCGCACGGCGGCGTCGAGCTGCTCCTGGATGCGGGGCCCCACGATGGGAGCGGTCACGGCGCTCTGGTGCAGCAGCCAGGCGAGCGCCACGTCGCCGGGGGCGTGCCCCAACTCGTCGGCGAAGTCCTCGAACTCCTGAATCTGGGGGCGCTTGTCCTCCAACGCCTCAGCGACGCGGCCCTCCGCCCTTCGCCCGCCCTCGACCGTCTTGCGCAGCATGCCGCCGAGCAAGCCGCCCTGCAGTGGCGACCACGGGAGGATTCCCAGTCCGTAGTGCTCGGCTGCCGGGATGACCTCCAGTTCGATGTCTCGCGTCAGCAGGTTGTAGATCGACTGTTCACTGACGAGCCCCACCATGTGGCGCTCCGACGCGGAGGCCTGCGCCTGGGCGATGTGCCAGCCGGCGAAGTTGCTGCTTCCGGCGTAGAGGATCTTCCCGTGGGCGATGGCGACGTCGACGGCCTGCCAGATCTCCTCCCAGGGAGTGTCCCGGTCCACGTGGTGGAACTGGTACAGGTCGATATGATCGGTCTTCAGCCTCCTAAGGCTGGCGTCCAGGGATCGGCGAATGCTGGCCGCGGACAGTTTCCCGTAGTTCGGCCAGTCCTCCATGTCGGCGTAGAGCTTGGTGGCCAGAACAGTTCGCTCCCGGCGGCCCCCGCCCTGCTGGAACCAGTTGCCGATGATCTCCTCGGTGGCGCCCTTGCCCTTGTCCCGGCCGTAGGCGTTGGCCGTGTCGAAGAAGTTGATGCCCTGCTCGTGGGCGGAGTCCATGATCGCGAACGAATCCGGCTCGTCGGTGAGGGGGCCGAAGTTCATGGTGCCGAGGCAGAGGCGGCTGACCTTGAGGCCGGTGCGGCCGAGGTGTGTGTAGTCCATGACCACCATCGTCCTCCCATGGCGGACCACACCGTGCCGAAGCATCCAGATCCGGACCCCCGGCACGGGCGAGGCGACGTCACGCAGTGGTGCGTCCCCTCGTGAACGGCCGCGACTTCAGTACGAATCGGAGCACGTTGGCGGCAGTCCTCTGCATCTCCCCCAGCGTGACACCGTCAGGGCGGGCGTGGGACTTGAGCAGAGCGTGGTCCCGCCCCCGTCTCAGTCCCGCGATGGTGCTGCCCGGCATGAGGACATCCACCTGAGCCCGGACGCGGTAGGCGCTGTCCCAGAGGTCCAGGAACTCGGGGTCGCGGGAGGGCTGCATCCACCAGTCCGTCATGACGAGGCCGTTGTAGCTCCACTGGTCGCGCAGGATGGTGGTGACGAGTTCGTGGTTGTAGTGCGCCCACACCCCGTTGATCTTGTTGTACGACGTCATGATGGTGTGGGGCGCCGCCTCTGCAATGCAGATCTCGAAGCCGCGGAGGTAGATCTCCCGCAGCGCCCGTTCCGAGACGCGGGAGTCGTGCTTGGTGCGGTTCGTCTCCTGGTTGTTGGCCGCGAAGTGCTTCGGACAGGCGGAGACACCCTGGGACTGCACACCCGCGACGACGGCGGCCCCCATCCGCCCGGTGACGAGCGGGTCCTCGGAGAAGTACTCAAAGTTGCGCCCGCACAGCGGGTCGCGCTGGATGTTCATGCCAGGGCTCAGCAGGATGTCGGAACCCTTCCGCACCATCTCCTTCCCGTGCTCCGCGGCCAGATCGCGCACCAGCGACACGTTCCAGGTGGACGCCAGTGCCGTGCCGCACGGCAGCAGCGCGGCGTGCGCGCTGAGCCGGATGCCGGAGGGGCCGTCCGTGCAGGTGACCGGCGGCACACCCCTGGACCGCAGTGACTCCGACACCCCTCCGAGGACACCGGCGTTGCCGGGCGCACCGAGCGGGCTGTTCATCCGCAGGTCGCCGCGGCTGAGAGCCTCGAGGTCCTCGGGCGTCAGTTGAGCAATGAACGACTCCAGGCTGGCACGGCCGTCCGCGACATCGCCGAGGCCCCACGAGCGGCCCGCGACTGCCGGCAAAGCGGGTGGCAGCGTCGCGAGGATGCGCTGTCGCAGGTCGACGGTGCGCACGGGCGTGGGCTCCCACGCAATCCGCCGGGTGCCGCCGGCGTCCCTACCCACCCCCATTCTGTCGAAGCCGTGTGAAGGTTCGACGGCGCAGGCCTCCGCGAGTTGCTGCACGACACGCAACTCCTCGACCTCGTAGGAGCCGACGAGTTCCGCCGAGCGCACGTCGCTACCCAGGAAGAAGTCGTAGCGCCCCGACTGCAGCACCCACGCCGACCTGTGGCCGGTGGCACCACCGTCGTCGTAGGAGGCCATCTGGTCGACGGGGAACCGCAGCGCGATCCGCTCGGCCTCACCGGGGGCCAGACTGCGTGTTTTCGCGAAAGCGGTGAGCGCCCGGGAAGGGTTCCCGAGGGCCCCGTCCGGCACCTGGGCGTACACCTGTATCACCTGCTGGGAGGTGTGGCGGTCACCCGTGTTGCTGACATCGGCCTCCACGCGCACCTCGCCGTCGACGACCTCGCACACCGCGTTGGTCAGGGAGAAGGTGGTGTAGGACAGGCCGTGCCCGAATGGGTACAGCACGGCCCCGGGCGCGAACGTCTCGAAGTAGCGGTACCCGACGAAGACGTCCTCCACGTAGTTGCTGAACCGTCGATCACCGAAGTGGTTGCTGGAGGGGTAGTCGGAGTGGCGACGCGCGATGGTGGAGGTGAGACGTCCCGACGGCGACACGACCCCGGCCAGCACGTCGGTGAGTGCCCGCGCGCTTTCCATGCCCCCCTGCCATGCCAGCACCAGGGCGCCGAGCCGGTCGCCGTATGACTCCGTCCATGAGAGGTCGAGGACGTTGCCGGTGTTGACCACCACCACGGTGCGCTCGAACCTGGCCATGACGGCGTCGCACATGTGGCGCTCGGCATCGGTCAGGTAGTAGCTGCCCATCTCCAGCACGTTCTCCCGGTCCTCACCGGCCGCCCTGCCGATCACGACCACCGCGACGTCACAACGCTCGGCGGCGCCGTCGACGAGGTCGGAGGTCAGGGGCATCTCCTCGAAATGGCGCGGCCAGTGGGCCCAGTAGCCCTCGTCCGGCACGTGACCCGCGCACCATTGACGGTAAGTGGCTGCCAGTTCCTCGTCCACACTGATAGAGCCGGCATCGGCGAGGGCCTCCATGAGGGAGACGCGATACGGCGGTTTCACGTCGCCACCGGAGCCGTAGCCCACCGTGAACCAGTCGTGCTGGACGCGGCCGAAGACGGCCACGCGGGTTCCGCTGGCCACGGGGAGGGTGCCGTCGTTGCGCAGGAGCACGATGCCCTCGGTGGCTGCCCGGTGGCACAGGGCAACCAGGTCCGGGTCCACGGAGGCGTCGGTGTCCGTCACGTCCGTGGACATCTGGGTGACCCCATTGACGAACCGGTGGGCGATGCGGCCGAAGGCGCTCTTCAGGTGCTGCTTCATGATGGCCATGATGGCACCCGCACCAGGGACTTGGCAGACTGGGCGTCATGGTCACCATCAGCGCGGCCCTCGGGGACATCACCGCCCAGGCCGTCGACGCCATCGTCAACGCGGCCAACAACGCCGTGCGGGGCGGGGGCGGGGTGGATGGCGCGATCCACCGGGCGGGCGGCCCCGCGGTGCTGCAGGACTGCATCGCCCGCTTTCCCCACGGACTGGCCACAGGCGACGCGGGCTGGACGACCGGCGGCCACCTGGCTGCCCGGTGGGTGATCCACACCGTCGGACCGAACCATGCTGCCGGGCAACGCGACCGGCGACTGCTGGAGTCCTGCTACCGGCGGTCACTTGAGGTCGCAGACGAACTGGGGGCCCGCAGCGTCGCCTTCCCGCTCATCAGTGCCGGGATCTACGGCTGGCCCCGGGAGGACGCAATCGCTGCGGCCGTCGACACCATCCGTGCCACTGCCACCAACGTGGAGGACGTGCGCATCGTGGCGTTCAACGCCGCGATACACGCAGAGGTCGTCACCGCCCTGCGACGGTGACGACCTCTTTTCCGAACCCACGGATGCGGCGTCGGGGGCATCAGCCCTTGACTGCGCCCTCCGTGATGCCGGACATGAACTGCTTGGCGCCGAAAGCGAAGATCGCCAGGAGCGGGATCACCGCGATGAGCGACGACGCCATCAGCATGCCGTAGTCGGTGCCGTGCGCAGTCTTCAACTGGCTGAGGGCGACCTGAAGGGTCAGCCTGCTCGGATCGTTGAGGACGATGAGCGGCCACATGAAGTCGTTCCACGAACCGATGAAGGTGAACATGCCGAGGAACGCCAGCGCCGGCCGGATGGTGGGCAGGCACACGTTGATGTACTGGCGCCAGAACCCGCAGCCGTCGATGGTGGCCGCCTCCAGCAACTCCTTCGGGATCGCCGAGGTGGAGTACTGCCGGAGCCAGAACACGCCGAACGCGCTGGCCAGGACCGGGAAGACCAGTGCTTTCAGCTGACCCACCCAGCCCAGCTGACTCATCAGCAGGAACTGCGGGATGGTGGCGAGCTGGGACGGCAACAGGAACGTGGCGAGCACGACACCGAACAGCACCGATTTGCCCGGGAAGTCGAACTTTGCGAACGCGAAGGCCGCCAACGACGAGATCAGCAGCACCAGAAACGTCACGCTCACGGCGACGATGATGGTGTTCGACATCGCCCCCAAGATGTTGACCTTCTCCATGATCGCCGACACGTTGTCGCCGAGGCGGTCGCCCGGTGTCAGTGCCGGTGGGTACTGGTAGATCACGGAGGAGGGCTGCGTGGACAGCACGAACATCCAGTAGAAGGGGAAAAGGGCCACCACGGCACCCAGAAGCAGGAAGACGTGGCGGACCACGTCGCTCCCGCGCAGGGGACGCCGTCGGCGCTTCGTCGAGCGCCGGCTCGTCTCGATGGCGGCGCCGGCCAGTGCGGCGGGCACCACGCGTGGGGACAGGCTCATGACGTCTTCTCCTTCTTCTCACGCGTGACTATCCAGTTGATGGCGGAGAAGAACATGACCACGACGAAAACGCCCCAGGCGATGGTGGCCCCGTAGCCGTACCTGTTCTCCTGGAAGGCGACGGAGTAGAAGTACAACACCATCGTCAGACCGGAGTTGCCGACACCGCCCGCGGAGGCCGCCCCCGAGGACAGGGACGAGGTCAGGACCTGGGCCTCCGTGAAGCTCTGGAGCGATCCGATGGTCGACAGCAGGGTGATGAAGAACACGATGGGCCGCAACTGCGGCAACGTGATGCGGAAGAACGTGTTCCACCCGTTGGCGCCGTCGAGTGACGCCGACTCGTACTGGCTCTTGTCGATGGCTTGGAGCCCGGCGAGGATCAGCAGGGCGTTGTACCCGACGAAGGACCATGTGGTCAGCGCCGAGATGGCCACCTTGATGCCCCACTCGTTCTGCAGCCATGCGATGTTGTCAAAGCCCAGGAGGTTGATGAGGGCGTTGGCAATACCGAACTGGCTGGAGAACAGCGAGCTGAACAGGATGCCCATGGCCACCAGCGACGTGACGTTCGGGATCAAGTAGATGACCCGGTACGTCGTGGAGAACCGCATGGTGGAGTTCAGCATCAGTGCAAGGATCGTGGCGAGCGTCAGCGTGGGGATGGTCCCCATGAACCACAGAATGAGCGTGTTCAGCAGCGATTTGTAGAACAGCGGATCCGTGACCAGGTACGTGAAGTTCTCGACACCAATGAACTGGATGTCTCCCAGCCCCGACCAGTTCGTGAACGCCAGCCCCAGGGTGAAAATCATCGGCATCGCGCCGAAGACCAGGAAGAAGAAGAAGTAGGGCGACACGGCCCCGTACAGGGGAAGTGCCCTCTTCATGCGTTGGCCGGTCGAACGCGTCCTGAAGCCGTCGACCGGTTGCGAGCCCTTCTGGCCGCTCAGGGTGGGGGCACTCATTTCACAGAGACACCAACCTGCTTCGCAAGACGCGTGGCGGCCTTGACCGCGTCGTCCCACGCCTTGTTCGGGTCCTTGCCCGAGGCCTCGACGAGGTCAATCTCTGCGTAGAAGGGGGCGTTGACGGTGTCCTCGTTGGCGTTCTGGTAGAGGGGCCGGACCGTTTTGGCGGCTGCGCCGAACACATCGGCTGCCACCTGCCCGCCCAGGAACTCGACGGGGCCGGTCAACTCCGGCATGTCATACGATGCGGGCGTGGACGGGAAGTTTCCCTTGTCCTGGTACTCGTACGCCTGGTTCTGGGGATCAAGGATGAACTTGATGAGCTCGAACGAGGCGGCCGGATCCTTGGCACCTTCGGGGATCGTGAGGAACGACCCGCCGTTGTTGGTGGCATCGCCGGGATGCTCACAGACGTGCCACTTGCCGGTGGTCTCCGGGGCGTCGACGATCAGGTCGGCCAGGTGCCACGAGGCGCCGAAGTCGGCGGGGAGCTTGCCCGCGTTGACGGCAGCGGCGGTGTCTGCGGTGTTGGACTCGAGCGAGGCGACGATGCCCGCCTTCAGCCCCTTGACAGCCGTGTCCCAGGCCTGGCGAATGTGGTCCTCGCCGCCAATGAACACGTTGTTCTCGTCGATGAAGCCCTTGCCCGACTGCTTCCAGATGGTGTCGAAAAGACCGCCCGTGTTGCGAATGAGGTAGGTGTCCGGCTTCTTCGCCAGCAGTTCCTTGCCCAGTGCGAAGTACTCGTCCCAGGTGCGGATGGCGGCAGCGAGCTCGGCGGGCTCCGACGGCAGGCCCGCCTCCTTGAACACGTCGAAGCGGTAGAACAGTGCGGTGGGACCAATGTCGATCGGGATGCCGAGCTGCTTGCCGTCGGTGGTGGACGCCTGCGCCCACTTCCAGTCGAGGTAGCTGGACTGGATGTCCTTGGCGCCGATGGTGTTGAGGTCGACGAAGTACTTCGCCTGCTCCCGGAAGAAGGCAATGTCCTCCCCCTTGACACCGCTGATGTCCGGCAACCCGGAGCCAGCCGTGAAGGTGGTGGTGAGCTTCTGCTTGAAGTCACCGCCGATGACGTCCTGGCGCAGCGCGTACTTCGGGAACTCCGAGGAGGCAGCCTCCAGGACCTTCTTGCCGAATCCCTCGGGCCACGTCCACAGCACCATGGAGGCGGTGCCGCCGGTTGAGCCGGTGGGGGTGACTGTGCCGGGGGCAGCGCTGGAGCAGGCGGCCAGGCCACCGACGCCGAGCAGGCCCAGGCCTGCGGCTCCGCCCCTGATGAGCGATCGTCGGGAAACGTTCATTGTCAATCTCCTTGTGTTGCGCGGTGGTGTCGCGTCGGTCAGGTCAAAGTTTGCAGATACCAAAGTAATCAAATTTGATCAGAGTGATGCGGGACTCGCCCACATCGTGGACAGCCGAACCCCCACAGAAATCATCGGCACCGGCGCCGCGAAGGCACCCAGTAGCGGTGATTCCACGCTGGAAAGGTCGCATTCCGTCCTTGATCCTCTTCGATCCGTCTCTTGCTGGATCAATGTAGCAGGCAAAGGGCGAATGTGAAGACATGTGATCAAATTGGCGAAATTTGCTCAAAATTGTCATCAGACCGCTAGGTTGGAGCCATGTTGAAGACCCTGCGTCACGAGAGCGTCCTGCATCTGTTGCAGGCGCAGGGCTCCGCGAGCGTGAACGAGATCGCACAACATCTCGGCACCAGTCCGGCCACCGCCCGTCGTGACCTCGCGGAGCTGGAACGCCAGTCCCTCGTGGAGCGGACGTGGGGTGGTGTACGACTCGTGACAGAAGTGGACGACCCCTTCCAGGAGGCCCTCATCAGTCATGGAGCCGCCAAACGCCGCATCGGGGCCGCGGCAGCCGAACTCGTGCCCGACGGCGCCACCGTGTTGCTCGACATCGGCACGACGGTCCACCACGTTGCCATGGAGTTGGCCGATCGGGATGTCACAGTACTCACGGCATCCCTCCCCACCTTTGAGGTCCTGCGAACCGGGGGCCGGGCCAACATCATCCTGCTGGGCGGTGTCTGGTCGGAGCAGTACCAGTGCTTCACTGGCACACCCGTCACTGACGCGCTCGAGCGCCAGCAGGCGGACATCGCCTTCCTGGGGTGCTCAGGCGTGTCTGACACGGGGCGAATCCGTGACACGTCCTATCCCCAGAGCAGCATCAAGCAGTCCATCCGTGAAGCAGCGACGCACAGCTGGCTCCTGGCAGATGCAAGAAAATTCCCCGGCAAGGGCGCGGTATCGCCGTTCGATGTGGACCAGATGGACGGACTCATCACCGACTGCCCGGACCTGCCGGCATCCCTCATCGAGAAGTGCCGAACCCACCACACAGAAATCAGGATCGTATGAAACTCACATTGATCGGCGGCGGAGGATTCCGCGTCCCCCTGGTGTACAAGGCACTGCTGGCCGACACCTCTGATGAGCGTGTGACCGAGCTGCGGCTGTTCGACACGGACGCTACCCGCCTCCACGCCATCTCCGAGGTTTTGGGGGATCTGAGCCGCGACAACGACGACGCGCCCACGCTCGTGGTGACCCAGGACATCGCCGAGGCGCTCACGGGTACCGACTTCATCTTCTCCGCCATTCGGGTGGGCGGAACGGCGGGCCGGGCCCTCGACGAGCAACTCTCGCTCCGTCACGGCGTCATCGGCCAGGAGACCGTCGGTGCCGGCGGGATCTCCTACGCCCTCCGCGGCATACCGGTGGCACTCGGACTCGTCGAACAGATCCAGAAGTACGCACCTGAGGCATGGGTCATCAACTTCACCAACCCGGCCGGGGTCATCACCGAGGTCATGCAACGCCACCTGGGCGACAGGGTCATCGGCATCTGCGACTCCCCCGTGGGTCTGGCGCGTCGCATTCTCGACGTCCTCAAGGGCGCGGGCCTCGTGGCGGCCGACGTTCCCGCCCCCGGTGGCGGCAACGACCGGGTCCACCTCGACTACGCCGGCCTCAACCACCTCGGCTGGCTGACCGCGCTACGCGTCGACGGCGTCGATGTCCTGCCACTCCTGCTGGAGCGGCCAAACCTCATCGAGAGCTTCGAGGAGGGACGACTGTTCGGGGCACCGCTGATCCATGCGCTGAGGGCCGTCCCCAACGAGTACCTGCACTACTACTACTACTCCCGCGACGACCTCGAGATCGACAAGGTCGCGGCGCAGACGCGCGGCGTCTTCCTGCAGGCGCAGCAGAAGGGTTTCTACGAGGGAACCGCGGAAACCGGCACCAGTGCGTACGAGCGCTGGGAGCGCACCCGGATGGAGCGCGAGGAGACCTACATGGCCACCAACCGCGAGGCCGCCGGCAACTTCGACCGCGATGCCGCGGACCTGGAGACGGGCGGATACGACAAGGTGGCGCTGGCCATCATGCACGCCATCGCCAACGACGTCCCCGCCGAGCTGATCCTCAACGTGGCCAACCGTGGACTGCTGCCGGATCTCGACGACGCAGCCGTCATCGAGGTGCCGTGCCGGGTCGACGGGCGTGGCGTCGTCCCGATTCAGGGCACCGCCCTCCCGGACCACGGCCGCGGGATGGTGGTGAACGCGAAGTACGTCGAGCGTCGCACCATGGACGCAGCCATCAACAAGTCGCGCGAGGATGCCCTCCTGGCACTGACCCACCATCCGCTTGTCGACTCCTACACGGTGGCAGAAGCGCTGCTCGACGACCTGATCGGTGCCTTCGACGAACTCACCTACCTCAAGGGCTCCGCCGGTGCATGACGATCGCTCCCTCGTGGAAGAACGTGTGGAGCGGCTGCGGGATCGCGTCACGGCCCGCATCCATTCCACGGTGGCACCCCTGACGGTGACGGCGTGGCGAACCCCCGGGGAACCGGTGGACTTCGGTGTTGCCATGGAGGGTGCCTTCGAGGACTTCCCCCCCGGCTCCTGGTGGGGACCCGCCTGGAGCACGTGGTGGCTGAAGGTGGAGGGGCAGGTGCCCGATGGCGCCGCCGACCTTCCGCTGGAGATGCGGGTTGACCTCGGGTTCGTCGGGGACTGGGCCGGCAACCAGTCCGAGGCCATGGCGTTCACCGTCGACGGCCGACCGCTGAAGGCCGTCAACCCCATGAACCGGACCGTGGCCCTCAACTTCGGTGCGCTGGGTGACACGTTTGCCGCCGCCGGCAGCCCCCTGCTGCGCGCTGACGGCTCGGTGACGCTCTACCTCGAGGCCGGCTGCAACCCGAACCTGTCACACATGCTGGGCCAGGTCACCGAGCAGGGCGACACACTCACACGCTCCGAGGAACCCCTGTGGCGGTTCGGCGGGGCGGACCTCGTGACACGCAGCGATGACGTGTGGGGCCTCTCCTGCGATCTCGACGTACTCGACGGCCTCATGCGTCAGCTTCCCGAGAACTCCACACACCGCGCCACACTGCTGCGCAGCATGGAGGACGCGGCCGACATCCTCGACTCCGGCGACATCGCGCAGACGGCCGCCGCCGCGCGCGAGGTCCTGGCACCGCTCATCGCCAGCGGCGCCAACTCGTCGGCCCAGCGCATGATCGCCGTGGGGCACGCCCACATCGACTCGGCGTGGCTGTGGCCCATCCGTGAAACCCGACGCAAGATCCTGCGCACGTTCTCCAACGTGACCGCTCTGGCCGAGGAGTACCCCGACTTCCACTTCGCCGCCACGTCCGCCCAGCACTACCAGTGGCTGAAGGAGGCCTCCCCTGAGGTCTTCGGCCGGGTCCGCGACGCCATCGCGCGCGGTCAGTGGCATGTTGTCGGGGGCATGTGGGTGGAATCCGACACCAACCTGCCCGGCGGCGAGGCGCTCGTGCGCCAGTTCACCTCGGGCCTGCGCTGGATGCGGGACGAACTGGGCGTCCGCCCCGACTGCCTCTGGCTCCCCGACTCGTTCGGGTACACCGCTGCGCTCCCGCAGATCGCACGCCTGGCCGGGATGGAGTGGTTCTTCACCCAGAAGCTCTCCTGGAACAGGACCAACAGCCTGCCGCACCACACCTTCTGGTGGGAGGGCCTCGACGGGACCCGCATCTGGACCCACTTCCCGCCCGTTGACTGCTACGACAGCATCGTCAGCCCCGAAGAGGTCATGAAGGCGGAACGCAACTTCAAGGAGAAGGGGCGCGCACAGCATTCCCTGCTGCCGTTCGGCTACGGCGACGGCGGCGGCGGCCCCACCCCCCTCATGATGGAACGCACGCGCCGCCTGCAGAACCTCGAGGACGCACCGGTCGTGACGCCCGCTTCTCCGAGCACCTTCTTCGAGGCCGCGCGCAGCGAGTACCCGGACGCACCCACGTGGGCGGGCGAGCTGTACCTCGAGTTCCACCGGGGGGTCTACACCACGCAGGTGGAGCTGAAGCAGGGCAACCGACGCAGCGAGCAGGCCCTGCACGCCATCGAACTGCTCGCCACCGTGGCCGGGCACAACTCCCCCGACTACCGGTACCCCGCCGAGGCCCTGGAGTTGCTGTGGCAGCGCATGCTGCTCCTGCAGTTCCACGACATCCTGCCCGGCAGCAGCACCTCGTGGGTGAACAGGGAGGCAGCCGCCGAGTACACGGCGCTCGCCGTCGAGTACGACTCCCTCCTCCAGGACGCCTGGGCCGCGATCCGTGACGACGCCGCAGGGGTCTCGGTGGTCAACGCCGCCCCGATCACGCGGCGCGAGGTCATCGGGGAGGACGAGCACATTCAGTTGGTACAGGTGGACGCCCACGGAGTGACCCCCCTCGACGAAGCGCGTGTGGAGCCCCTCCATCCCGTGGCCGTGAGCCGCACGAACGGGCTCGTCGTCCTCGACAACGGTCTCGTGCGTGTGGAGGTGGATGCCGACGGCTGTGTTGTCGGACTCCGGGACCTGGTTGCGGAGCGCGACGTGCTCCTGCCGGGGACGCGTGGTAACGTGCTGCGCCTGCACCCGGATCACCCCAGCTGTTTCGACGCCTGGGAACTGGAGTCGCACTACCGTCGCCAGGGCACCGACCTTGACGAGGCGATCAGCCTCGATGTCCGGATGGAGGGCCCCCTGCGCGCCCGCCTTGATGTGGCGCGCACGTTCGGGACCTCCCGTGCGGTGCAGAGCATCACCCTCGACGCCGACTCCGCGACCGTGGACTTCGCGCTGTGGGTCGACTGGCAGGAACGCGACCACGTGCTCAAGGTGGGGTTCCCGCTCGCTGTTCGGGCCACCCGCAGTGCTGCCGAAATCCAGTTCGGCCACATCGAACGCCCCGTGGCTGCCAACACGTCCTGGGACGAGGCCCGCTTCGAGACCAGCGGGCACCGCTGGTTGCTGTTGGCAGAGCCGGGCTACGGGGTCGCGCTCTCCAACGACTCCAGCCACGGCCACGACGTGGTCCCCTCCGGTGGGTCCGCCAACTCCCCCACGAGCGGTGTCACCGCGGGCCTCACGCTGCTGCGTGCACCGCAGTCACCCGACCCGTTCGCCGACCAGGGCGAGCACACCATGCGCTACAGCCTCACGGTGGGTGCTGACGTCGCTGCCGCGAACCATGCGGGACTGCGTCTGAACCAGCCGCTTCGCCTCATGGCGGGCACGGCCAGCCGGCCGTCGTTCACCGAGGTGACGCCCGTCGGCGCCGTGGACCTGGCGGTGGTTGACGCCGTGAAGCAGGCCTTCGACGGGTCCGGCGACCTCATCGTCCGACTCCACGAGGCGGCGGGCGCGAGCAGTCGCGTCGACCTGAACGTGGGGATCGTCGCCGCAAGCGTCACGGAGGTCGACCTCCTGGAGGACGCCGTGGCCGATCCCACCCAGACGCTCCCCGAGAGCGCCGTCCGCGCCGGGGACGGCGTGCGGCTTGCCCTGCGTCCGTTCCAGATCCTGACCCTGCGATTCCGGAGTACCCCATGAAACTGCTGTTGATCTGCCTCGACGGCGTCCGCGTGGACCTGGCCCTGCCGGAGTGCGTGGCTGCGGACCCGCTGTTCGCGAGTCCCGACCACCTCTCGGACCCCCGCTTCAGCGTCGGCGCCCCCAACAGCACCACCCCGCACGAGGATGCGGCCAGTTTCGGCACCTTGGCGCCGACCCTGGCAAGACTCGTGCGCGGCGATGACCTTTCCGGTGGCACCATCATCCCGATGTGGATGACTCCCCCCACGGATTCGGGCCCGGGCTGGTCATCCATCCTCACCGGTTCCACCCACGAGGAGTGCAACGTCTGGTGGAACGAGTTCGTCGGCCACCAGATGGCGCGGCGGCCCGACATTCTGTCCAGGGTGTTCTTCGCCAACCCGGCGGCCCGCACCATGGCGGCCGCCACGTGGGACGCCTTCACCGTCGGCACCGGCCCGGGACCCATCATCCAGCAGCGTGTCGACCAGCAGCGCACGGGCCAGCACCAGCCGTTCCACCCGGACGTCAGTCAGGGCATCGAGGTCGCGGATGCGGCCGTGCTGCAGTGGGCCACCTGGCGGCTGTCCCACGAGGGCCCCGACGCGGCGGTGGTCTACTTCGAGGGCGTGGACGACGCGGGCCACAGCCATGGCGCCGACTCCCCCGAGTACCGCGCCTCCATCACGAGGCTCGACGAGTACACCCGGTACCTTGTCAAGGCTGTGGCGGAGCGTCACGAACAGCTCGGCGAGGACTGGCTCGTGGCGGTCACCACCGACCACGGCCACAAGCCCGAGGGTGGCCACGGCGAGGACGAGGTCGAGGTCCGCCGCAGCTTCCTCATCACCCACCGCATCGGAGGGGAACTGCCGGAATCTTTGCGCCGGGTCACCAGCCTGCGCAGCCACGAGGTGATGGACGTCCTCCTGGACGCCATCGGCGTGACCCAGGGCCACTTTGAGGCCAACGGGATCGGCGAGGTCCGCGACATCTCACCGGTTGGCCCCACGAGGAATCTTGCCTTCGAGTGGTGACCGCACCTCAACGGATTGGCGGCGCCCAGACCAGCACGCGCTGGACGATGCCAACCAAAGCTTGGCACACCGGCACTTGGGCTCACCGGCCCATTCACACCAGCGCGACGCGCCATCGCCCAGGGTCCAGTCCCTTCACGCTGTCACCTCAAAATGCAGCAGTCCCGCACGTGTGGCTCGGAGTTTCGCCAACATCCAGGCCCGCGAGATGGGCCGCGCATCGTTTCCCATCCGGGGCCTCGCACGGCACGCTGAGCTCATGACCGTCGAACCCCGTCCGCTGCGCATCTTGTTCCATTCGCCCCAGATCCCGAACAACACCGGTGCGACGATGCGACTGGCAGCGGTGACCGGCGCCGAGTTACACCTGGCGCGACCACTCGGATTCGACATGGACGACGCCAAGCTCCGCCGCGCTGGCCTCGACTATCGCGACAAGGCTGCGACCTTCGTCCACGACTCCCTCTCCGACGCCTACGACGCCCTACTCCCCGCCAGGATGTTCGCCTTCACCGCACACGCCGACACCGCCCACACCGACGTCGCCTACCAACCCGGGGATGTCCTCCTGTTCGGCCCGGAGCCCACCGGCCTCACGCCCGCCGTGCTTGGCGACGCTCGGATCACCGCGCGTCTTCGGATCCCCATGCGACCCGGAATGCGTTCCTTGAACCTCGCCAACGCAGCAGCGATAGCCGTCTACGAAGCCTGGCGTCAGCTCGGCCACCCCGGCGCCGGAGTTTGAGGGAGCCGTGTGAAAGAGAAAGGGCTTCCGGTACTTGAAGAAGCGGCCACGCCGCCTCTCGAGGTTGCGATGTCATCTCGGGCGCCCCGCTGAACCGGGACCAGGTTGAGCAACTGCTCCGTAGCGCCACTTGCGGCACGTCCGTGCGTTGTCTCCTAGCCGAGGGGGGCTGGCCACTCGTGCGCGGGGAGCAGTTCCCGCAGAGTCGCGGTCTGGTTTCGACCAAGCACAACCTGTGTGTCGAGATTCGCGGGGTCGACTTGGCGTATGAATTCGCGGCATCGTCCGCACGGCGGAAGCGCATAAAGCTCTCCGCGCTCGTCGCGCCACACTGCGACAATCTTGGCGATGCGGTATTCTCCAGCAGTAACCATGGCTGCTATTGCGGCGTGCTCAGCGCAGAACCCGGTACCCGAGCCGGTGTCGATACACACGCCCACGTACTGTCGGCCCTGATCAGTGACCAGCGCGGCGGCAACATCACCGAAAAGGCGATCACCAACACGGTGGGGCCGGAGCCGCCCACTGGCTGAACTGATGAGTTCATCGTTCGTCGTCACCACCACAAGGTAGCCCTCGAGCTACGAGTCCTGGCCGGTCGCGCTGCACAGCGACACTCAAAATGCTGCTTTCACCGAGGAGCTATCGCTACGCGACGACCGGCGGCGACCTTGGGCGTCAACGCCCCACGCGCATGACGGTGCGAAGGTGCAAACCCGCGGCCAACGGCCTGGCCCCTCCTCTTCCACGGACGGGCTCGTACATTTTCGCTCGGACCTGTTGTCGGTGACTGTGTGGTGCTGCATGCTTTAGTTCTGGTCAGGACGGAGGGGTCCCATGGGCAAGCTGATTTACGCTGCCAACATCTCGCTGGACGGCTTCCTCGAGGACGAGACTGGTGCATTTGACTGGTCCATGCCTGACGAGGAAGTGCACGCCTTCTGGAACGAGCACGAACGCCACATCGGCACGTCGCTCTATGGGCGCCGCATGTACGAGACGATGCGTGTCTGGGAAAGCGACGCCTGGTTGACGAACGAGCCCCAAGTGGTCCGTGAGTACGCGGCGATCTGGCGTGACGCCGACAAGGTCGTCTACTCGTCCTCGCTCACTGACGTCTCGACCGAGCGCACGAGGATCGAGCGCCGGTTCGACCCCGAGGTGGTGCGGCACCTCAAGGAGGCCTCCGGTGCGGATCTCAGCATTGGCGGAGCGGAGATCGCGGCGGAGGCTTTCCGACACGGTCTGGTCGACGAGTGCGTGCTGCTGCTGTGTCCGGTGCTCGTGGGCGGCGGCAAGCCGGCCCTACCTCGGGGCCTACGACTCGACCTCAAACTGCTGGAGCTCCGGAGATTCACCAACGGCGTGATCTACCTCCACCACGCGGTGAGAGACACCGCCTGACATCTGCGGCCTCCGCAGACCGGCAGTTGCGGATCGCGTCAGGCGGTCTTGTCCTGGTTGAGCCGATCGAGGATCCAGGAGCGGACCAGTGTCGACGCCGGGAGGTGCTGGGCATCGGCGGCCTGCGGGACTCGAGCCTGTTCTTCCTCACTCAGACGGATCGAGTTGACCTTCGTCCAGTTCGGGCGCGAGGGCCGAGCATCTTTCGGATAGGCGCTGTCGCAGGTCACCTCGGACTCGTCTCGAAGGCGGGCCGCCAGCGCCGGGTCAATCGCCTTTGCCATGGCTGGTCTCCTCGCGATAGAACCTGAAGTCAGCACCGGTCGCCGGCCACGCGTTGATGCCGTCAAGATCTCCGTCGGCGTCCGGGAAAGCGATCACAACCCGGACTCGTCTGGCGGCTGCGGAGAAGCCGATGAACCGGGAGGCGCCCCTCCGGGACTTCGGGTTCAAGTTGGAACGCCGCGGATCGTGCAGGACCTGCTGCGCCCACTTCGGTTCCATGCCCCCGCGGTAACGATCACTGCGACGCAGGTTCCGCAGGATGGGCCCGTCGGTTCGACAAGCGACTGCCCGCTGGACCGAGACCTTCACGCGGCGTAGCCGGCCAATGCCCGTCGGATCGCTTCAGAGCGGGACAGGTGTTCCCGCGCGGCGAAGGCGTCAAGCGTTGCGATCTCCTCGGCCGTGAGCCGCACGGCGATCACCTGCATGGGGGCGGCGCCACGTCCGGGACGCCCTCGCCCTCCGCGCTTCAGCTCCTCGACGTCGTACCCAGCCTCAGCCGCGTCCTTCCACTT
>JBDSRF010000191.1:0-25175 GCA_039929445.1 Arachnia sp. | reverse complement strand
CGCCTGCACATCGGGATCCGAACTAGATCCAGCCGTCCTCAACGCCCGACGGAGTTGGCTCCACGCGTAGCCCAGCATGGGCCCCTCCTTCGCTGCCTAGCCGACACGGCAGGTGCTGCCCCTGCTCCCTCCGGGTCCACAGCCCAGTGCTCTAACTGTTGAGCTACATGTCGATGACGCCAACCTTAGCGAAGCTGAACCGGGCAGGCTGCTCACGCGCCTATGAATTGACGGGCCTGTCGCCGCCTCGGTCGTTCTTTAAAGTGAGCACTACGCCGTGAGCACTCTACTTTGATCCGTATATTATATAGAGCTGCAGCCCGATTTTCACTGGTTCCCGCCGAATAAATATCCGAGGTATAGGCTCATGAAAAGAAGCTCACTTCACACAATGAGTGGACGGTTTCAAGAGGGCGTTCCCGTTACAGAGGGGACGCTCGAAACCGTTTTTACGGCAACTCACCACGCCGTGAGAACTCTACTTTGATCCGTATATTATATAGAACGTCGTTTGTATAAAGTGCAGTGCATCTCGACAAACACCAGCCGAGAAGCACCGGTGCGGCCGTCGCCGAGTTACATCCGTGTAGTTATCCACGGACTGTGCACAACTCGGTGGATAACCACGCCTTGGGGCCCACATACGCTGTAGGTATGCACAACCCCTTGTCCCAGTTGCGGCGCGCCATCGGTGAGACCCTGCGCAGTCGGGTGGCCGGCCCTGACGCCGACGCGAAGGCCGCCCTCATCTGGGACTCCCCCGGCGAACGTTGGCACACCCCGGATTCCATGATCTGGCATGTCAACGGGGATGCCGCCATGTACGCGGGCGGCATCCGATCCTTGCTGCTGCAGGCCCTGCACCCAGCAGCCATGGCAGGGGTTGCGGGCCATTCCGGCTACCGCTCCGACCCGTGGGGACGGCTGCAGCGCACCAGCGAGTTTCTGGCCATGACCACCTACGGGCCCATCCCGATGGCTGAAACCCTCATCGAGAAGATCCGCAGCATCCACGAGCGAGTCCGGGGGAAGACCGACGATGGCATCCCCTACCGCGCGTCCGACCCCCACCTGCTCGAGTGGGTCCACCTCGCAGAGACGGAAAGCTTCCTCACGGGCTTCCACCACTTCGGCGACCGCAAACTGACACAGGCTGAGGCCGACGCCTACGTGGCACAGGCAGCTCCCGTCGGGGAGATGCTGGGAGCGGTCAACCTGCCGCGCACCGAAGCGGAACTGCACGCTGCACTTGACGCCTACCGGCCGGAGTTGCGTGCGTCCCAGGCAGCACATGACACCGTGTCCTTCCTGGTGCGGACGCCACCGGTGCCCTGGATCGCCCGGCCCGGCTACTGGATGCTGGTGGCCGGTGCCATCAGTACGCTCCCCGTGTGGGCGCGGCGTGAACTGAACCTGCCGACGGGCGCGTGGTTCGACCGACTGGTGGGCCGCCCTCTCGGCGCCTTCGCCACTGCGGTGGTGCGCTGGGCGCTCACGTCGCCCGGTCGGGTCCAGTCGGGGACCTACTCCACTCCCACCTGACGGACGCCCCGGTTCGGCCGTACGGATCTTTCGGGCTCCGGCGCCATGCGGTAGCCCTCGCGGCGCGCCGCGAAAGGTCGGCCGGCAAGGCGACGCGACAGGCTCTCCATGGCTTCCCACGCCGAGGTCCAGCCGTCCCGGAAGCGAATGGTCACCCCCGCGAGGTCAGTGCGCCCCACCACGCCCACGAGGAGATCGGCCACATTTCCGCGGGACACCTTCCCCCTGGTGACCTGGTCGCCGTAATCGATGCGTCCGGACTTGGCGTCGTCCGTCAGCAGCGCGGGAGCAAGGATGGTCCAGTTCAAGGAGCTCCTGCGGAGGTGACCGTCGGCGGCGGCCTTCGCCTCCGCATAGGCGTGGAGCGGGTCACCTTCGGGGACGGCGTCGTGTCCGGAGCCCACATAGGAGAGCATCACGAACCTACTCACACCCTCCGCGGCCGCGGCGTCGATGGTGCGGATGGCTGCGTCCCTGTCGACGGCGTAGGTACGTCCGGGATCCTCCGAGCCGGCACCTGCGGCCCAGACGACGGCGTCGCAACCGGCCACCAGTTCACGCGTCGAGGCCTCATCCAACAACTCCAGGTCACTGACGATGACCCGCGCGCCCGTGGCTTCGACATCAGCCACCTGGGCCGGGTTTCGCACCACCGCTGTCACATGGTGACCGCCCCTGACGAGCAGCGGAAGCGCCAGCCGTGCAACCTGTCCGTGCCCTCCCACGATCATGATTCTCATGGACCGACACTAACCCGACCACGGATGGAAATATCCGGGTCCGGTGCGGCCCAAGCGGGTGGCGTCTTCGTCGACTAGCCGGGCTGTCCTTCGCGGAGAGGAGCGACGGGGGCCCCGTCGGCACGCCGCGCGAGACTTTCCATGGCTTCCCAGATGGCCACGTTGCCGTCGCGGAAGTTGATGGTGACCCCGCCCAGGTCTGTGCGCCCCACAACCCCGGTCAGAAGCTCGGCCACGTTGGCGCGTGACGTTTCACCAGCAGTGACGTGGTCGCCGTACTCGATGCGGTTGGTCGCTTCCTCCAGCGTCAACTGGCCCGGTCCGAGGATGGTCCAGTTCAGGGCGGTGCGGCGGAGGTGGGTGTCGGCCGCGGCCTTGGCGTCCGCGTAGGCATGGAAGGGATTGTCCTGTGGGACGTTGTCCCGCCCCGCACCGACGTAGGACACCATGACGAACCTGTCGACCCCCTGCGAGACCGCCGCGTCGATGGCGCGGATGGCTGCATCGCGGTCGACGGCGTACGTCCGTGCCTCACTCCCGCCACCGGCACCGGCGGCCCACACGACGGCGTCACACCCCTGGACCAGGTCGCGGGTTTCGATGTCGTTCATGTGCTCAACGTCAGCCACGACGGCGGTGGCTCCCGTGGCCTCGACGTCGGCCACGTGTTCCGCGTTGCGCACCACGGACCGCACGTCATGGCCGCCTCGCGCCAGCATTGGGGCGGCCAGCAGGGCCACCTTCCCATGTCCACCGATGATCATGATCTTCATGAACCGACCCTACCGGGAAGCCCGGTTCGGCCAAGCGTATGGTCGACGGCGTGACTGCAACACCCCACGCCAGCACTGTTCACGCACGGCCCCGCAGACGACCTGACGCGAAGTGCCCTCTGCGCCCCGGGGAGCCGTGCACGCTGTGCCAGACGAGCGTCACGGGGCCACAGGACTGCGGGCTGGTCTACTTGGTGATGGACGATCCCGAGTTCCGGGAGGGCCTGGCCGCGTCGAAGCGACACTGAGCGCACCCCCGCTCACGGGTCAGCGGGTCAGTTGACGACCAGCACGGTGTCGGCGGATCCCTGCGTGCAGCGCTCCGGAATTCCGGCCACGCTGGACTTGGGTACCGCCGTGGTGGCGACGCTGAACTGACGGCCCACGAGATGCTCGGTGCCCGCGATGGTCGCGGACGGCTTGCCCTCCTGCAGCACGAACGTCGCGTCGGCGGGGAACACCAGCAGCTGCGGCTTGCCCTGGTTGGTGAGCGCGAAGCACCCGCCGGGCCCGGTGATGAGCTTCTGGTTGGTCGGACCGGCCGTACCCGTGGGGACGGTGCCGGAGTGCTGCAGCGCCAGGATGCCCTTGTCCCCTGCAACGGTGACGTCCACGACGCCGCTCTCGTCATTCGGCCCGGCGGTATCCGCCGGTGTCGACGGCTCGGTGGGGGCAGGCACGGGCTCAGAGGTTTCCGTCATCGGCTCGCTGGACTCGACCATCGGTTCGGACGTCGCGGTGGTGGCCTCCCCGGCCGGCGCCGTCACCGTCACGGTGGGCGTCGGGGCGGAGTCGTCCGGGGCACAGGCGGTCACGCCCAGCGCAACGGCCGCCAGGGCGAGGGGGGCAACGAGACGAAGACGGTTGAACGACATCAATTTCCTCCAGGAAATTCTTGAGCGGCGCACGGTGAAACCCACGTGGCCTGCGATGAGATAACCGAACAATATTAGATCCCCACCGCCGAGTTGCCCAATCGGCAGCGTCGGATGCCCACTCCGGACACTCGACATCACGGCTGACCCGACCCACCCATCGTCGATTCAGGCCGGGGCCGAACCCCTGCCCGGCTCCGACTCGAACACGATGGGGCCCGGCCTCAGGCTCTCCAACCATGCCCTCGTCACTCGTACGTGTTGCATGGACAGGTACCGAGCGGATTCGGGATCCCGGTTCTTGATGGCCGAAGCGATCTCCCCGTGAGCGTGGTCGCTGATGACCTTCAACTCCTCCCCCTTGGACATCTCGAACATCCGGTAATCGCGGCCACGCCGACGCATGACCTCCAGGAGGGAGGCGACCATCTCGTCGTCAGCACCACGAATGATCATCGAATGAAACTCGGCGTCCAGCGTCTGCGCGAGATCCGAAGGGGGCGTCGTCGCCAACTCTTCAGCCAGTTCGACGAGGCGGCCGCACTCGGCATCGCTCATCCTCGCTGCCGCCTGAGCCGCAACATGCCCCTCAAGGACCTCACGCAGTGAGAACAGCTCCAGATAGCGGTCCAATGGCAGCAGCGGCATCACCATCTCCAGACCCGACATGATCTGGGGAGCCCTCATCTCCGAGACGGCCGACCTTCGTCCCGGCCGCGAAGTCAGCACACCCGCGACCGAGAGCATCTTCTGGGCCTCGCGCAGCGAACTCCGCGAGACGCCGAAACGCTCACACAGATCGGCCTCGCTGGGAAGCAGTTGCCCCGCGCCCAACTCCCCCGATGCGATCATCCGGGCCAGACCAGTCCTCGCGGTCTCCACAGCGCTCATCCCGCCTCCTGGGTAGATCATCCAGCCCAACCCGCCTGTTCACGGATTGTCTGACAGTGGGGAAGATTTTACCCAAATCAGTAGCCACAAGTCGGGACTTGTCGCATACTTGTCCGACAGGAGGCAATCAATGTCGAATTCCCCTTCTCTCGTCCCATCGACCGCCTGGTCCGATCCCGAGCCACGATGGTCCCTCGATCCTGTGGTGCGCCACATGAATCACGGCTCCTTCGGAGCTGTGCCCGTGACAGTGCAGGAAGAGCAGGCCCGGCTACGGGGCCTCATGGAGTGGAACCCCGTGCGATGGTTCGCCACGTTGGCGCCGCGCATCGCCTCTGCCCGCGAGGACATGGCCGCCCTGCTCGGCGCCGATCCCGCCCGCATGGCCTTCGTGCTCAATGCCTCCGCAGGCGCCTCGGTTGTCTTTCAGTCATTGCTGGGCGCGGATCCCGTCGATGTCCTGGTCACCGACCACGGCTACGGCGCCATCACCATGGGCGCACAACGCCTTGCCCAGCGCACCGGGGGGCAGACCAATACGGCGCGGATCCCCCTGTCAGCAACGGCCGACGACGCGCTGGCCATCGTCGTCGCAGCGCTCGACCACCACCGGCCCCACCTCCTGGTGGTGGACCAGGTGACCTCCGCAACGGCACGCCAGTTCCCCGTCGACGACATCTGCCGGGCAGCACGGGAGCGGGGGGTGCTGACGCTGGTCGACGGCGCCCACGCCCCGGGAGTTCTCGCCGACCCCGTGTGCAAGGAGGCCGACTACTGGGTGGGGAACCTGCACAAGTTCGTGTGCGCCCCCCGTGGCGCGGCAGTACTCGTTTCACGGGGAACGGGACAGGAACTTTTTCCCGTCATCGACTCGTGGGGTTCACCGAGCCCGTTCCCACAGCGCTTCGACCACAACGGGACCCTCGACATCACCGCCTGGCTGACCGCCCCGTTCGCGTGGCGCCACCTGGATGAGGCCATCGGCTGGCAACGGATCCGCGACCACGCACGCGCCGTCATGGACGACGGCTGCTCGCTGGTCGCGCAGGCGCTGGACGGCATCGTGGATGACCCGCTTCCAGGTGTGGGACAGCCGGTGGGACCCATGCGGCTGCTCCGCCTCCCCGGAACGTTGGCCGGCACGCATCCCGCGGCAGACGCCCTCCGGGTTCCCTTCGGGGACGCCACGGGCATCGCCGCCGCCTTCACGAACTTCGAGGGAACCGGCTACATGCGCCTGTCGGCGCACGCCTACACCTCCATTCACGACTTCGAATACCTGGCCAACGTGGGGATCCCCCTGCTTCACGCATGGTCATCCGACCAGACCAGGGGGATCGCGTGAACACGTCACACCATCATCAAGGAGGATCGATGCGCAAGAAGCTTCTGACCACAGTCGCCGCCGTCTCGGCGCTCGCACTGTCATTGACCGGATGTTCCGGCAACGGCGGCGGGGGCGACGACAAGGCCGGTGGTGGGGACGTCACCATCACCATGGTGGAGAGCCTCACCAACCCCGCCCGCACCGAGTTGCTCAAGGGCATGCTCTCGGAGTTCGAGACCGACAACCCCGGGATCAAGGTGCAACTCATCTCACCGCCCACCGAGCAGGCTGACCAGAAGATCCAGCAGATGCTCCAGTCGGGCGCCGGCGTTGATGTCCTCGAGGTCCGCGACCTCACGGTGGGCCCCTTCAGCAACAACAAGTGGCTCTACGACATGTCCGGGGACCTCAAGAAATGGGACGGCCTGGACAAGTTGACCGACCAGGCCAAGACCGTCGCAACGGGCCAGGACGGGAAGTCGTACTACGTTCCCTACGGTTTCTACGGGCTCAGCCTGTTCTACCGGAGCGACATGGTCAAGGAGGCCGGCTTCGACGGCGCACCCAAGAGCTGGGATGACCTGATCACGCAGGCAGCCAAGATCCAGGACCCGACGAAGAACAAGTACGGCTACGCCTTCCGTGGCGGCAAGAACTCGGCCGGCCAGGTGCTCAGCATCCTGGAGGCCTACAACGCCGACAACCTGGACGTCGCCAACGCCTACAAGGTGAAGAGTGGGAAGACCATCTTCTCCACGCCGGAGTCCCAGACGGCGATCGACCGCTACATCGACCTGTTCAAGACGGGCTCGCCCGAATCGTCCGTGTCCTGGGGCTACTCCGAGATGGTCCAGGCCTTCACCAATGGGTCCACCGCTTTCCTGCTCCAGGATCCGGAAGTGATCGCTGTGGTCAAGGACTCCACCCTGACCGCAGACCAGTGGGGCGTTGCCCCCAACCCGGTTGGGCCCACGGGCAAGGCGGCCTGGCCCATGGCCACTGCCGGCTGGGGTGTGGCGGAGGCGTCGAAGCACAAGCCGGAGGCGGTGAAACTGGTCGAGTGGCTGTCCGGGGACATCTCCACGAAGTTCGCCAAGGAGAACTCGCTGGTGCCGATTCTGAAGTCTGCCGGTGAGGACGAGTTCTTCAAGACCGGACCCTGGGCGGCCTACGTCGAGATGACCTCCCACCCAGAGACGTGGCTCAGCGTCACGGAACCCCGCGACGTCGCATGGTGGACCGAGTGGATGCAGCAGTCGGAGGCGGACCTGCAGCAGGTCCTGCTCGGCAAGATGTCCACGGCCGACATGCTCAAGGGCTGGGACAAGTTCTGGACCGAAAAGTGGAACGGCTGACCAATGTCAGCCCACACTGACGAGATCGCCGGGCGGGGGCGCCCAGCCCGGGTGCCCCCGCCCAGGCGGCGACAGTTCACCAGACGCACGTCCCTCACGATCCTCGCCTACCTGGCGCCCGCGTTCATTTTCGTCATCATCTTCACCTACTACCCCCTGGTGATGGGTGGCCAGATGGCGTTTCGCAGGTGGTCGCTGTACGACCTGACCAGCACACCGTTCATCGGACTGGAGAACTTCAGGACCCTGATCGCGAACCCACTCTTCGGCAAGGTGATGCTCAACTCGCTCGTGTGGGTGGTTGCCTCGCTGGTGCTGCAGTTCCTCATCGGCTTCCTGCTCGCACTGGGGTTGCGCAAGAAGTTCCGCTTCCGCGGCGTCTACCAGGCAATGATCTTCTACCCATGGGCCGTGTCCGGCTTCCTCATCGGCATCCTCTTCCGCTGGATGTTCAACTCGGAATTCGGTGTGTTCAACGACATGTTGATGAGGGCGGGCATCAGCGACAGGCCCATCCCCTGGTTGGCGAATCCTGACCTCGCTCTCGTCGCCGTCATCGTCGCCAACGTCTGGTACGGCGTCGCCTTCTTCGCCATCATGATCCTCGCCGCGCTGCAATCGGTACCACACGAGTTGCACGAGGCCGCTGCCATCGACGGGGCCGGCCGCTGGGGAACCCTCATAAGGGTCACCATCCCCACCATCCGCACCACTCTCGTACTGACGGTGCTGCTGAGGGTGATCTGGATCTTCAACTTCCCCGACATCATCTATGGAATGACCGGAGGCGGTCCCGGCAACCAGACCCAGATCGCCACCACGTGGATGATCCAGTTCACGCAGCAGGGTGACTACGGGTTGGCGTCAGCACTTGGATTCATTGTCATGGGTGTCCTTGTGATATTCACCGGCGTGTACCTCATGCTGCTCACGAGGGAGCGGAAGCCATGATCCAGAAAGACCCACTGTGGGTGAGCATTCCGCGGGCGGCCGGTCTGGGCGTGTGGGCCCTCATCTCGTTGTTCCCGCTGTACTGGATCCTGCTGACCTCGTTCAAACCGGCCAACCAGATTGCCGAATACCCGGTGCGCTACTGGCCCCGTGAGTTCTCATTCAGCAACTACACCAGCCTCTTCCAGAAGTCCGAGTTCGGCGCCTACCTGCTCAACAGCCTGGTGGTGTCTGCATCTGCAGCGTTCGTGGCCACCACCATCGCGCTGCTGAGTGCATACGTCTTGTCGCGGTTCCACTTCCGCAGCAAGGGTGCCGTGATGATGGCCTTCCTCGTCACCCAGATGATCCCGGCCTTCATCGCACTGGGGCCGCTCTACCAGATGTTCACCAACCTGGGGCTGGTCGACAAGCGGTTCGGCCTCGTACTGGTCTACATCGCGATGTCCATCCCGTTCGCCTCCATCATGCTCCGTGGCTTCTTCGACAACGTCCCCGACAGCCTCGAGGAGGCAGCCATGGTGGACGGGGCCAGCCGGTTCGGGGCGCTGTGGAGGGTCATCGTTCCGGTGATGACGCCCGGCATCATTGCCACGTTCATCTTCAACTTCGTGAACAGCTGGAACGAATTGTTCCTCGCGGTGACGCTCATCAACACCGATGATCGCAAAACCATCCCCACGGCCCTGAACGGCTTCATCTCGAGCTTCAACATCGAGTGGGGGCCCATGTCCGCGGCCGCCGTCCTGACGATCATCCCCACCATGGTGCTGTTCGCGTTCGCCAGTCGGTGGATCGTGGCAGGGCTGACCCAGGGCGCCACCAAAGGCTGAGGGACTCCCCGCAACGCAGAAGGACCCCGGCCGCATGGCCGGGGTCCTTCTGGTGATGCGTGCGCTCAGCTGGCGACGACCTCGAAGGGGACGTGCGCGGTGACCGCGTTGTGCAGCTTGATGGCAGCGGTGTGCTGACCGACCGACTTCACCGGCTTGGCGAAGGAGACGGACCGCTTGTCGATGGCGGGGCCGCCGGCCTTCTTCACGGCAACGACGAGGTCGCTGGTGGTGACGGAGCCGAACAGGTGACCCGAATCGGAGACGCGGGCCGGGACCTTGATCTGCAGGCCCTCGATCTGGGTACGGATCTCGGCGGCGTGATCCGCGCCCCGGATTTCGCGTGCGTCACGGGAGCGCTTGATGCCCTCGATCTGCTTCTCGGTGCCACGGGTCCAGCGGATCGCCTTGCCCTGGGGCAGGAGGAAGTTACGGCCGTAGCCGTCCTTGACCTCGACGACGTCGCCGGCGATGCCGATCTTGTCAACGGTGCTGGTGAGAATGAGCTTCATGATGCACTCCCCAATCAGCGAGCGGTTGAGGCGTAAGGAAGCAGAGCAACCTCACGCGCGTTCTTGACGGCAATTGCGACCTTGCGCTGGTCCTGGACCGAAAGGCCAGTGACGCGGCGGGCGCGAATCTTTCCACGTTCTGAAATGAACTTCTTCAGAAGGTTGGTGTCCTTGTAGTCGACGTTGGCGACGCGAGTCGTCTTCACCGGCATGATCTTTTTCTTGTTCACAGGTTTGCGCTGTGGACCGGCCATTGTGGTGCTCTCCTTGTGGTGCAGGCGCCGGCGGCGCCCAATGGAAGCCCGTCCTTGTCAGACGGAATGTGCCAGCTGGCCCGGTTGGACCAGTTGTGGTGGTGGATCAGAACGGGGGCTCTTCGGCATTGCTCTGCGCCCACGGGTCACTTGCCCCGCGGTTGCCAGCTGCCGGCGAGTTGCCGCCGCTGCTGCTGTTGCTGCTGTTGCTGCTGCTGCTGGACCAGGGATCCTGGCCCCCTGCGCCGCCGCCCGAGCCACCAGTGCTCTGGTTGCCCTGCCACTGGCCCCCGCCGCCGCCACCGGGGCCACCTGCGGTGGTCCGTGTGAGCTTGGCTGTGGAGTAGCGGAGGGCGGGACCGACCTCTTCGACATCAACTTCGAACACGGTGCGCTTCTCACCCTCGCGGGTTTCGTAGCTGCGTGACTTCAGCCGGCCCTGAACAATGACGCGGGACCCCTTCTGCAGGGATTCCGCCACGTTCTCGGCGTACTGACGCCAGACCGAGCAGCTGATGAACATGGCGTCGCCGTCTTTCCATTCATTGGTCTGACGGTCAAACATGCGGGGCGTGGACGCGACAGTGAAGTTCGCGACTGCTGCACCGCTGGGAGTGAAGCGCAGCTCGGGGTCGGCGGTGAGGTTGCCGACCAGTGTGATCTGTGTTTCGCCTGCCATGTTTCCTCCGGGATCGGACGTTGGGATTGGTGACGTGCACTGTGGGCGTCAGCCCGAGTGAATCATCAATCCCGACTGGATTTGTTGAAAGGGGACTCAGTCCTCGGACTTGACGGACGTGGATTCCTTGGAATCCTTGTCCTTGTCCTTGTTCTTGGACTTCTTGGGCTCCTCGATACGCAGGACCTTGGTCCGCACGACGGCCTCGTCGATGCCCATGAGGCGGTCCATCTCCTGAACAACTGCCGGCTCGGCGGTGATCCTGAGGACGGCGTAGATGCCTTCGGACTTCTTGTTGATGTCGTAGGCGAGACGGCGACGGCCCCAGAGCTCATTGCTCTCGATGGTGCCACCACCCTTGGTGATGACGCCGAGGTGCTTCTCGACCAGAGCCGGAACCTGACGCTCATCAACGTCGGAGTCGATGATGACCATGACTTCGTATTTACGCATGCTTTGGCACAACCTCCTGTGGACTGACGGCCGCGAGGATGTCCCGCGGCAGGAGTGCGTGGCCAGCTGAATGCCGACCGACGCCCGACTCTACCGGAGTGGGGCCCTCCGAGCGAAAGCGGGCCCTGCAGGCAGGCCCGCCGGAAGCCTCCGCAGGCTCGCCGGCCTCAGCGCGTGTCCGGGCTGCCCTGGCGTGACGGGGTAGTGGTGAGTTCCTCCAGGCGGCCGGACGCCGCGATTGCATCCCAGAACGCTCCCGCCCAACTCGCGTAGCCCCTGTCGTTGGGGTGGAACAGGTCCTTGGCCGTGTAGCCGAAATAGCCGAACCGGCCGACGGCACGGGACGCTTCATGGATGGCCACCAGGTGGTGGCCGGAGTCAGCCACCAGAGCGGCCGCGGCCTCGGCCATGTGCCGCGACTGCTTGTCCAGGCCGGGGATCATGAACCACGGCACATCCGCCACGAAGCTTCCAGCGGGCAGCGCCTCCACGATGACGCGCATGGACCGGGTGAACGTCGACGTGTCATGCCCGGGGAACACCACGTCGTTGGCGCCGATGTCCATGGTGACGATGTCGGGGGTGAACGGCAGGTCCCCCAGTTGCGGCAACTGCTTCGCCACCACGTCGTCGCTCACTGCACCAGAGACGGACAGGTTCGTGACGGCCACGTCGCGGCCCGTCGCCTCGGCCAGGCGGGCTGCGACGATCGACACGTACGAGGCCCCCACACGGGAGGCGCCCACCCCCTGGGCGGCGGAGTCGCCGAGGGCGACGTAGTGCAGGACACCGTCGGGGAAGCTGTCGGGCCGAGTGCCCCAGTGGGCGGCGTAGTCGCTCACGTTGGTGTCGATGACCCGGCGCCCCACTAGGTAGGAGCCCAGCGCAACAGCGAGACCTGCTCCGGCAGCGGCCGGGACCAGCCACTTCATCGGCGGCGGTACGGGCCGGGGATGGCCGGGTTGCCGTCGCGGATCCAGGCGAACAGGCCGCCGGCCACGGACTCGGCCAGCATCCCCTTGCCGCGCAGTTCTGCGGCCGCCACCGATGACCGCAGTCCGTTGTCGCACATGACGATGATCGCTGCATCGCGCTCGGCGAGCGGGTCATCGCCGTGAATGGCCAGATCAGGATCGTCGTGCAGCGCCTTCGGGTCTACGGGTCGTGCGCCGGGGGCGTGGCCGTTCTCGTACTCGGCCTTGGTGCGGACGTCGATCAGCACCGCCCCCTTGCTGAGTGCCATCAATGTTTCGTCGACGCTCAGACCCGGCATGCGTTTGCTGAGGAAATCCATGAGTCCCATAGCGGCAATCGTGCCCCGCGACGGCGCCGCACGCAAAGGGTGGCCTCTTTGGTCAGAGGATTCCCATCATTCCCAGCCCCGACGCCAGGACAGCTCCACTGCCCACCAGGGCGGCCAGCATCCAGCCGAGCCACCTCCTGCGGGCCAGCACCACCACCACGACCGGCAGCACCAACGACACCACGGCAAGCACCATCCACAGCACCCGCAACCCGATTCCGGGCGCCTCCACCACCGTCGCGTCGGTACCGGAGGGGTCAGAGGTCGCCAGCAGTGCGAACAGTGCCAGTGGGACAGCCCCGGCCAGCACCATCAGCAGCGAGAGCAGCCCCACCCCCAACGCGCCCGGCCAGGTGGCCCACCAGATCCGCCGGTTCGCCACTGCCGGGCTCAGCGGTCGGAGCGGAGGCGATCGAGGCGTGCGTACATGTCCTCGATCAGGGCCTTGAACCGCTCCTCCACCTGGCGGCGCCGCACCTTCAGCGTGGGCGTCAGCATTCCGTTGTCCATGGTGAGCTCGTCGTCCATGACCGCCGTCTCGCGCGGGCGCTCCTGGCTGGGCAGCATGGCCGTCAACTCGGCGACGCGACGCTTGACCTCGTCACGGAGTTCGTTGCTGGCGAGCCAGTCCGCCACATCCCCGGGCCACTGCTTCATCCTCCCCAGCTCCTCCACCTGCGGGAGGGCTGGTTTGACCAGCAGCGTGATGTAGGGCCGGTTGTCGCCCAGCAGCACCGCATGCTCGAAGAGGGGGTCGGCCAGGATCAGACCCTCGATGGGCTGCGGCGCAACGTTCTTCCCGCCGAGGGTGACGATGATGTCCTTCAGCCGGTCCGTGATGACCAGGTAGCCGTCGGTGTCCACGTACCCGATGTCCCCGGTGTGGAGCCAGCCGTCCTGGATCGCCTCAGCCGTGGCCTCGTCGTTGTGCCAGTAGCCGGCCATGACGTTGGGGCCCTTGTACAGGATCTCCCCGAGCTCACCCACCCTCAGTTCGCCCCCGACGATGACCTTGCCCGCGGTGCCGAACTTGAACCCGCCCGGAGAGTTGAAGCTCACCAGCGGCGACGCCTCCGTGAGGCCGTAGCCGGTGTAGATGGGCATGCCGATGGAGGAGAAGAACTCCTCGATCTCCTTGCGGATGGGCGCACCGCCGCAGGCCAGGACCGTCTTGGTGCCACCCATGGCGGCACGGACGTTGGAGTGGACGAGCTTGTCCGCCAGAGGCAGTTGGGCGCGCCACCACAGGCTGGGTTTGCGCCCCTTGCGGAACGAGTGCTGGTTGCGTGCACCCACCTGGAGCGCCCAGGTGAAGATGTGACGCTTCAACGCCGACGACGCCACCTTGGCGTGCGCCGTCGAGTACACCGTCTCGTACAGCTTGGGCACGCTCACCAGCAGCGTCGGCTTGGCCAGCACCATCTGCTCCGCCACGGTGCGGGCGTTCTCCACGTAGGTGTTCATGCAGCCCTTCAGCAGCACGACGGTGGTCCAGGCGCGCTCCAGGGTGTGGGACAGCGGGAGGAAGGCCAGCGAGTGGTCGGTGGGGCCGAACTCGAAGAACTTCTCGATGGCCTCCTTCTGCCGCACCAGCGCCTTGTGCTCCAACATGACACCCTTGGGGTCACCAGTGGTCCCGGAGGTGTAGATGATGGAGGCCAGGTCCTCACCGGCCGCCTCGGCGAGCCGCCCCGACAGCGCTGCGTCGTCCGGGCTCGAGAGGAAATCGGCGAGGGCGACGACACCCTCGGGCAGGTCGTCGAAGGGCTTGATGATGACGATGGTCTCGAGGCTCGGCAGCTCTGCCTTCACCGAGAGCACGCGCTCGCATTCGCTCCGGTTGCCCACGAAAATAATGCGCAGCTCGGAGTCGCCGACGATGTGCTTGATCTGCGTGGGGGTGGACGTGGCGTACAACGGCACCAGGACACCCCGCACCGTCGCCACACCGAAGTCGATCTCCGACCATTCGGGACAGTTGTTGGCGAACAGGCCCACCCGGTCGCCCGCCTGGATGCCGATGTTCAGCAGCCCTTGGGCAACCTTGTCGATGCGCTCCCCGAACTGGGCGAACGTCTGTGTGCGCCAGTCGTCGTCGACGCGGATGCGCGTGGCAGTGTTGTGGGGATGTTCGGCGATGGTGGCTCGCATCCGCACGGCAATGTGTTCGATCATGGACTCCCCTGTCATGTTCGGGTCAGCTTATCCACGTCAGCCCGACCACGGCCGCGGGGCCGGACAACCAGCAAGGAAGGGACGAACATGAGGCATCGTTTCCACACCACCCCCGTCGGTGACTACGTCCTTGTCCTCGACGACGACGCGCTCACCGGGCTGTACCGGCTCGACCAGAAACACATGCCCACCGCATCAGCGATGGGGACCCGTGACGACACGGCGGGCGCTGAGGTGGTGGCGCAACTGGATGAGTACTTCTCTGGCGCGCGACGCGACTTCACACTCCCGCTGGCGCCCGGCGGGACCACCTTCCAGAAGATGGTGTGGGAGGCCCTGATGGAGATCCCCTACGCGCAGACGACCAGCTACGGGGAACTGGCCGCGTCACTGGGTCGCCCCACCGCCAGCCGCGCCGTCGGTGGCGCCACCGGCCGTAACCCGCTCAGCATCATCGTTCCCTGCCACCGCTTGGTGGGGTCCTCGGGACTTCTGATCGGATACGCCGGTGGCGCCGAGACCAAGCAACTCCTGCTGGACCACGAACGGCGCGTCGCCGCCGCGGACCAGTAGGAGCTGCCCCAGATCAGACCAGCTCTGGTCCCGGGTTGTCCGACCCCTCGCCGGGCACTTCCTCGGGTTCGTCGGCCAAGTGGCCGCCGGGGTTCTGCGATCCCCGGTGCGGTCGCTCCTCAACGACGCCGTCGGGATGTCCTCCCGGGTTCAGGGTGCCGAGCGGTGGAATTTCCTCCGGCACGTCCCTTGGATGCCCACCAGGGTTCTCTGATCCGTGGCGGGGATTCTGCTGTTTGTCACTCATGGTGAATCCTTCCTCAGTGGTGTGATTTCCGACAATGTGGTGACTCAGACGATCTCGGGGCCCGGGTTCTGGGACCCCTCCTCGGGGATCTCCTCCGGAATACCTCCCAGGTTGGGGCCGGGGTTCTCCGACCCGTCCGCGGGGACCTCCTCAACCACGTCCCCCAGGTTGGGGCCCGGGTTGCTCGAGCCCTCCTCGGGTACCTCTTCGGCCACCTGTCCCCCCAAACCTCCGGGATTCTCCGACCCCTCGTCCGGAAGGTCCTGCACTTCGCTCATACCGACTCCTTCGTCATGTACCGCGGCGCGCTCATGCGCTCGTCATCCCATTATTGCCCTCGGCGCAACCCCCCGGACCTCCCTCGGGATTCTGTGCACGACGGTCCGGGCGTGAATCACGAACTCCCATGGCACCGGTCTGCAGACATGCAACACTGGCGCCCATGAATGGTCTCGGGGGGGACCCGACGTCAGCGGGCGATTCGACCGCGCCGGATCGGTGGCGCAACAGGCTGAGCTTCGGTCTGGGCACCATCGGCCGGGACATGTCGGCCGCGCTGGTCAGCCTGTACCTGGTGTTCTACCTCACGGAGGTGGTCAACATCTCGTCGGCCACGTTGGTGGCCGTGACCGTCATCATCGTGGTGATGCGCATCTTCGACGCGCTGAACGACCCGGTGATGGGCGTCGTCGTGGACAACACCCGTTCCCGATGGGGGAAGTTCAAGCCGTGGATCGCCGTCGGCGCGGTCCTGTGGGCGACGGCGACCCTCCTGCTCTTCGTCAACAAGGGGGTGGGGGGTCCCATTTTCCTGCTGTTGTTCGCCGTGGCCTACCTCATGTGGGGAATCAGCTACACCATCAACGACATCTCCTTCTACGGCATGCTGCCGTCCCTGTCGCGGGGCCTGAAGGAGCGGGAGGCCATCGGCGTGGTGGCGCGCATCGCCGCCAACGTCGGCCTGTTCAGCGTCGTCGTGGGCGTCATCCCCATCACTGGTCTGCTCACCACGCTGCTGGGCAGCGAGCAACGGGCATGGTTCGTCTTTGCACTGATACTCGTGTCGCTGATGCTGGCATTCCAGTCGCTGACCCTGATCTTCACGCGCCAGCGAGTGGTGGCCCCCGCCGCCCGCACACCGCTGAGGGAACTGTTCGCCGTCATCACCCGCAACGACCAACTGATGTGGGTCACCGGCGCCATGCTGCTGTTCATGGCGGGCTACACCGCCACCACCAGCCTCGGCATCTACTACTTCAAGTACGTCTACGGCGACGAGGGGATGTATCCCTTCTTCGCCCTCATCCTGGGGGTGGCGCAGCTCACGGGCCTGGCGATCTTCCCGCTCGTCTCCAAGCGGCTCAAGCGGCGCCAGATCCACGGGCTGGCGTCGGTGATGTGCGCCACGGGGCTGGCGGTCTTCGCGCTGGCGGGGTCCTCGATGCTGCTCATTGCCGTCGCCGGTGTGCTGCTGTTCGCGGGGCAGGCGTTCATCCAGCTCCTGATGCTGCTGTTCATCGCCGACTGTGTGGAGTACGGGGAGTGGAAGCTGGGCCGACGCAACGAATCAGTCACCTTCGCCCTGCAGCCATTCATCTACAAGGCGTCCAACGCGCTGGGCACCGGCCTGGTGGGGATCGCCCTGCTCGTCTCCGGTATCAGCCGCGCGCAGCAGGCATCCGACCTCACGGCTTCGGGCGTGGTGTGGTTCAAGGTGGTCATGATGCTGGTGCCGCTCCTGCTCGTGATCATCAGCTGGGTGGTGTTGCGGCGCGGGTACACACTGGACGAGGAGCGCTACGCCGTCATCGTCTCGGACCTGCGCAAGAGGGAGGGTTCGTCGTGATGCAGCGAGAGCGCGGGCGGTCCGGTCACTTCCTGAACCGTCGCTCGACCATGGGGGACCTTTACGCCCACCCGCTGGGGCGCGACGTGATCGACAAGATCTTGTTGCAGATGGACCACTCCAGGAAATGGGTGGACAACCCCGTCATCCGGAGGGTCCCGCTCGGCCTCATCGAGCGCCTCGGCGGGCGCGTGCTGGGGCCGGGGTTCCTGGACACGCTGCTGCAACTCCTCAACGATGTCTCCGACTCCCCCGCCCATGCCAGCGGCCCCGTGGTTCCGCAATGGTGGAAGGAGGCGGTGTTCTACCAGGTCTACCCACGCTCGTTCGCGGACTCCGACGGTGACGGCGTCGGTGACCTGCGGGGCATCATCAACCACCTCGACCACCTCGTCGATCTGGGGGTGGACTGCCTGTGGCTCTCCCCCATCTTCGCCTCCCCCAACGAGGACAACGGGTACGACATCTCCGACTACCGGGCCGTGATGACGGAGATGGGAACCCAGGAGGACGTCGACGAGCTCATCAGCGCGTGCCATGAGCGTGGGATGCGCATCATCCTGGACCTCGTGGTCAACCACACCTCGGACCAGCACGCGTGGTTCAAGGCCGCACGCCTGGACCCGGACGGACCGTTCGGCGAGTATTACATGCTGCGCAAGGGAACCCCGGGCACCCTCCCCAACAACTGGGCCTCCTACTTCTCCGGCCCCGCCTGGCGATGGCTGGAGGACGCCAAGCGATGGGTGCTGCACCTGTTCGCCCCCGGACAGGTGGACCTCAACTGGGACAACCCGGAGGTGCGGCGCGAGGTGGCCGACATCGTGCAGTGGTGGCTTGCCCGCGGCATCGACGGTTTCCGCCTCGACGTCATCAACTTCATCTCCAAGCGCCCGGGACTGCCGGACGGCAACGAACTCGTCGGGCGCCTCATGCACTACCCGGGCGTGGAGCACTACTTCCACGGGCCCAACCTGCACCGCTACCTTGCCGAGCTGCGGCGAGAGGGGTTCACCCGACGCGACAGCCGGGTGGAGGGCGGCCCGGGGTGCGACGCCGTCGCCGTCATGATCGGGGAAACACCCGGCATCGGCATCGAGATGGGTCGACTGCTCACGGGCGAGGACCGTCATGAACTGGACCTCCTGTTCGGCTTCGACCTGCTGGACAGCCCCGGCAAGACGCGGTGGGACGACTACCGCTATGACCTCAACAAACTGAAGAGCCAGATGGTGGACCGGGAGTCGCGTCTGGGTTCCGGCGACTGGGTGAGCCTGTTCTGGGAGAACCATGACAACCCGCGCATGATCTCGAAGGTGGATCCCGACCTCCGCCACCGCTCGGACCTGGGCAAGGCACTTGCTGCCATCCAGATGCTCTCCCGGGGCACCCCGTTCATCTACCAGGGGCAGGAGATCGCGGCGGTCAACCAGGACTTCCCCGACGCCTCGTCCTTCCGGGACATCGAGACCCTCAATATCCTGGCGTTGCAGGAGGACCCCCAAAGCATCCAGGCGGTGTTGGCCGGTTCCCGCGACCACGCCCGTACACCCATGCGCTGGGACGACTCCGCGTCCCACGGCTTCACCACGGGCGAGCCGTGGATCGGCTTCCACGAGCACTCCACGGGGTACACCGTGGCCGAGCAGAGGGAGAACCCCGACTCGGTGCTGAACTTCTACCGCCGCCTCATCGAACTGCGCCGGCAGCACCCGGCACTCAGGCTCGGCGATGTCCACTTCGTCGACGCCCATCGCCGTGACTACTTCGCCTGGCGCCGTGAGCTGGACGGCGACGCATGGCTCGTCGAGGTCAACCTCTCCGGAGGGCACCTGCACCGCCCCCACCGCGATGAGTTGATGCGCACAGTTCTGGCGACGGGGAGCGGCGACGCCGCGCGGCTGGACCCCTACGAGGTCCGGATCCAGCACCTGCTCGATTGAGCGCAGCGCAATCAGGATTGGGGGGGCGCTCCCTAAAAGTATATGCTTGCAGCATGCAACTAACCGATGAGTTGGCGAGACTGTTCGCGAACCTGGGTCGGGCACTGGCGAAACGTGCCGACCAGGGCATGGACAATCAGGACTTCTCGACACTGGTGACGCTCGCCTCCGGGGCGTGCCCCGTGGGCACTCGCCTCAGCGACCTGGCCGCCATGCGCGGGTTCGACGTCTCCACCATGAGCCGCCGCGTGACCCATCTCTGCGACGGTGGCCTGCTTGAGCGCCACCCCGACCCGCAGGACGGCCGCGCACACCTCCTCTCCCTGAGCAGCGCCGGACGCGCCGCCCTGACCGGGGAGCGCGCCCGACGCGTACGACTCATCACCGAATCACTGGGCGAGTGGACCCCCGACGACAAGAGCGAGCTCGCCCGCCTGCTCAGCCGATTGAACGACAGCCTGGAGAACGCATGACCAAGACCCCCACCGCGCCCCGTACGGCGTACAAACTCTCACCGCAGGACCGGCAGGTCTTCATTGGCCTCATGATCGGCATGCTCGTGGCATCCGTGAGCCAGACGATCGTCGGCCCCGCCATGCCACGCATCGTCGCCGACCTCGGCGGGATCGACCACTACTCCTGGGTGGCGACGGCCGCCATGCTGACATCCGCCGTCAGTGTCCCCATCATGGGCAAACTGTCCGACCTGTACGGCCGGCGCCTGTTCTACATCGGTGGCCTCGCCGTCTTCATGCTCGGCTCGATCGTGAGCGGGTTCAGCGTCAGCTTCGAGATGCTCGTGGCCGGACGCGCCATCCAGGGCCTCGGCATGGGCACGATCATGCCCCTGTCGCAGACGATCATCGGCGACATCATTCCGCCGCGTCAGCGCGGCAAGTACCAGGGCTTCATGGGCGCCGTCTTCGGCGTCACGTCCGTGGCGGGACCGCTTGCCGGTGGCCTCATCACCGACAACCTCGGCTGGCGCTGGAACTTCTTCGCCACCATTCCGCTCGGCATCGTGGCCCTGTTCTTCGTGATCCGCTTCCTGAAGCTCCCGCACGTGCAGCGCGAGGCCAAGATCGACGTGTGGGGCATCGTGACGCTCGCCCCATCGCTCGTGATGCTCCTGCTGGCCACCTCCTGGGGTGGCACCACCTATGCGTGGAACTCCTCGCTCATCATTTCCCTGTTCGTCCTGGGCGGGCTCGGCCTCGTGGCCTTCGTCTTCGCCGAACGGCGCGCCGAGGAGCCCCTGCTCCCCCTGCGCCTGTTCCGCAACTCGGTGTTCACGGCCGCGAACGTCGCCGCCTTCTCGGTCTCCATGGTCATGTTCGGTGCCACCATTTACATCCCCGTCTACGCACAGGGCGTCCTCGGGGTCAGCGCCACGGACTCCGGGCTGATCCTGCTGCCGCTGATGATCGGGTTCATCCTCGTCGGCATCGGTGCGGGCCTGCTCATCACGCGCACCGGGCGCTACAAGGAGATCATGCTGATGGGCGTGGTCACGATGTTCGCCGGTGTGTGGCTCATGAGCCGCCTCGATGCGGAATCCACCCGGACGCAGCTGAGCCTCGCCATGGTGGTGCTGGGCATCGGCCTGGGCGCATCCATGCAGCAGTACACCCTCGTGGTGCAGAACGCCGTGGCCCGCCGCGACCTCGGCATTGCGACCGCCTCCACCCAGTTCTTCCGAAACGTGGGAGCCACGGTCGGCATCGCCGTCTTCGGCTCCCTCATGACGGGCGGGCTGGCCAAGGCCATCACCTCACACCTCACCCCCGACGTGGCTGAGCAGTTGGGCGACCGCGTCAACACCATCGGCGTCGGTGACGTCCTGGACCCGTCCGCGACGGCAGGTCTACCGCCGGCCGTGGCCGACGCCATCCGTCACGGACTGGCCGACAGGCTGCACATCGTCTTCCTCGCGATCCTCCCGATCCTTGTGGTCTCGTTCTTCGCCACCCTGGCCATCAAGGCCATGCCGCTGCGTGACACCGTCTCCACCCCGGAGGAGGCGCGTCGCGAGTTCCTCGACACCATGTCCCAGAGCAGCGGTCGCGGCGAAGTGGTGCCAAGCCTGAACCACTACGACGACGAGGGCGCGCGGACCCGCGAACGGGTGCTGGCGTTGCAGATGCACCTCATGGTGCGCGAGTCCCAGCGCCCCGAGAGGGAACTGCTGCGCCGCGCCATCACCGAGATCGGTGAGGGCAAACTGGAGCACGGACAGGCAGTGTTGGAACGCACGGCCGTCATGTTGTCGTCGGAGGATCCCGCAGACGTTGCAGAGGCGGAGAAGTACGCCGCCACCCTGGCCGCTCTCGCCTCCCGCAAGGGCGGCGTCCTGAGCGACGGCATCCGGCAGGACATTGCCGTGAGGGTGGCCGAGGGCCGGGAACGCACCGACGTGCTGTCCGGCTATGAGGACGCCGTCACCGACAACTTCGAGGCCGTGGACGTCACCCAGCTGCGGGCCGCCGCCAACGACCTGTCCACAGTGCTGCTGCTCGACCTCGACGTGCACGCCGGCCGGCGCCCGCAACCCGCAACCCGGTAGCCGACACCCGTACGCGAAGCGACCCTGCCGATCCACGGATCGGCAGGGTCGTTTCGATTGTGTGTCAGTGGTCGGAGAGCTCCGAGAGGAAGTCCTGGGCGCGTTGGGTGGTGGGGTGGTCCAGCACCTGGTCGGGCGGGCCCTGCTCCGCGATGCCCTTGTCCGCGATGAGCACCACGCGGTCCGCGACGCGGCGGGCGAAGCGCATCTCGTGCGTGACGCACATCATGGTCATGCCCTCCTCGGCCAGGTCCTTCATGACGGCCAGCACCTCCCCCACGAGCTCCGGGTCGAGCGCGGAGGTGGGCTCGTCGAAGAGCATCACGGCCGGGTCCATGGCCAGGGCCCGGGCGATGGCAACACGCTGCTGCTGGCCACCGGAGAGGCTGCCCGGGTAGGCGTCGGCCTTGTGGGCCAGCCCCACCCGGTCCAGCAGACCGCGCGCCTTCTGGATGGCCTCGTCCTTGTCCCGGCCCAACACATCGCGCTGAGCGACGGCGATGTTCTCCGTGACGCTCATGTGCGGGAACAGGTTGAACGACTGGAACACCATGCCGATCCGGGACCGGATGCGGTTCAGGTGCTTCTGGTCGTAGCGGAGCGTCTGCCCCGCCACGACGATCTCGCCGGAGGTGATCTGCTCGAGACCGTTGACGCACCTCAGGAGGGTGGACTTGCCGGCACCGGAGGGGCCGATGAGGACCACCACCTCGCTGACACCCACGTCCAGGTCGACGTCGGAGAAGACGACGGTCTCCCCGAACTTCTTGGTCACGCCGCGCAACTGCACGATGGGCTCGCCCTTGTTGCCATCACCGGCAAGGAAGCGATCCTGTGCGGCCGCGTCACGTTCTTCTTCTGAATCAGGCATGGTCACCTCACGACTTGTATCGGCCCAGGCGCTTCTCCAGGCGGTTCACCACGGCGGTGAGCACGAGCACGATCGCCAGGTAGTACACGGAGACGATCGCGTAGGTGGTCAGGGGCTGGTAAGTGGTCGCCGCGGTGTTCTGGGCGACGCGGAACAGTTCAGTGAGTCCGATGAACGCCACCAGGGACGAGTCCTTGACGGCGATGATGAACTGGCTGCCCAGCACCGGAAGGATGGCGCGGAAGGCCAGGGGTGCCTGGACACGTCGCAATGTCCGCTCGCGCGACATTCCCAAGGACCGCGCGGCCTCCACGAGTCCCTTGGGGACCGACTGGAAGCCCGACCGGATGATCTCCGCAATGTAGGCGGAGTTGTGCACCCCCAGAGCGATGGCCCCCGCCCAGAACGCGTCCAGCACCACGATGCTGGTCAGGCCGAAGTAGAGCAGGAACAGCTGGGCGATCAGCGGCGTGCCCCGGATCAGGCCGATGAACCCGGAGGCCAGCCATTTCAGGGGTGCGATCCCGCTCATCGCCATGGCCGCGACCCCCGAGCCCATCACGAAGGCGAACAGCAGGGCCACGGCAGTCAGCGAGAGCGTGACCCCAGTGGCCTGGATGAAGATCGGGGCGTACTTGATGAACATCCCGAAGAAGTCCACTATGAAATGTCCTCACCGAACCACTTGTTGCTGATCTCGGCGTAGGTCCCGTTGTCCTTGATGGTCTTCAGCGCCTTGTCAATGTCAGCCTTCAGCGGGTTGTCCTTGGAGACAGCGATGGCCGGGCTGTCCGTGAACAGCGGTTCGCCGCAGGCGCGCAGGTCGCGCTTGGCATCCTGGATCTGGAAGAGCCCCACGAGCAGCCCGGTGATGGTGCCGTCGAGCCGGCCGGCCTCGGTGTCCTCGAGTGCAGTGATGTCGGACTCGAAGCTGACAACCTCGCCCTTGAAGCCCTCATCCTTGAGGTACTTGTCGTAGGTGGTGCCGTTCGCGACGCCCACCTTGACGGTGGCCTCGATGTCGAACGCCTTGCAGTCCGACTCCTTCTTGACGAAGTACTGGGCGCCGTCGGTGTAGTAGGACTCGGTGAAGTCCACCACCTTCTTGCGCTCGTCCGTGGGCGTCATCGACGCGATGAGCGCGTCGTAGCGATGGGCCTGCAGGCCAGCGATCAGTGAGGCGAAGGCCGCCGTCTCGGTCTTGAGCGTCAGACCCATTTCCTTGGCGATGGCGGCTGCGATGTCGTAGTCGAAGCCGGTGAGCTTGTCGCCGTCCTCGAAGTAACTGAACGGCCGGAACTCTCCGCTCATGGCGACGACGAGTTCGCCGTCCTTGACGAGTTGAGCACCGGCAGGGCCAGCGTCGCCGTCGCCGCCGCCGCCCGAACCCGAGCAGGCTGTGAGCGCAAGGGCGCAGACCAGGGCTGTTGCTGCTGCGCGAGCATGGAGTCGGAAGGGCTTCATGGGGGTCACTCCTTGGGTATCGGGGCGGGCCTCTCCCACCTCAGAAATCCACCACCACGCAGGTCGTGTACAGGTGCGTCGAGGCAGGACAAATGCCCTCAGGCGCAGCGGATGACCCTTCGACCATACGGAAACGGTGGATCAATGGTGAACCCGTCAGCACTTCCGTTACCAATCCGTTACCGTGGGCGCCCCCTCCCATTGTCAACAAACAGCGGCAAGTTCCCTTGCCAGATCCCCTTTGTCCTGCACCACCACGTCGCCGAGGTGGAGCCAGTCCGCTATGGAGCGCAACTCACCCGCGAGTTCGCGGGCCGTGCAGGCGGGTGCCTCCGGCTCCTGCCAAGCCGACTGGACCAGGAGCCGCCCCGATGCGCGGTCGGCCTTGAGGTCGACGCGCCCCACGAGGTCACTGCCGAGCAGGAAGGGCAGGACGTAGTAGCCGTGCACCCGCTGCTCGGCCGGGGTGTAGATGCCGATCCTGTAGTGGAAGTCGAACAGCCAGAGCGCACGGTTGCGCTCCCAGACCAGGGGGTCGAACGGGCTGAGAAGGGCCCGGGCGCGCACGGTGCGCGGCACCGCCGCCTCGGCGTGGAGGTAGGCGGCGGTGCCCTCCACATCCACCGGGACGAGGGTCCCCTCCTCGACCAGCTTCTCCACGGCCCGGCGCGTGGGCGCTGCCCGGAGTCGCCAGTAGTCGGCAAGGCACCTCACCGTCGCGATCCCGTGGGCCCTGGCGGCGATCCCCACGAGCTGGCGGTGGGCGTCCTCCACGCACGGTGTGGGGGCATCCACCACGCGTGGCGGCAACACCCGCTCGGGAAGGTCGAAGACCCGTTCGAACTGCGGGGTCCGTTCCGCGGCCACGATCTGGCCGCTGAAGAACAGGAACTCGCACACCGTCTTGACCACGTTCCAGTTCCAGCCCCAGTGGTCGCGTCGCTGCTGGGGGTCGTGGCCGAGTTGGACGGTGAGACGGCCCGGCGTGATGGGCCCCAGGTCCCC
>JBDSRF010000190.1:0-1752 GCA_039929445.1 Arachnia sp. | reverse complement strand
AATAGGTGCCACAGTGTCGGCGTGAAGCTACGATCCCCCCTCCGAAACCTTCTCGTTATTCCCCTCGCGGCACTGACGGCTCTGTCATTGATGACAGCTGCCCCCACCGCGAAGGCCGACCCCATTTCCCAGGACGGTGGAGCCGTCACCGACGCCAACGCTCCACTCGCCGCCGGCAGCATGCGACTCCAGAAATCCAACGGCGTCTGGGTGACCATCACGCCGCAGATGCAGCGCAACTCCGGCGTCGTCATCGACACCATCCGGGCCGCCAAGTGGTCCGGCGTGTCCGACCGCGACAAGGACCGGCTCATCGTCATCTCCCTGATGACCATGGCGCAGGAGTCCACCTTCTTCACCAACCCCCGCACCCAGTCGCCGGACAGCAACAACGACGTGGGCCCGTTCCAGCAGCGCTCGCTGGTCGGCTGGTACGCCGACGGCAAGACCCAGGCTCAGAACATCAGGATCCTCAACGACATCCCCTACGCCACCCGAACCTTCATCGAGGGCCACCGCGTGGCAGTGTCCGCACCGGGCGCTGCAGGCCGCGTCGGCTACATCATCCCCGGCGTGTTCCAGAAGAAGAACTGGCGCACCGACGAGATGTGGCAGGTGGCCGCCAACGTGCAGGTTCCCGCCGCCAAGTATCGCTACTACTACGAGTACTGGCGCCCCGTGGTGGAGGAGATGGTGACGTCCATGGAGGGCCGCACCCCCAGCACCGTCGGCCCCGTGAACATCTACACCACGGCCGGCGACCACACCGTCAACGGGCGCAAGTGGCAGACCCGCTGCGAGCCGTACTCCAAGACCATCGACCGGTGCACGGCCAAGATCTGGTCCACCCAGGTCTCCCGGGTCAACGGGAAGTTCGTGCAGACCAACGCCTGGAACTTCAACAACCTCACCTACCTGCCCTCTACCCGCGCCGACTGGGTGGGCAACCCCCTGGCCACGCACGGCGAGTTCGAGTCGCAGGGACGCGACTGGAAGACGTCCTGCGCCGACACCTGGACCGGCCCGGACGCCTGCCGCGCGTTCATCCGGACGACGGTGATCGAGTCCTACCTCGACTCCACCGGCAACCGGCGGTTCCGCGACTCGGAGAAGTGGGTCTTCAACAACGTCGTCCACTTCTCCGACTGACCATTACCCGATACCACAGCCAGAAACGACTTCTGCCCCCACCCAGTTCTGGGTGGGGGCAGAGCCGTATCAATCGAGTCACAGTGGGGGCGCGGGAGCCGGGTGCTGGCCGGGGGGATGCGGATGCATGTTCACGGCGCAACGCAGGAAAGCCCGTATCTCACGAGCCCTTCGATACACCGCCCGCTCGTGCCTCACGGACGGCACTCAGGGAACAAAACAACGCAACCACCGGGCAGGGCGCCATCGACGGGCACCCCTGCCCCCCACAAGCCCTTCGATACAACGCGCACTCGTGCCTCACGGACGGCACTCAGGCAACAAAACAAGGCAAACGACTGCTGCCCCCCACCCTTTCCAGGTGGGGGGCAGCAGCCGTTTCAGGCGACGGTGGGGCTCAGGCGTCGTAGGTGTTCACGTGGACGTGGTCGACGTGGTTGGCGGTGTCGCCCCCACGGTCAGCCATCGAACGCCACCCCTCCCTGTTGCGGGCCACGGACCAGATCTTCTGGTCGAAGATGATGTAGCTGATGCCGAACTCGCTGGCGTTCTGCCGGAAGTAGTTGGCAATCTCCCAGCCCAGCGCGTTGTTGGCCTTGTAGC
>JBDSRF010000189.1:0-24122 GCA_039929445.1 Arachnia sp. | reverse complement strand
TTGCCAGGTCGCGTGCCTGGAACACCTGCCGTGCCGCATCACTGGAGTCCTGGCCCTCATCCAACCCAATCAAAGAGGTGATCGGGGTCCCCGTCGCAGCCACGGAGCTGTGCGACGCCTCATCGGTGAGCACACACGCCAAAGCCGTGAACCGGTCCTGGACCTTTCTGGCCCGGCCCATGAGCAGCACACGCTCGGGAGCGCTCAACAGGGCACGCTCGTCGTGGTCGATCGAGGACAACACGGCGTCCAGCACAGTCAGTGCCTCCGCCGTGGTCCGCCTCATCTGCTCCATGAAAAAACTCTACGGAACACCACTGACATTTTTGAACACGTGAGCTATTTCTGCAGACTTCTTTTCACAAAATTTCCGCCGAAGCGAAGTGGTGCGGCCAATCGATCGTGGTGGGTCTCTGTGAAGCTGTCCGAGCCAACTGCTCGCGCACCCGGTGGGACCAGCCCTGTCATCGCCAGCGTGAGCGCCGGACACGGTCTGTGGGCGTGTGTTCGCCCCGTTGTCGGCGCGGCGTGACAGAGTTGTGCACTCGAGGAGGAGGTGGGCAACGTGTGGGTGTTCGTGGCGCAGGCGTGCATCGTGGCTGCCTGCTTCGCCCTTGCGGTCTTTGCTGGGACGCCCGTCGTGCGACGGCTCCTGGTCCGGATAGAGAACCGTGAAACTTCTGCATCCGGTGAACCCGAGTTGGAGCTGACGGTGGGCGGCGAACCACCGTCCGTTGCTCCGCCGCGACGGGCGATAGCCCTTCCCGGTCTGCAGGCAGCAGAGGAGCAGTTGATGGGCGGATACTGGATCGGCCTGCTGGAGCGCGCTGCACTCTTCGCCTGCGTGCTGAGCGGTTTTCCGGCCGGCATCGCCGTGGTGCTTGGCGTCAAGGGCCTCGGTCGCTACCCGGAACTGCGGACGCCCACCGGCAGCAAGGGCGAACTGTTCATCATCGGTACCTTCTCCAGCATGTTGTGGGCGGCGCTGTGGTCCGGCCTCGCGTGGGGACTGATCCGGCTGTGGTGACCCCCGACGCGGAAGGGCTGCTGCCCGAGGAGGTGGCCGACGAACTCCTGCAGCGCTGGGCCGAGCCGCACCGCCACTATCACGGCATGAGCCACCTGATCGACGGACTGGCTGCCCTGGAGACACTGGGAGGCTCACGGCTGGAACGCATGGCCTTCTGGTTCCACGACGCGGTGCATTCCAACAGCACCCCGGCGGACGAGGACGCATCCGCTGAGCTGGTGGCCGACCTGTTGGTCGGCCACGAACTCCCCGCCGACATCGCGGAGATCCAGCGACTGGTGCTGCTGACCGCCGGGCATCGCACCGAGCCGGACGACCCGCCGGGTCAGAGGGTCTGCGACGCGGACCTCAGTGCACTGGGCGCCGACCCCGCCACTTACCGGCGCAACGTTGAGGGCATTCGCGCAGAGCTGCCGAAACTCAGCGAGGCGGAGTGGGAGCTGGGCCGCAGCCGGTTCCTCACCCAGTTCCTCGAACGTGAATGCTTCTTCGCCACCGACACCGGGCGCCAACTCTGGGAGGCATCGGCCAGGGTCAACGTGCAAAATGAGTTGGACAACCTGGTGCCGCGGACCGCGTGGACAACGTCCCTGCCCTTGAGTTGACCCGATTGCGCGACACCATGGGGGGATGACCGATACAGATCGCATCAGTGTTTCCCGCCGCATCGACGCCTCCGCCAAGGACATCTTCGCCGTCCTGACGCTGCCGTCGCGCCACGCGGAGATCGACGGTTCGGGCTTCATCCGCTCGGACAACCACAATGACCGCATCCACAAGACCGGCACCAAGTTCACCATGAACATGGAGGGCCCCCACATGGGGGGCGAGTACCAGACCGACAACTGGGTCAGCGCCTACGCCGAGAACCAGATGGTGGGTTGGAAGACGGCCCCCGCGGGCAACGAGCCTCCCGGCTGGGAGTGGCTGTGGGAGCTCAAGGCCGACGGGGCCGACGCCACCGACGTGACCCTCACCTACGACTGGTCCAAGGTCACGGACAAGGATCTTCTCGCCAAACTCCACTTCCCGCTCGTCAAGGAGAATGAGCTCGAGCAGTCGTTGGCCAACCTCGCGGCTGCCGTCTCCAGCTGACGCACAACACAGGAAGGGGCGCCCACCGTGCTTGGTGGGCGCCCCTTCCTGTTGCATTGGGGAATCAGTCCTTCTTGTCCCGCCGGCGGTTCTTGGCGCGATCGTTGGCGTTCAGGTTCACCTTCCGGATCCGCACGATCTGCGGGGTCACCTCGAGGCACTCATCGACGCCACAGAACTCGAGTGCCTGTTCCAGCGACATCACCTTTGCCGGGATCAAGCGCTCCAACTCCTCACCTGTGGAGGAGCGGATGTTGTTGAGCTTCTTCTCCTTGGTGGGGTTCACGTCCATGTCCTCGGCGCGGGGGTTCTCTCCCACCACCATGCCTTCGTAGACCTCCATGGTGGGGGACACGAACATCGTGCCCCGGTCCTGCAGGTTGAAGAGGGCGAACGACGTGGCCGTGCCGGTGCGGTCAGCAACAAGCGAGCCCGACGGGCGGGTCCGGAAGTTGCCGGCCCACGGCTCGTAGCCCTCGGCGACGTGGTTCATGATCCCGGTGCCACGGGTCTCCGTGAGGAATTCCGTGCGGAAGCCGATGAGGCCACGTGCCGGGACGATGAACTCCAGGCGAACCCAGCCGGTGCCGTGGTTGACCATCTGCTCCATGCGGCCGCGACGAAGCCCCATGAGCTGGGTGACGGTTCCCACGTACTCCTCGGGGATGTCGATGGTGAGCCGCTCGATGGGCTCGTGTACCTTGCCGTCGATGACCTGGGTGACCACCTGCGGTTTGCCGACGGTCAGCTCGAAGCCCTCGCGTCGCATCATCTCCACGAGGATGGCCAACTGCAGCTCACCTCGACCCTGGACCTCCCAGGTGTCGGGGCGCTCGGTGGTGGAGACCTTGATGGACACGTTGCCGATCAGCTCCGCGTCGAGGCGGTTCTTGACCAGCCGTGCCGTCAGGTGCTTGCCGGACTTGCCCGCCAGCGGCGAGGTGTTGATTCCGATGGTCATGGAGATCGACGGCTGGTCGACGTGGATGAGTGGCAGCGGCCGCGGGTCGCTGGGATCCGACAGCGTCTCGCCGATGGTGATGTTCGGGATGCCCGCGATGGCGATGATGTCGCCGGGACCTGCCCAGTCGGCCGGTACGCGGGTGAGTGCCTTCGTGGTCAGCATCTCGGTGAGCTTCACGTTGGTGATGGAGCCGTCGGCGCGGCACCACGCAACCTGCTGTCCGCGGTGCATCTCGCCGGCCACGATGCGGCACAGCGCCAGTCGGCCGAGGTACGGCGAGGCGTCAAGGTTGGTGACGTGCGCCTGAAGCGGGGCGCCCTCAACGTATTCGGGGGCGGGCACCTGTTCCATGATCGTCGAGAACAGGGCCTCTAGGTTTTCGCCGTCGGGCATGGTGCCGTCGGCGGGCTGCGTCATTGATGCGCGGCCGGCCTTGGCGGATGCGTAGACGATGGGGAAGTCGAGGACGTCGGTGGCGTCATCATCGATGAGGTCCATGAACAGGTCGTAGGTTTCCTCGACGACCTCGCTGATGCGGGCGTCAGGGCGGTCGACCTTGTTGACGACGACGATGAGGGGCAGCTTCTTGGCCAGCGCCTTGCGCAGCACGAAGCGGGTCTGGGGGAGTGGCCCCTCGGAGGCGTCCACCAGCAGCACAACGCCGTCCACCATTTCGAGGCCGCGCTCGACCTCACCGCCGAAGTCGGCGTGGCCGGGGGTGTCGATGATGTTGATGGTGACCTCGGAGCCGTCCGGGCGCTTGTTCTGGACGGCCGTGTTCTTCGCGAGGATCGTGATGCCCTTCTCGCGCTCCAGATCCATCGAGTCCATGACTCGGTTGTTGACGTCGGAGCCTTCACGGAACGCTCCCGACTGCCACAGCATGGCGTCGACGAGCGTCGTCTTGCCATGGTCGACGTGGGCGACGATCGCGACGTTTCGTAGGTCATTGCGAATGGGCATGCAGGGGCTCCTCAAAATGGACAACGGGCCGAGTTTACGGCAAAAACGCATCTCCCCTTGACGCCCGGGGCCCCGACTGCCAGTGACACCGCCCAGAAGGCCGGCCACAGGAACGCGATCGTCGGTACTGTGGGTGGCTTGATGGTTATCTCTGAGTCCCGCCTCGTATCAGGGGAGTCTCCTGCCCCTCCTGTTTGATGAGGGGCATTCCCGCCCCCTGAGCCAGGAGGCCTGAGTCATGATGCAACATCACAACGATCCGGACTGGGATGAGAAGGAACCAGCGGGAATTGTCCGCTGTCGAGCGGTGCAGGAGCACCATCGACTGCTGCGCACATCGCCGGAGTACCGCGCCCGCCGCCGCGAGATCGAGTTCGAAGTGCGCGAATGGCTTCGGGCGTACGGTAACGACGGCCTGCGAACGGGCCTGATCCGCATCCCCGTCGTCGTGCACGTTGTCTGGAACACCCCGGAGCAGAACATCTCCGACGCCCAGATCCACAGCCAGATCGACGTCCTCAACGAGGACTTCCGCCGTCTCAACGCCGACGCCGCCGGCACGCCCGCGCCCTTTGCTGCCGTCGCTGCCGATGCGCGCCTGGAGTTCGCCCTCGCCGTGCGTGGTCCCGGTTGCGTGCCGACGACGGGGATCAACCGCGTCCACACCTCCGTCACCGGCTGGACCTACCCGGGCAACGGCATGAAGTCGGCCGCCACAGGGGGTGCGGATCCGTGGGACTCCAGCCAGTACCTCAACGTCTGGATCGTCAACTACACCGACGGGACGCTGGGCTTTGGGACCTTCCCCGGCGGGGCGGCGGCCGTCGACGGGCTCGTCCTGAAACACTCAGCCACCGGCCGGTCTGGCACGCTCATCGGCGGTGCCGATCGGGGGCGCACCGGCACGCACGAGATCGGCCACTGGCTGGACCTGCACCACATCTGGGGTGACGACGGAACGGCCTGTTACGGCAGCGACCTCGTGGCTGACACGCCGAACCAGGCCGGTCCCTCACCCTTCAACCCGAGCGCCTGCCGGGTGTTCCCCGCGGTCTCGTGCTCGAACGGGCCCAACGGCGACATGTTCATGAACTACATGGACTACTCGGCCGACCAGTGCCTCACGACGTTCACAGCGGGTCAGGTTGCCCGGATGGACGCGGCGCTGCACACGGCCCGCAGCTCGATCCTCGCCTCTCCCGGTCTCGTCCCGCCGACTGGTGTGGGTCCCGATCTGTGGTGCAAGGACACCTCCGACGATGACGGGACCGAGCCCAACCCGTCGTCCCAGCCCATGTACATCAGCGACGACATCTACGTGCGCCGCCAGAACGACGGGCTCGCCAACCAGGATCACGAGAATCCTGAGTACCGCGTCCCGGGCGGGGCACCGAACTACGTGTACGTGCGCGTGCGCAACCGGGCCTGTGGTGGCTCACAGTCCGGGACCGTCAAGCTCTACTGGGCCAAGGCATCCTCGGGCCTGTCCTGGCCCGCCCCGTGGGACGGCAGCGTGACGGCACCGGCGCTGATGGGTCAGCCGCTCGGATCACAACCGGTCAGCGTCCTCGGGGGCGACGACGAGATCCTCGTCTTCCCGTGGAGCCCACCGGATCCCACCGACTACGCGAGTTTCGGTGCCGACCAGCATCACTTCTGCCTCCTGGCGCGCATCGAGACGAGCGCGTCGTCGCCCTTCGGGATGAGTTCGCCGGAGACGACGAATCTCTACTCCAACGTCGTGAACAACAACAACATCGTCTGGAAGAACATCAGCGTCGTTGATGATCTGCCCGGGACAGGACGCACAGCCGGCCTACTGGTCGCCAACTACGGGCGGGAAACGCAGAAGATGGTGCTGCGGTTCACGATGGAGCAGCGTCGGCCCAGCCTGCTGGACTGGGGACGTGTGCAGTTCGCTGTCCCGTACGAACTCGCCAAGCGTCTGCGCGAGGCGGATTCCAAGGGGATCGAGTGGATCTCCGAGACCCGCTTCCTGCTCGAGGATGTCGAGGGGATCGTCCAGGGGGTCGAGCTGCGACCGAAGGAGATGTTTGCGCTGGACGTGACGTTCATTCCCGACGGCAAGGCAGTTCTGGGTGCCGGCGTCTTCCCTGTAGACGTTCAGCAGTTCGACGGGGACGAGCCGATCGGCGGCGTCCGCGTCCTGTTGCGGACACATGGCGCTCATCGGCCGAACTACGCGGACGGCTGCGGAGACGGCTACCTTGCGCCGCTGGATGGGGACAATTTCATCGGCGGCCCGGCGGGTCGGCCTTGCGTCCCCCGGTGTGGCTGCTGACCGCGTTCCGCCCACGATGCCCGATCCCGCCCCTGCCGCTGCGGCAGGGGCGGAGTCGCGCGAGGATCGCGTCTGAGCCGCATCGCCGTGTGGAGTGGCTGGTGTCCACCTGGTGGTGAGGACGTGGCGCTCCCGGCCATCCTCACGGAGGCGGAGGCGGAGGCGGAGGCGGAGGCCGCAGGTCGGACAGGAGTTCGTCGACGATCTCCTCCTCGTATTGCACCCCCGACGTCGGCATCCGCCACGGGTTCGCATTCGGGTGCCCCGCGACGAGTGAGTCGACGATGGCGCGTCCCGTTGCGTCGGAATCGGCCTGCACCAGGAGCGCGGTGTGGGAGCCGACGCTTCGGAGCAGCTGCAGTGCTGCGGCGCTCGGCCGGCCAAACGTGCAGATCAGCGGCTGGGCCGACGCGCCGAGCACGTCGGCGGCAGCCTCCACGATCGATGGGTTCTCACACACGAAGACGGTTGTGGGGTCGCCCGCTACCGACAACCGGCCGGCCAGGGAGCGCAGCGTGAGCCAGACGGGTTCACCGATGGCAGAGTTGGCGATGGCCACAGCCGGGGCGTCGCCCACCAGGGGCAGGTTCAGCACGAGGACCGTCGACGACACCTGGTCGCACACCACCCCTACCCCGGCCCACGCCGCCCGCCACCCCGCGGCTGTGAGGCTGACCGTCGCGTCGAGCACGGGGCGCCCAGAACGAACCACGGCTTCCAGCCGTGCGAAACGGGCGGTCGCCCTGCCCAGCGCGGTTGCCCTGTCGAGCGCGTGGGCATCGCCGAAGACGCGCGCCGCCAGCACGGCCAGGCCGACGGTGCCACTCTCCGGCGGTAGCCCCTCCAGCGCGCGCTGGATGAGCCCGGCGTCCACCGAGGTGGTGCGGCGGCCGAACAGTCCGCGTCGCAGACCTTCGACGGCCCCCTCCGGAAGCTCAGCGCCACCGGTGCGGCTGCTGAGCAGGTCGAGGAGAATCTCCACGGCACCCCCGTGGTCCCGATCGCCCTCCTGCTTCAGGTTGCGGCGGTCCTGCAAGACGTCACGCCACGGTCCGCAGCGATCCCGGACGACGGATTCCAGGGTTGCGTCGTTCGCGGCAAGGCCGGCGCGCAGCACCCGCCACCTGAGCTCCTGCCCCGACACCAGCCACGTGGCTGGCAGGATCCGACCCACCTGATGTCGCTCCGGTTCGGAGAGTTCGACCCGACAGACCCCGCCCCGGAGGGCCTGGCCCCGCTCGAATCTGGCGAACGCGTCGGCGAGGACGCGGCTGGGTCCGCTCTGGCGCGCCCAGGCGGTGATGTGGTCCGGCACCGGGATGTCGTTGTGGCTCACAACAGCATCTCTTCCGTGGCTTCTGATGCCGGAGCGGCGGCGCTGGAGGGCAGGTCAAGCGCGTGCAACTCCCCGCCGGCCCACAGCTCCAACAGGAGGTCAGCACCCGGCAGCGGATGCTCGGCACGAACCACCTGGTGGATGGCGGCGGTGGGGACCGTGGGCACGTTGACCAGCCGGGATGGCCCTGCGAGCAGCACATCGAAGTCGAACTCCCGGAAAAGGTCCATGACGGTGGCCCGGTTGGCGGAGTCCAGACCGTCGAAGGCCTCGTCCAGCCACAACGGCCTCGGGCCCTGCTCCATGTCCTCGTACAGTGCTGCGAGCGTCGCCACCAGCGGCAGCATCAGCATCACGACGCGGGCCCCACCCGACATCACGGCGAACGCCTTGGTGGTCAACGGCGACCATTTCCCGGCCGCCCCGACACGTCGCTGCAACTGGACGTCGAACCACTTCCGGTAGTCGAGTTGTCCCGCCAGCCTCTCGCGCCAGTTGGCGTCCCCCTCGGCCTCGGCCGCCCGCTTGGTCGCCTCAACGAGATCCTTCAGGTGGTCGCTGATCCGCGCCGACACCTCGGGATCCGCCAGTGTCGGTCCTGTCACCGCCTCGATGAGCCCTGCATGTTCGGCGAGCGACGCCAGCCCGATGCGCAGGGACGTCTGCGTCGTACCGGTGGCGTGCTGTGCCAAGATCTTGTTCGTTCGTGCCACGAGCGCCTGCGACCGCCCGATCCGGTCCCGCAGATGCTCGAGGAACGTCGAGCCCAGCAACTGTTCCAACGTCTGGCGCACCTTCTCGTCGTAGGAGCCCCTGAGGTCCTGCTGGATCGCCCCGAGTCGGATCAGCGCTGCCGGGATCCCGAAGGACTCTCCCGAAGCGTCGACGTGGACGAAGGCGACGAACAAGCCGTCGGCCTCCTGCAACTGCACGGATCGCCCCCGCATTTCCAACTCGATGCGGGCGTCCTCTGCGCGCCGTTGCAGCGTGGCGACGGCCGAGGAGATGGCGTCCTGCTGGGGCCCGACCTCCTCCGGCCACCCGGTGATGGTCACCGCCCGCCGGACCTCGGCAACCTGGTCGCGGATGTGTTCGATGCGCGGGGAACCGGACTCCGGCAGTTCGAGCCCCAGCTCCTTCGGAAGTTCGTGGTTGACCAGTTCCCGGAAGCGAGCAAACGTGTCGTCACGTTCGGCGACGGCGCTGGCACGACGCTCCTTCGTGTCCGCCAACTTGGCCTCGGCACGGCCCAACTCCTGGTGGATGACCGTCAGCTCCGAACGAACGGCGTCGCGGTCCCGCTCCGCCTCTACCAGTGCCTCTTCCAGGTTCCGGAGTCTGGCGCGAACCTCCTGGTCCTTGGCGTGGATCGTCGACTGCAGACTGGCGAGCGCCTCCTGGGCGGCGGCAAGCTCGGTGGCCCTGTCCCCGTGGAGCCGCCGTTCGGTCTCCAACTCGCCGTGGCGCTCGGCGAGGTTCACGCCAGCGGCCTCGTGCTCGCGTCCGATGGCTGCCACGACGTCGAGTCGGCGTTCCAGCGCTGTGAGTCTCTGCTCGGCGCGGTGCGACCTCTCCCGCAGCGCCTCAAGGTCGCTTCGGTTTCGGGGCAGCGACCAGTCGGTGCAATATTCGCCCAGCTCAGCCCAGCGGGTGTTGGCGATCACGCGAAGTTCGGCGGCGAGCGTGCGGTCCTGCTCGGCGATGTCGGCCCGTTGTTCGGCGCTGCGGTCACGCTCAGCGGTGAGCAGGAGCGAGCCCACGAGTCGGGCATCGTGGGGGCTGGCCTCCATCGCCCGGTCCAACTCCAGGAGTCGCTGCTCCGCTTCGGCCGCATTGCCCTCCGCAGCCTCAGCCGCCGCCACGGCGGTGGCCAGGGCGGCGGCAAGCTCGCCCAGCCGGCGCTCGCGCTGCGCTGAACGGGCGGCCTCGCCGAGCCATTCCGCGTGCTCGAAGCGTGAAGCGGCGATGCCGTGGAGGGTGTGGGTGCGCCAGCGGCCGCCGAGGCTCACGGCGACGCCAGCCGTCGGCAGCTCCTCGTCCACCAGCGCCACCCCGCCGAGGAAGCGGTCCACCACCTCTGCGAGGTCGGTGGCGTTGGCGGCGGGCTGGAGCACCTCCAGCAGGGACCTCTGCTCACGGACGCCACTGGGTGGGGTGAGCACGGTCTCCAGCCCGTCGCGATCCGGGCGGTGGACCCCGTCGGGGCCGACCCAGGCGTCGAGGAACCCAGCGGCCGCCAGCGCCGCCTCCAGGCGGGCCAGTTGCTCGGGAGTCACGTTGTCACGAGGATCCACGAGCGACCAGAGCGGTGCGCCCGGTCCGGCTTCGGGACGCCTGCGTCGCCGCCAGGTCGCGGGCTCAGCCATCCGCGGTGCCGGCGCGTTCTCCAGTTCCGTGATTGCGTTCGCGAGCTCATCGGCTGTCAATCGTGCGGATCGTCCCCGCTGGCTGGCGTCGGCCCGTGCCCGGAGCCATGGTTCCTGCGCCGGCAGGAACCACTGCGTGCGCAGTGCCTCGCGCAGCACGCCTGGGCGGGCTGCCTGCTCGGGGGTTCGTGGCAGCTCATCCACGAGCCGGTCGAGCAGTGCGTCGGCGACGGGGCTGGGGGCGTGGGCAGCCCAGGCCAGGACGTCGTCGGCCAGGGTTGTTCGCGCCTCCTCGGCGTCGGCCCACGCGCTCTCCGCGAGGTGCCGGGCCTCGCTGGCCTGGTCGTCGCTGCGGGCTCCTTGCGTGTCAGCGGCATCAGCGGCGGCGGCGGCAGCAGTGGAGGCGCCCTCCAGCCTCAGCGCCTGGGATGTCCGCGTGCGGTGGTCGTGGAGTCGTTGTCGAGCATCGGGCACATCCAACTCGCGTGGCGTGTGGATCCCGCAGGACTGCAGCTCGGCGTCCAGGCCGGTCCGCGCGCGGCTGGCCTCGTCCTGGGCGGCCGTGAGGCGCTGCTCGGCGGCGGCGACGTGGTCACGTGCGGTGGACTCGCGCTGCGACAGCTGGGAAACCCGGTCCTGCTGCTCCCGCAGGCCCGCGGACAGGCGGCGGGTCTCGGCCTCCAACTCGTGGACCCGGTTCAGGCGCTGGGCCGCATCCCTGTACTCCACGGAGTCCTTCAACTCACCATGGGTGCGCTGCGTGGCGCGGATGGTGCTGTCCAACTGGTCGATCCGCCCCCGGGATTCCGTGGCGCGTGCCTCTCGTTCGGTCAGCGCCTCGCCGGCCTCGCGCTCGTCGCGTGTCACGCGATCGAAGTTGGAGCGGGCGGTGGCCGCCACGTCGGCGCGGTGGCGCAGTTGTGCCCGCACCCACGGCAACCACCCCCTGGTCCGGAGGGTGGCGAGGGCGGCGGTGGCCTTGTCGACGGCGTCGAGGTCGCGCTGGATCTGCTCCACCTGGTCCCAGCCGCCGGCAAGGGCATCGACCTCGCTGCGTTCCAGCTCGGGCAGGGAATCGCGCAGGAACTCCTGCACCGTCGGGATGTGCAGTTGCTCGCCGAGTTTCGGTGTGCGCGTGAGACGCAGCAGCTTGCCGGTGGCCTCGAGCCGGTCCTCGCCGGTCCCCAGCAGGTATTGGGCGACGTGACGCCGGTATGCGCCGGCGTTGGGGTGGGCAATGAACTCTGGCGACGTCAGGTCCTTCGGGGCGGTGACCGTTCGGTTCTCCGTGAGGAGCACCCCCGCCCGCACCCGATCCGCACCCTGGACGGTGCACCACACGGGCTTCACCTGGCTCGTGGCGCTGGGGGCGTCGGCGAACAGCAGCGTCGTGAAGAACTCGGGTCCGCTGTCGCGCAGGATGCCGTACTCCACCCACAGCCAGCCTCGGCTGCGTGACGCGTTCACGGGGCGACGGTCGCCGTCGTTGTCGGTGGGCACAACGTAGTAGGCGAACCGTTTCCCGGAGCGGCCGAGCGTATCGATGTTGGTCTGGTCCGTGCTGCCGAGCCAGGGAATCAGGGTGGTCAGTGCCATCAGTGTGGACTTGCCGGTCTCGTTGCCGCCCATCAGCTGGGCCCAGCCGCCGGCGTACCAGTATTCCGCTACTTCGAACTCCCACAGGTTCACCACACCGGCCCGCAACACCTGCCAGCGATCGGTGCGGACTGGTGAGGGCAGCCCCCCGCTGACGGCGGAGTCGCGCCACTCACGCATCTGGTCGGTGGTGGTCATGGGGTCTCCTCGAAAAGGCTGGCAGTCGGCTCCGGGGCGGTGGGCGAGGCACCGGGGTCGAGTTCGGCGTCGCGGTACCGGGCGGCTGCGGGTGCCAGGACCCAGTCGCCGACGGGCGTGACGTCAAGCAGACCGGCCTCCACGAGTTTGTGTTGCGCACGCTGTCGCACGACGGCGGGTGACTCCCGCAGCGCGGCGGTCAGCTGCGAGCCGCTGCGGGCGTGCAGAGCCTTGGCCACGTCGTCGACGTGGCGGGAGGCGCAGCGGCGGTGCCCCGGGGTTGCGGTGTCGTGGGAGTGGGGGATCAGCGCGTCGAGCATCGCGAGGGCAACCCACGTATCGGCCGTGGTGTCGGGGAAGGCGATGTTGGTGGCACGGGCGAACTCGTTGTCGTCGGGCAGCACGAGGATCAGGGCGTCGGCGCGGACCTCGACGGTGCCCCCCGTCATCTCCTCGACGCGGTCGACCAGCTGACTGCGCTGGCGCATCATGTACTCCTGGTCCCCCCCGGACAACCGCCCCGGGTGGAGGGACTGGGTCTCCACCAGCTCTCGCAGCATCCGCTGGTACCGGGTAGCTGTCGGATCCGACGCGACGGGGGCCAGGGCCAGTTCGACGTTGCGGGTGTCGACCAACTGGACGAGGGCGTCGCGGTGGATCAGGTAGCCGCCGCCGATACCAACGCCCTGCCTCTCCCACGTGGTGAGGATCTCCTCCGTTACCACGCGGCTCTCCAGCACACCGTGCGTCTGCAGGAGTTGTACCCCGTCGACGAGTGCCCGCCGATGGCCCCTGACCTCGGGATCGTAGGGGCTGAGTTCGTGCACGGCAACGAACTGGCGGACGGCGTCGGAGATTTCCTGCAGCGTGATGGAGTCGACGCGCTGGTCCTCCAGGATGGCGGCTGTGGCCAACGCCAACACGTGGGTGCGTCGGGACGCGGGAAAGCCGCCGGGCATGGCCACCTCGCCGTTGATGGGTGCGCGGCGGAGCCGATAGGTCTGGTCCACGCGCACGAGTTGGTACCCGAGCCGCCCCGACCATGTGGCCAGGTCGCCCTCGTGGCGCACGACCAGTTGGAACAGCCCGGGGGTCGCCCACGGCGTCACCTGCGGATTCTGCAGCACACCGAGGAACGCAGCCTGTTTGGCCTCGACGCTGGTGCGGTGGAAGGCGCCCATGCTCATCGCCTGATCACCACCGCGGCGTCCTGGACTGCCAGCCTGCCGTCCGGCGTTTCGATCACAGCGGTGCCGGGTGAGGGCGGTGGGTGGAGCAGCAGCGTGAGCCGTCCATCATGGCTGGTGCCCGTGCGCACTCCCTCGCGTGGCCGACCAGCACGGGCGGTGGTCAGCAGGGCCAGGAACATGGCTGACTCGTCCTCCCCGAGCGGGGCCCACGACGAGAGCAGGGTGTCGGAGCGGGCGATCAGGTCCGATTCGGCATCGGCGAGCCGCGCGCGGCGGTGAGCAGCCTGCTGCCGGGCACGTGCACGCTGGCCTGAGGTGTCGGGAATGCGACTGGCGGCGCCGCTGAGGGAACGCTGACCCTGGGAACGCAGACGACGGGAGATCTCGGCGGGCGGGGCGTCCCAGATGGAGGTGCGCGACGGCTGGGGCACAGCGGGGGACTCCAGGCGCAGGTGGGCGGAGCGGTACAGCCCCGTGGCAGCCCCCCAGATCCCCCAGGCGTGGGCCTCGGTGGGTGCCTGATCAATGGCACGGGCGAGGCGCAGGAGCTCCGCGCGGCGGGAAACTGTGCCGCCCACTGCCAGCAGTGTGCGATGGCTGCGCAGGACGGGGGCCACGGCGTCGCGCATCTGCCGGCGCAGTCGTTGCGACTGGGGCGTGGGCCCGTCGAACCAGATGGAGAGCGTGGTGACTGCTTGGTGGAGCTCTTTGATCGTTTCCTCGACCGTGTGCTCCGGCGCCGAGGCTTGGAGGCGCGCCAGTGCGAGGCCGCGCCACGTCGATGTGGACAGTGCCCGCAACTCACTGAGGTGGTTCGAGATGACGTGGGTGAACGCGTCCACGCCCGCCCCCCACGCCTCCACGTAGGAGAGGATCGTCTCCAACATGCGGTGGACCTTCTCCTCGTCGGGGGTGCCTCCGAGCGCTGTGGCCAGCCGCGCCTGCCAGTCCGAGGCGGCACGCGCCATGGCCTCCAGCGTGTTCTGGACCTGGGAGTAGGCGGTCGACGCCTCGGGGAAGTCCCCGGCCGAGATCCCGGTGAGCGTCGCCCAGATCCGGTCCGCCAGGGCGGCTGGCGCCATCAGTGCCGCGCTGGAGCCGGTGCCGCTTTCGGCTTCCATCTCCCGCACCGCCTTGTGGAGCTTGGCTGAAGTCTCGCTCAGTTGATAGCGGCTGCGGTTGCGCAGGAACTCGGCCTCGGTGTCAGCGCGGTCCTGCCACTCGTGGCAGGATCCCCAGAGAACCAGTTGGCGCAGACGGGCGTCGATGTTGAGTTCGTCGATGAGCTGATCGACGCCTTCGGAGGGCAGTCGCTGGCGCACGAGGGCGACGATGTCGTCGTGGCCGACGCCCGTGAGGGACTGCTCCAGCTCATCCGCGAGCACGTCGATGATGAGCCGGTACTGCTTCGCGTTCGCCGAAGTGAGGTAGTTCGCAGCCGGGATGCCGCCCGGCAGCTGCAGCAGCGCCCACGCATCCAGACCGGTTGCGTCGCTGAAGGGCTCGGGGCCCCGCGTGTCGTCGTTGCGCATCTCAAACACCTCAGGGCAGGGGGGGGTCAGCCCTGGGACAGGACCTCGAAGGCGCGCTCGGAGGAATCCCGGAGGAACTGGGCGCATCGCTCTGCCTCGGCCGCCTCACCGAGGCGTTTGGCCGCCACGCTCAGGGCCCACAGCGCGCGGAGGAAGCCACGGTTGGGTTCGTGCTCCCACGGGACCTGCCCGCTGCCCTTCCAGCCGTTGCGCCGCAGCACGTCCAGGCCCCGGTGATAGCCGGTGCGGGCGTACGCATAGGCCGCGACCGTAGAGCCCAGGTCGTCGGAACGGAGGCAACCCTCCGCCAGCAGGGCCCAGCACAGGCACGATTCCGGGTGCCGCTGCACCACGTCGAGGAACCCCTCCTTGCCGCTGTCGTGGATCTCGGTGAGTGCCGGATCCCCGGGCAGGTGGACGACGACGTTTGAGGCCATCAGGTTGGGGTGGGTCTTGTCCATGGGCTCCACACTAGCCGCGGGCCCACCGGGACGGCATTCGGCATGGCCCCCGTCGACGTCATCGCAGGGTTTCGAGAACTGCCGCACGCGCCCCGGACGCCGTGGCGGCGCCGACGGCCGCGGCGGCGGCGGCCCTGCACTGCGCCATCGTGACAGCGGACAACGCCTCGGCCACGGACTGCAGTGCGCGCGGGCTCATCGACAGGCTGGTGACACCCAGCCCGATGAGTACCGGCGCCAGCGTCGGGTCGGCGGCTGCCTCGCCACAGACCCCCACCGGCTTGCCGGCGGCCAGGCCCGCGTCGCCGATGATCCGCAACAGCCGCAGCACGCCGGGCTGCCACGGATCCTGCAGGTCTCCCAGTCCGACGGCCTGCCGGTCAACGCCCATGCAGTACTGCGTCAGGTCATTGGTCCCGATGCTCACGAAGTCCACCTCGTAGAGGATGTCCGCGGCCTGCAGCGCTGCCGAAGGCGTCTCGATCATCACCCCGACGGTGGTCACCCCGCGGCCGCGCGCCAGGGCCGCGAACTCCCGTGCCTCGCTGGCCGTGGAGATCATGGGGGCCATCACCCAGCCGTCGGTGCGGCAGGCTGCGCTGGCAGCGACGATGGCGTCCAGTTGCCGCTCGAGCATGGCCGGGTGGGTGCGTGCCGTGCGGTACCCCCGCACCCCGAGCGCAGGATTGGGCTCGGCGGGCATGGGAAGGAATGCCATCGGCTTGTCGCTGCCGGCGTCCAGTGTGCGGACCACCACGTGTGCCCCGGGGAAGGCGCCCAGCACCTCGCTGTAGGCCTCCACCTGGTCGCTCACGGATGGCTCCACGGCGCGGTCGAGGAAACAGAACTCGGTGCGGAACAGCCCGATGCCTTCCGCGTTGGCCCTCGCCGCGAAGCCGGCGTTGCCACCGGAGCCCACGTTCGCCAGCAGGGACACCGGTACGCCGTCGGCGGTCCGGCCGGGGGCTTCCAGGGGTTGCAGCGGTGCGCGACTGGTGCGTGCGCCGCTGCGCTGGTCCTCGGTCGGATCCTCGATGACCTCACCGGTGCGGCCGTCGACGAGCACCGTGGCGCCGTCGGCGATACCGAGGGCCGCGCTGCACCCCACCACGGCGGGGATGCCCATGCTGCGCGCGAGGATCGAGGTGTGCGACGTCGGGCCGCCCTCGGCTGTCACGATGGCCAGGCAGGTGTTCCCGTTCAGCGTCGCGGTCTCCGACGGGGCAAGGTCGCGCGCGATGAGGATGAACGGATGCCCGGGATCCACGACCCCTGGCATCGGGATGCCGAGCAGGTGGCTGACCACACGGTCGCGGATGTCGGCCAGGTCGACGGCCCGTTCGGCCACCATGCCTCCCACGTCCGTCATGGACTGCGCCACGTGGTTGGCTGCCTGCCAGAACGCATTCGGCGCGTCCATGCCGCGCGCGCGGATGAGGCCAGCGGCCGCGTCCACGAGGGTGGAGTCGCTGGCCAGCGTTGCGGTGGCCCGCAGGATGTCCGCCGCCTGGGGGGCGGCGCGCCCGGCCCGCGTCCTGTACTCGTCGATGACAGCCGACAGCGCGCCGTCCAGCGTCGTGATCTCGTCGTCGACGGCGCCCGCGGCCACTCTTTCGTGTTCGGGTGGCGCAGTCATGGGTTCGGTCATCTTGTGCACACGCCCGACGACGCGTCCCACGCTGACACCCAGCGGTCGTGCCGGTCCCGGGGCGGCGGGAGGCGGGGCATCGGTTGCCGCTTCAGTGCCCACCTCGCCGAAGCCGTCGGCGAGCATGGCGACGATGGCAGTCACCGCCTCGGCCGCCTGGGGCCCCCTGGCCTCGACCCGGAGTTCATCGCCCATGCGGGCGTTCAGGGTGGCCAGGCCGATGGGTGTGGTGGCGGGGACGGAGCCGCCGCGTTCGTGGATGACCCGCACCTCGGCGTCGTACCTGGCCGCCTCCGACGCGACCATGGCCGCAGGCCGGGCGTGCAGGCCGGCGGGGTTCGGCAGCGTCGCCGCGCCCGTGGAGTCGGCGTGCCAGTCGTCGTCGGCTGGTGGCCCTGCATGTTGATCGGGCCCAGCGCCCAATGCCTGCAGCTTGGGCGTCAGCGACCGCGCCGCCTCGACAGCGACCTCGTTGAGGGTGGCACCGCCAGCCGCCCGGACGACGGCGGCCAGCAGGCCCTCGACGAACGGGGCAGGCACCACCCGGAGGTCGGGGGCCGTGTCGCCGAGGAGTTCGACGGCCATCTCGGTGCTCAGCACGGCCGAGCCGAGATCCACGATCACCACCACACCCGCCCCCGCATCGGCTGCCGTGATGGCTTCCATCACAGCGGTGGCGTCCGTGCCGAGCGAACCGTCAGGCATCCCCGCCGCGATCCGGATGGGCGGCGGTGCGTCGTGCACCATCTGCATGGCCAGTTCGACGGCGGCGTCAGCCAGCCGACGGCTGTGCGACACGACGACGATACCCACCAGCGCCACGGTCACACCCCGTCAAGCGACGCAGCGAGCGCCTCGAACAAGTACGTGGTCGAGGTGGCACCCGGGTCCTGGTGCCCCTTGGAGCGTTCGCCCAGGTAGCTGGCGCGACCCTTGCGGGCCACCATCGGCGTCGTCGCCTCCCGGCCATCCCTGGCCGCGGCAGCGCCTGCCCGCGTGGCCGCGGCGACCGACTCCCCGGCCGCCACGGACCGCTCGATGGCGTCCACGGCCGGGGTCATGGCGTCCACCATGGTCTTGTCGCCCAGCTCCGCCTTGCCGCGTGCGATCACGCCGTCGAGACCAGCGCGCAGTGAGGAGGCCAACGCCTCGGGCGTGACCTCATCGCCACCCCCCAGACCCGTGGCGAACCGCATGAAGAAGGTGCCGTACAACGGCCCACTCGCGCCCCCCACGCTGCTGACCAGCGTCATGCCCACCTTCTTGAACAGCGCGTCCGCGGCGCTGGCGTCCGCCAGCTGGTTCAGGACGGCCGTCATCCCGCGAGCCATGTTGGCTCCGTGATCGGCATCCCCGATGGCGGAGTCGAGATCGGTCAGGTAGCTCTTGTTCTGCTGCACCAGCGATCCGAACTGGTGCAGCCATTCAACGAGCGCGGCCAGGGGGACGGGCTGGTTCGCGTTCACACGCCCCACCGTAGTCCGGCGGTCTTCACGGGGGCGTCCCAGAGGCCGAGGATCTCGTCGTCCGCCCGCAGCATGGTCACCGAGCAGCCAGCCATGTCGAGGCTGGTGATGTAGTTGCCCACGAGGTTGCGTGCGATGGTGACGCCTGCCTCCTCAAGGAGTTTCGCCACCTCGCCGTACATGAGGTACAACTCGATGAGCGGGGTACCGCCCATGCCGTTGACCATCACGATGCAGGGGGCACCTGTGAAGTCGTGGTCGTGGAGGATGGGATCCACCAGTTGCTTGGCGATGTCGTGGGCAGTGCCCATCGGCTCGCGGTGGCGCCCCGGTTCCCCATGGATGCCGATGCCGATTTCCATCTCGTCGTCGGGCAGGTCGAAGGTGGGCTTGCCGGCGGCGGGCACGGTGCAACTGGTCAGGGCCATGCCCATGGAACGGCCATGGTCGTTGACGCGGTGCGCGATGTCGAGGACGGCGTCCATGTCCCGCCCTTCCTCGGCTGCGGCCCCCACGATCTTCTCCAGCAGAACCGTGAGTCCGACGCCTCGACGGCCCGCGGTGTAGAGGGAGTCCTGGACGGCCACGTCGTCGGCCACCACCACCGTCTCCACCCGGACACCGGAGTCGGCGGCCATCTCGCCGGCCATCTCGAAGTTCATGACGTCGCCGGTGTAGTTCTTGACAATGTGCAGCACGCCCGCGCCGCCGTCCACCTCGTTGGTGGCGGCAAGCATCTGGTCAGGTGTGGGGGAGGTGAACATCTGCCCTGCGCAGGCGGCGTCCAGCATGCCGACCCCGACGAAGCCACCGTGCAGCGGCTCGTGACCTGACCCGCCACCGGAGATCACGGCGACCTTGCCCTGGCGTGTCTTCGCCGCACGGTAGATGACACGGGTCTCGTGATCCACCCGGACGTTCTCATCGGAGAGTTCTATGCCCTTGAGGGCGTCGGCGATGACATCGTCAACGTTGTTGATGAGCTTCTTCATGTTGGTTGCCTCCTGCGTCGTTGCGAGATGCGCGGTGTTTTGTGCACGATGTGCGCGCCGACCACCTGCGAGGCCGCGCCTTGGCTCGATGCTGGCGTGTCCCCACTGATTCGGCAATGGGTATGGGCCTAAGTGCACGTCCGTTCCGGGGGCGCGCAAGAATGTGCACGCGACGTCGGCAGGTTACCGGCGAGCGGCCCGCTGTGTCGCGGCGAAGCCCGGCCATGGTGATGGAGCGGCAACTATCCTTCCAGCATGGACACGCACGCGAAACGACCCGTCGCCATCGTCATGGGCGCCTCCCGGGGACTCGGACTCCTCATGGCCACGGAGCTTGCCCAGCGCGGGCACGACGTGGCGATCTGCGCACGCAACGCCGAATCGCTGGAGCGTGCCGCGGAGCAACTTCGCGTGCACGGCGGAGCCGTGCTGCCCATCACCTGTGATGTCACGGACCACGAGGACGTCGAGGCGTTCGTCGCCAGAGTGTCGCGTGAACTGGGGCCTGTCGACGTGGCCATCCACGTGGCGGGGGTGATCCAGGTGGGGCCGTTGGAAGCCGTCACCCGCGAACACTTCGCCGCCTCGATCAACATCATGTTGTGGGGGCCCATCAACATGGCGCTGGCGGTGCTGCCCAGCATGCGCGAGCGCCGCCACGGCCGCATCGGCGTCGTGACCTCGATCGGCGGCAAGCTGTCGGCACCCCGCCTCCTGCCCTACGCCACTGCCAAGTTCGGCGCCGTCGGCTTCACGGAGGGGCTGTCCGCGGAACTGGCGGGTTCCGGCGTCACGGCAACCACGCTGGTCCCCGGGCTGATGCGGACGGGCTCCCACGGGCGGGCCCAGTTCTTCGGTGATGCCGAGAAGCAGTACGCCTGGTTCGGCCCGGCAGCCTCACTGCCGCTGCTGTCCATGGACGCCGAACGGGCAGCGCGGATCATGGTGGACGCCGTGTTGAAGGGCAAGCCGGTCAAGCTGGTCTCTGCGTTGAGTCACGTGGCCACCCGGGCACACGGCTTGGCCCCCAACCTCACCGTGCGCCTGAACCAGGCACTCAGCCTGCTGCTCCCGAAGGGCACCAGCTCCGAAACCGTGGACGGTGTGGATGCCGCCAGGAACCTCAAGCCTGACGGCATCGTGTCGAAGTTGACGAAGCTGGGTGATCGCGCGGCCGCCCGGTTCAACGAGTCCCGCAGCGACGCCTGAGCGAACCCCGCCGGCAGCCGTCGGGGGCTGCCGGCACCGATGGTCAGTGGTGGTGCACCATCAGTTCGCCGATCAACTGTGGTGCCACCCAGAAGTGGCGCATCATGTCGTGGTCCTCGTGTTCGAGAATGTGGCAGTGGTACATGAACCTCCCCAGCATCCCCGTGGGCTCGTACGTGTTGGTGGTGGGGTCGAGGACACCGAAGGGCACGGCGATCTTCACCATTTCCCCGGGATCGACCCGGACGACGTCCTTCCAGGCGCGATCAGCCTCCGTGATCGGCACGTCCTCGTCGAGGGTCACCGCGACGGGATTGACCCCCGGATTGTGTGAGTCGAAATCCAGCCAGTCCAACGTGTCCGGGTCGGGCACAGAGCCGGCCGCAGACGCCCGGACCCGCCCGAGGACCTGAACCGCGGTCAGGTGCAGGTGCACGGGGTGGGTGTCGGGGGACAGGTTGATCAACTTCCACACCTCGATCTGTCCCTCCACGCACGTGAAGACGCCGGCGTCGTGGAACATCTTCGCCGCCGTGTGCCACAGCTTGGTGACCAGCCCTGGACCGGCTGGATTGGGTTCCGTGAGTTCGATGAGGCGGTCCATGGCCTCCTCCCCGGGTGTGTGGGGCATCAGTTCCCGCAGCGTCAGCATGGCCGGCTCGCCGGGAACCAACTCCTCCTCCACGAGCGCCACGTAGCGATGCTGGTGATGCGTGGCGGCCCCCGTGTCGGGGATCACCACCACCTTCTCGCCGGGGTCGCCGTCGTTGGCCTCGTGCACGATGCGCCGGAAGTCGCAGGCCAGCGGAGGAAGGGGACGGGGCGAATGGGAGTTTCCGACCAGGTCGAAACGCATGACTTCCGGGTAGCGGATGCGGGCCTCCCACGCCTCGGAGCCGGGAAGCGCCTCACCCCGGAACGCCGTGATGGGGCTGCCGCCGTAGGGCGCCGCAGCAGTGTTGACCACCTCGAGGTGCGCTGCGTCGACGAGGCCGAAGTCCACGATCACGTCGAGCCGTTCCGCGGGGGCCAGCACCAGGTCGGCCGGTGCCGGCATGGGTTTCCCCCTCAGCCCGCCATCGGTCCCGATCACCACTGCGATGTCGGACCAGGGGATGACGCCGTCCGGCGACATCAGCGTCAGGCTGAACGTTCGGGCATTGGACCCGTTGATGAGACGCAGGCGGTACTGACGACGCTTCACCGTCACCTTGGGCCAGATCTTCCGGTTGACCATGGTGTAGGGGCCGAAGAACTCCATGGGCCCTGCCCCCGATTCAACCTTGTGGAGCAGCACGCCGGACAGCCCACCGTTGGGATTCTCGTCGAGGTTCAAGTCCTGGATGAGCATCGGCAGTTCGTAGCGGTGACGGTACGGGGGATCGTCCTCCTTCTGCAGCCGTAGATCGTGGAGCACGCGGCGGTCGTCGTCATCGCGCACGATGTAGAGCCCCGCCATGCCTGAGTAGACGTTCAGGCGAGTGATGTGGGCGGCGTGGTCGTGGTACCACAGCAACGTGGACGGCTGTTCGTTGCGGTACTCGTACAGCGACGACTGCCCGGCGTCGAACAGGGTTTCCATCCAGCCGTCCGAAGCCGCCTCCGTCACCCCGCCGTGCAGGTGCGGGGCGATCACCGGGGGGATGAGTGAGGTGGCCGCCCAGGTGCCATCGGCGCGGCGGACACCCAGGTCCGTCACGAAGTTCGGCTCGGGGCAGCCGGTCCCCGGATAGTTGGACACCACGACTTCACCGTCGGTGTCCGGATCCGTGCCGTGCACGGAGGCGACGGTGATCGGTAGTTGCTGGCCCTGGAGCGCGTTGACCCACCTGATCCGGGACGGCACGCCCCGCTCCACCTCGAGGGTGGGGTTGACGAGAGGCCCGCCGGGGGTGGGCATGACGTAGCACCACGCAGGGGTCAGGGGCAGTAGGGGGTGCAGGCGCAGTTCACGCCGGGTTACGCGCACCTGGCGCGTCTGGTCGCTGAGGTGGACCACGGGGGGGAAGGCCAGTTCTGCGGTGAAGCGAGCGGCGTACAGGTCGCTGCTGGTGGGTGAGGATGTCGCGTGCATGATGCGTCTCCTGCTGCGGGCCGTCGAACCCCCCACGGATTCTCGGATGCGGCCCGGAAGTCTCTAATATGCCTTCCGTACATATCGATGCGCCATAGCGTTTCTGTCGTCCATTCGGCGCCGTCTCACCGGGCGAGCGCTCCGATCCTGAACTCAGCGAGGGCGTCGCGCGGTTCCTGCTGTGTGTCGTGCTGGTTGTGGAACGCCGTGCTCGCGTCCGTGCCGCACATCGCCTCGATCACCTTCTCGCCGCCCGGGTGCCGCGGGATCCACTTGGTCAGGTCATAGACGCTGCCGTCCACCACGGTCCAGCAACTGTCCGCGGTCGCATGCTGTGCCACGTCGGTCATGGTGATTGACGCCGGGGCGGAGGAGGCGGGCGAGGGAGTGGATGCCGGCATGGATGGCGTGGCAGACGCCGGGCTCGGGGTGGGGCTGGCCGATGCCGGGGAACGGGGGGTGGGGGACGCGGGCGGCGGGTTGTCGCTGGAGGGGGCCGCAGATATGCGGCCGCCCCAGACGGCCGTGGCGCCGCTGTGGCCCACCACCACAGTCAGGCCCAGCACACCGATGGCCATGATGACGCTGATCACAGCGGCGACGGCCTGGAGCGGCCGCCCGAGAAGGCGCGGAGCGACGCCCGGGCAGCTTCTGGCAGCTTGGCGTTGCACCACGAACCAGGCAGCGGCCACGACGAAGAGGGCCACTCCCACCTTCTCCAGCAGATCGCCCCACCTGGCGTGATCGTCAGGCACTCCCACGCTCTCGGCCAGGACCTCGCCGGTCTGCGCGGCCAGCACGCCTCCGGCGGCCCCCACGGCGAGGACGGCCATCGTCAGCCATCCGTAGGCCGCCCGCCAGCGGGGCACGAGGATGATGGTGATCAGTGCGAGGGTCCCCAGCGGGAGCATCACCACAGCAATGTGCACGACGAGCGGATGGGTGGGAAGGCCGCCCACGGTCTTCAACAGGTCAGTGAGCGCTCCCGCAGCAGTGTGCATGCTGCCAATCAAGCACCAGAAAGCTGTGCGTCCGCTGAGAATGGCGCAGCCAGCCTTACGGAATGGGGCGGATCACGTGGGCTCAGCGGCGCCAGTGGGTTCGTGTGCGGCGAACCACCGCTCCAGACGGTCCCGTGCAGGAGGGGGCTCGTACCCGGCGGCCGTGATCCTGGCCAGGTCCAGTGTGCTGTGGCGGGGCCTTGCCGCGATCAGTTTGTCCCCCTGCTGCTTGACGTACTCGGTCGTGGTGATGGGCACGACATCGATCGGTGATCGACCGCACAGTCCGAAGATGACCCTGGCAATGTCCGCCCACGACTGGACCGGACCACTGTTGGTGAGGTTGTAGGTGCCGTACTGTGCCCCGGCGCCGAGGAGGTGCACGATCCCGGCGGCCAGGTCGCCCGCAAAGGAGAGCCGACCGACCTGGTCGTCGACGACGGTGGGGCAGAACCCCCGACGTGCGAGGTCGGCCATGGTGCGGACGAAGTTGGGCCCCTCACCCACGAGCCAACTGGTGCGTACGAGGTAGTGCTCCTCCAGCTGACGCACCAAGGCGTCACCAGCGGCCTTGGTCTGACCGTAGACACCCAGCGGTGAGGGAAGCTCGTCCTCGTGGTGCACGGAGACGGAACCGTCGAAGACGTAGTCGCTCGAAACATGGACCAGGGTGAGGCGGTGCTGGTCGGCGATGCGGAA
>JBDSRF010000188.1:0-2537 GCA_039929445.1 Arachnia sp. | reverse complement strand
CACCTATTCACGGCACGCCTCGCGGAACACCGAGTCTCGGGTGGAGCGTCAGCCAGGGCGCTCGCCATGGGACCGTCGCGCGCCCATCGCGACCGCTAGACTCACGCCGCAGACGCCGCCTGGGTGTGGACGTGCGTTCGTACACGAGGAGCTTCCCGCATGACTGATGACCGACGGCTGGACTACGAACTGGTGGAAACCACCCTCGACAACGGGTTGCGCGTGTGCGTGCAACCCGATCCGGTGGCCCCGGCCGTGGCGGTGAACATCTGGTACGAGGTGGGCAGCTTCGACGAGGACCCCGCCCGCACGGGGTTCGCGCACCTGTTCGAACACCTCATGTTCCAGGGCTCGGGCAACGTCGCCAGTGGCGAACACATGGCTCTGGTGGAGGCCAACGGCGGCTCCGTCAACGCGACGACGTCGACGGACCGGACCAACTACTTCGAGACGGTCCCCCGCGGTGCGCTGGACCTGGCGCTGTGGCTGGAGGCCGACAGGATGTCGTCGCTGGCCATCACGGACGCCAACTTCGTGGCGCAGCGCGAGGTGGTCAAGGAGGAGAAGCGCCAGCGCTACGACAACCAGCCCTACGGAGACCTGCTGGAACTGCTCGTGGCCCAGCACTTCCCCGCCGACCATCCCTACGGGCACCTGCCCATCGGTTCGATGGCCCACCTCGATGACGCCACCCTGGACGACGTCCGTCAGTTCTTCGACGACTGGTACCGCCCCAGCAACGCGCGACTGGTGCTGTGCGGACCCATCGACGCGGACGAGGCCTTCGATCTGGCGCAGCAGTACCTGGGTCAGGTACCGGCCCGTGACCGGCCGGTCCGTGCCTCAACTCCGGACCCCGGCATGCCGGCCCGGGACGTGACCACGCACGGCAATGTGCCGCATCCGCTGGTCTACCTCTCCTGGCCCACGCCCCCGGCCGCCCACGTCGACCACCTTGCCCTGGACATGGCGTTGTCCATCCTCGCCGACGGGCACACGTCCCGGCTGCACAAGTCCGTGGTGCGCTCCCAACGCCTGGCGGCCGAGGTGCACGCCGCGTCGCTCCCCCATCTGCGCTCCACCTCCATCACCACGCTCATGGCCCGCCCCAGCGACGGCGTCAGCACGGATGTCACCGCAGCTGCGCTCGTGGATGAGCTGGCACGGTTCGCCGACGGCGGGCCCACCGATGAGGAACTGGCCCGCGCCGTCGCGCAGTATGAACGCGACTGGCTGCTCCAGTTGGCGACCGTCGAGGGGCGGGCCGACCTCATCAATGACGCGTGGCTCACCTACGGAACGCCGCAACAGGTCAACCAGCACGCCGCCGAACTCGCGGACCTCGACGTCGATGCCGTGCGCGACGCCGTCCGCACCCATCTCCTGGCCACCCCCAGCCGCCTGCACTACCTGACCTCGGAGGTCCCGTCGTGAATCGCCCCCCCGTCACCCTGGCCGGCGCCTGGCACTACCCCGAGCCGGAGGTCCTCCTCCTCGAGGGCGGCACGCAGGTGTGGGCGTTCCACCTGCCGGGCCAGCACATCGCCGCCCTGGAACTGGTGCTCCCCACCTCGCTGTCCGCCGAGCCGCGACCCATCGAGGGGGTGGCCACCGTGGCGTTGCACTCGGCGGACGAGGGGACTCTCAGCAACCCCGACGGACGCATCTCGGAGCTCCTGGAGCTCCAGGGGGCCGCGCTGCACGGGCACGCCACGCAGTCCCACACCCTCCTCGGTGGGGACGCACCGGCCCACCGGTTGCCCTCCGTCATCGAACTGCTCGCCGAGGTGGTCACCGAACCCAGCTTCGAGCAGGCCGACATCGAGCACCACGTGGAAATGCAGGTGGCGGCATTCGACAGCCGGGTCGCCTCCCCCGGCTGGGTGGCCAAGCAGGCCCTGCGCCAAGTGCTGTTCGGCACAGAATCCCGCGAGGGTCGGCCCGCCGCGGGCACCCCCGAGACGCTGCAGGCCATCACCCGGGACGACGTGCGCGACTGGCACACCGCGCAGTGGCAGGGGGGCAACGCCACCCTCGTGGTCGCTGGCGACCTCACGGGCCTGGACCTGACGTCGACGCTGTCGCCGCTGTCGGTCTGGGGCGGCTACCCCACCCACGTGGAACTGGAACCCACCATCCGCCGGCCTGCACAGATCGTTCTTGTGGACATGCCGGACGCCGTGCAGGCCACCATCCACGCCGGCGGGCTGACAGTGGGTCGCCGGCATCCCGACTGGGCCGCGCTGAAGCTGGGCGGACACGCGATGTGTGGGGCGTTCGCGAGCCGCCTCAACCTTGAGCTGCGCGAACGCCAGGGCTACACCTACGGCGTCGGGGGCGGCTTCACGGCCCGCCGGGACGACGGGCAGTTCTTCGTGGGGGGCAGCTTCCGTGTCGAGGTGGCCGCCGACGCGCTGCGACGCCTGCTCGCCGGGCTGGAACTGGCCGACCCCTTCACCTCCGCGGAGGTGGAGGATGCCAAGCGCTACCTCATCGGGGTCGCCCCGCTGGCCAACGAGACTGCCTCGGACATCGCA
>JBDSRF010000187.1:0-6787 GCA_039929445.1 Arachnia sp. | reverse complement strand
GTCCACGCCGCTGACCACGCTGCTGCTGGGGCGGGTGCTGTGCGACGCCGGCCTGCCGGACGGCGTGGTCAACATCATCGCCTCCAGCGAGCACGACGTGACCGACACGCTTCTGGCCGACGACCGGCTCCGCAAGGTGTCGTTCACCGGCTCCACCCCGGTGGGCAGGTCCCTGCTGGCCAAGGCATCGGAGAACGTACTGCGGACCTCCATGGAACTCGGAGGCAACGCCCCCTTCATCGTGTTCGAGGACGCCGACCTCGACGTCGCCGTCGAGCAGGCCCGTGCCGCGAAGCTGCGCAACATCGGACAGGCGTGCACGGCCGCCAACCGGTTCATCGTCCACGAGTCGCTGGCGGCGGAGTTCGCGGACCGCCTCGTGGCCCGCTTCAGTGCCGAGGTGGTGGGCGACGGGTTGGAGGAGTCCACCACCCTGGGTCCACTCGCGAGCGAACAGGCCCGCGACGACGTCCACGCGCTCGTGACGGGCGCCGTCGAGGCTGGTGCCACGCTGCGATGCGGCGGCGAGGTTCCGAAGGGTCCCGGGAACTTCTACCCACCCACGGTGCTCACCGGCGTCGCTCCGGACGCGGAGGTGATGTCCACCGAGATCTTCGGACCGGTGGCGGCCATCACCACCTTCACTGACGAGACCGAGGCCCTGCGCATCGCCAACTCCGCCCCGGTGGGGCTCTCCGGCTACATCTTCACTCGCGACCTCAACCGCATCCAGCGGATGGGCGCACTGCTGGAGACCGGCATGATCGGAGTCAACACGGGTGTGCTGTCCAACGCGGCCGCACCGTTCGGCGGCGTCAAGGAGTCGGGACTGGGCCGCGAGGGCGGCTTCGTGGGCATCGACGAATACCTGGAGACCATCTACCTGGCCCTGCCGGAGCCCACCTGATCAGGGGGTGACGTCGGGGAACGCGGCGAAAAGGCGGTCGAGGCGGCTTCGGGCGGCCGTGGCAATCGGCGAAAAGGCCTCCACGTCCAAGGTCCGTTTCCCGGGTCGTCCCGCACGGCGCCAGAACCCCTTCACGGCACCATCGACGACCACGGAGCGGCGGAACACGCCGTTGCGCCCCGGCACCAGCAGCAACTCCTGCTCGGCCGTCATGGCGAAGGTGCGGTCCTGGTAGCCCAGGATGAACTCGTCGAATCCCGGCAGCAGCAGCGGCCGCGATGCGTCGTTGCCCGCAGCGGCCACCTCCTCCAGCAGACCCGAGCGCCAGTAGCTGGGCTCGTCTGCGCCGTCATCCTCCAGGTCCGACGTGGCGGCGGGGAGCGCCGCGCGGATGTCGCGGAGTGGCAGCTTGGTCCACCACGCGAAGTCGCGCATCGTGGCCGGGCCGTGCCCCGCCAGGTAGCGCCGCAGGAGTTCGGCGATGCCGGCGGTGCGGTCGCCGTTGAACGTGCCCTCGAGATCGGTGCGCTCCGGGACCCAGGTTCGGGTCCAGGCGATGTTCTGGTCCGTACCGTTCCAGGCGCCGTGGCAGAGCGTCCCCTCGCCGATGAGGTGCGCCAGGAGGTGGTACCCCACTCCCCCGCCCGTGGGCTGGCCGTCGGCCTCCCACCGGGCCAGGAACTCCACCCGTGGGAGCCCGTTCGGCTCGGCGGAGAGCACCTCGATGGCAAGGTCTCGTGCCCTGTCCACCTTTGTCTGGTCCAGGCCGAGGTGGTGTCGACGGTTGGCGGCCGCACGCAGGGCGGGTGCCGCGCAGAGTTCGCTCACCCAGAGCACGTCGGCTGCAGCCATCAGGAACACCGTCCCCCGCATGGGGTAGCCGCGTACCAGTGCGCCGGTGCGGATGTCCTCGAGCACCGCGTCAACGTCACCGTCGCGGGTGCGCAGGGCGGCGGAGGCGATGACGCCGGGGAGATCCTGCCCCTGCATGGCGGCCAGCGCCGCCACGGCCGAGCGAGGCGACACATGGGGTCGGGTCACCAGGGACTGCGCCACCAGGCGGGTGCGGGCAAGACGGGGGTCGGGCATGACCCCAGTTCTACCGTGTGGCGGTGACAATCAGGCGCAGTTGCGCGCGACTGCTGCAGCCACCTCGAGGCCGGAGCGCACCGCGCCCTCCATGTACCCGTTGAATCGGCCGGCGTACTCGGCGCCGGCCCAGTGCAGGACACCCTCGGGCTCCGCCAGGACGGGGCCGTTGGTGGTCCACACGCCGGGCGCGAAGTGTGCGCCGTGGCAGCCGGCCGTGAACGGCTCGGCGGACCAGTCCCGCTCGATGTAGTCGATGGGCTTGGCGGCCACGTCACCGAAGGTGCGCACCACCGAGTCCACGAAGGAACGCTGGCGCAGGGTGATGGAGCGCTTGGAGAGGGTATCCGCGTCGGCCCCCTCGAAGAAGCCCATCAGGAGGCCGCGTTCGTCGTCACCCGTGGTGGTGTCGAACGTGACCCGCACGGAGCCCTCGTCAGCACTGGACTGCCCGGAGAGCCCCATGTCGCGCCAGAAGGGCTTCTCGTAGACGAGGAAGGCCTTGATGACGTTGCCGGCGGCCACCTTGGCGGCGGTCTCCGTGCGCCACTGTGGCAGCGGCGGGTCGTAGGCCATCCTCATGGCAAGACGCGGGGGCAGGGTCGTGATCACCTGACGGGCCTCGATGCGTGTGCCGTCGGCGAGCACCACCGTGGCGGATCGCTCACCGTGCTCGATGCTCTCGACCACAGACGACGTGCGCACCACGTCGCCGAGGTCCTCGGCCATGGAGCGGCACACCTCGAACATGCCACCCTCGACGCGGCGCTGGTTCAGCCCGCCGTTGGAGGCGAGCATGGATTCCAGGTCGGGGCCGGAGTTCACCTGGTGCAGGCCCTCCAGGAGCGTGGCGTTGCGGCTCATGGGGCCGAAGGCGGCCGAGTACACCTCGATGAAGCGGAGCTGCGCCCCCTGGGTGCGCAGGTTGGTCTGGATCCAGCGGCGAAGGTCCTGGCGCAGCCATGCGTCGTTCGCGGCGGACCAGGCGGGATCGTCCCGCAGTCGGGTCGCCAGCCGGCGCAGTCGCAGAAGGCCCTGCCCCAGGTCCGAGACCTCGAACGGGCTGAGTGCGGGGCCCTCGTCGGCGGAGGGCACCTCCAGGTTCTGTCCGCGGAGCCGCACCACGAGGTTGCCCTTGTTGGGAAGGCCAACGGTCTGGAGGTCGTAGCGCTCCACGAGTTCCTTGACCGCGTCATGGCCGGCGCCGATCCACTGGCCGCCCAGTTCCACGTACTGCCCGTCGTCGAGGACACCGTTCTCAACACGGCCCCCCACCCTGTCGCGGGCCTCGAGGACGACGACGTCCAGGCCGCGCCTGACCAGGTCAAGGGCGGCGGTCAGGCCCGCGAATCCGCCTCCGATGATCGCGCAGTCACGCATTATTCCTCCTGAAAATTGCCACGGGCGCTTCAGTGAACACCAGCACGGAACAGCCTACAAGGCGACCCCTGAGTACCTTCCGACGCCCCCGGCTAGTGCGTTTCAGGGGCTCCGGACGCCTCTCCCTGCCGTGTGGGGCAACAGGTCGGGACGCAAAGAACCCCGGCCTGGGCCGGGGTTCTTCCCATCCGAGCCGCCCACGGGAATCGAACCCGTGACCTACGCTTTACGAGAGCGTCGCTCTTCCAACTGAGCTAGGGCGGCAGCAAGCAGAAACTATAGCGTCGCACCCCACTGATGCGAAAACCGCGCACCCCTGCCGCCGCACGCGCCGCTTCCGTCGCACCGCCCCCTCGCCGGACACGCCTCACGCAGCCACCGCCGCGACACATACGTCCACGGCGCACACCCGACGCGGCGAGTCCGGCCGGAGCAGAGCGGTCGCCGGACACGCCTCACGCAGCCACTGCCGCGACACATACGTCCACAGAGCACACCCGACGCGGCGAGTCCGGCCGGATCGGAGCGGAGCGGCGGGTTCAGGAGCAGGTGGTGCCGTCCTTGGGCGGCGCACCGTCCTCGAGGAACTTCGTGACAGCGGCGTTCACGCACTCGTTGCCGCCGGTGACCGAGCCGTGGCCGGCGCCCTTGAACGTGAGCAGCACCCCGGACTCCAGTTGCTTCGCCATCGCGACGGCATGTTCGTAGGGCGTCGCGGAATCCCCGGTGGTGCCGACCACCAGGATGGGCGGGGCCCCCTTCGCGGTCAGCTTGAGCTGGGGGCCGGAGTTGGCCGTCCACGTCTCACAGACGAAGTCGACGCCCATGTTGGTGGCGAACACCGGTGACTTCGCCTTGGCCTTCTCCCAGAAGTCGAAGGTGGCGTTGATGCCCTCGTCCGCCCAGTCAACGCAGCGGGTGGCAGGGAAGGCGAACGCGACCGTCTCGTAGCCTTCTGTCCCCCGCCCGTTCAACTCGTCGGCGGCCTTCAGCAGGTCAGCTGCGCGGCCTGCCATGGCGTCGGTGAGCACGTAAGTCAGCCCGGGGTAGGCCTGCTCGTCGGCGTACAGGAACAGCGCGACCCCCGTGGCCCCCAACCCCTGCGTGAGTGCCCGGTTGCCCACCTTGATGGGCTTGGCGTCCAGCCCGGCGAGGAACGTGGCGATCCCGTCCACCACCTCATCGGCGGTGTCTCCCAGGGTGCAGGCCTTGTTCTTCGCACACCAGGTGGCGTAGTTGCGCAGCGCCAGCTCGAACCCCTCGGACTGGGAGGCGGATGCCTCGTCGTCGGTGATGTCGACGGCGGAGTCCAGGACGAGGCGCCCGGCCCGGTCGGGGAACAGTTCGGCGTAGACGGCACCGACGTAGGTGCCGTAGGAGACCCCCACGAAGTTGAGTTTGTCGGCGCCGACGAGGTGCCGCAGGAGGTCGAGGTCGCGGACGTTCTCGATGGTGGTGAGGTGGTCCAGCAGGGCACCCGAGGCGGCCCGGCACTCCCGGGCGAACTCGGCCCAGCCGGTCTCCAGCGCCTTCTCCTCCGCCGCGTCGTCGGGCGAGCCGTCGAGGTTGAAGACCGCATCGGTCTGCGCCGTGGTGCCGCACTTGACCCTGGTGGACTGCCCGGTGCCGCGCGGGTCCCAGCCGATGATGTCGTAGCCGTCCCACTTGTCGGGGCCCAGGCTCGAGGCGAAGTCCTGACCGCCGAAACCGGGCCCTCCCGGGTTCACGAACAGCGGGCCACGCGTCGGGTTCTTCGACGGCACCTTGCGCATGGCGATGTCGACGGCAGCAAGGCCGGGCTTCTCCCAGTCCAGGGGCGCCTTGACGGTGGCGCACAGCTGGTCGCCGCAGGCCTTCCAGTCCACGGGCTGGCTCCAGTAGGCAGCAAGGTCGTCCCCCGCCGCAGCGGGCAGATCCACGCCACCGGGGTTGGGGTCACCTCCGAGCTGGCGATCGGGGTTCAGCGGGGCTGTCGCCTTCCAGGTGGCGTGGTCCGCCACCTTCACGAGCGGTACGCCCGGCTGCGGCCCGGAGGACTCCACGGGCGGCGGCGTCTGCGTGGATGGCGCGGCTGAGCCCTTGGTGGCGGGCGGGTCGAAGGGTGAGGACCCCACCATGCCCGTCAGGAAGAACGCCGCCACCAGGGCGACGGCAATGGCCACTGTGGCGCCCTGCGCCCAGCCCACCCAGTTGTTCCGCATCCGCAGCCTCCCTCGCGCCCGTGGAGATGAACGCTACACAACCGCTCCAACGGGAAGGGGTCGCCGTCTCTCCACGCGGCGCGGGGGCGTGCGGGTGTGCGGGTGTCAGCCCAGCTTCTCGGCCCTGGCCTCGGCCCGGGCGCGGCGGAATGCGCCGTCGATGCCCCAGGCGCCTCCCCCGATGGTGAGCAGCAGCAGGCCGATGGCGGCCAGCAGCAGGTCTTTGTCGCCGATGAAGCCGTCAACCCAGAGACCACCGGAGGTGAAGATCTGGAAGTTGCCCCAGCGGATGAACACGAGCGACGCCACCGAGATGGCCAGGAGCAGGAAGCCGACGACGCGCTGCAACAGGCCGATGACCAGCAGCAGAGCCATGGCGCCCAGGGTGAACCCCAGGATCCAGGCGACGAGGCGCGGCTCCGGGATCATCGGATAGCCGGCCAGGAAGTTCGCGGTCGCGTCGACGCCGCTCCCCAGGATCTGGAAGCTCGCCAGCCCCAGCACCCCGGCCAGGACGATGCGCATGACGAACAGCCCGAAGCTGGGCAGGAAGCGGTCCGTCGAGACCCTGGGGGGCAGGGCGTCGTCACGCGTCGCGTTGTCAGTGGAGGTCGGCACGGCACCGAGTCGCTGCTCGCGGGCCTGCCGTTCCGCGTCGAGGGAGGCCTGCCGGCGCTCCTCCTCGACGTCAGCGTCGGTGTCCGGGTACGCGTCCTGCGCGATGACGGCGGTATCCTCCGTGCCAGCAGCACGGTAGAGGCCGTCCGGGACGGCTCCGGTGTTTCCTGCGGTGGCTGCGGCGACGCCCACCCCAGCGGCTGCCGCCACGGGGACGGCCTGGGTGTGCTCCATGTCGTTGGTGTCCACGGGGACGGCTTGCGTGTGCTCCATGTCGTTGGTATCCACGGGGACGGCTTGCGTGTGCTCCATGTCGTTGGTGTCCAAGTGCTCGGTGTGCTCCACGTCGTTGGTGTCCACGTGCTCGGTGTGCTCCATGTCGTTGGTGTTCACGTGACTGGTCGCCTCCTCGTCGGGGTTCGCGTGGCCGGTGAGTTCCTCATCGGTGTCCACGTGTGCGGTCAGTTCGTCATCGGCGTCCACGGCCACCGGCTCGTCGGCGACGTGATGGGCCAGCGGCTCGGCGTCCACCTGCTCGAGGGGAATCGGGTCGACGGCGAGGTAGTCGGCGGCGTCGATGTGACGCTCACCG
>JBDSRF010000186.1:0-10390 GCA_039929445.1 Arachnia sp. | reverse complement strand
TTCCCACCATCTACATCGACGCGGGCCTCAGCGAGGTGTCCGCCGGATTGATGCTGGGCATCGCCACCGGGGCCGGCATCATCCCGTCGTTCTTCACACCCATCTACGCCAGCCGCAAGGCCGAACCAGTGGGTCTGTTCCTCACGATCATGGTGTTCCTGGTGGCCGGCTACCTCGGGTTGTGGCTGGCCCCCACCACGCTGCCGTGGCTGTGGGCCATCTTCCTGGCCTTCGGGACCGCCAGTTTCCCCCTGATCCTGGCGCTGCTGGGCCTGCGCGCACGCACCGCCAGCGGCACGGCGGCGCTGTCGGGGTTCGCACAGTCCGTGGGCTACCTCATCGCGTCGGCGGGCCCCTTCATTGTCGGCGTGCTGCACGCCCGCACCGACAACTGGGCCTGGTCCATCTGGTTCCAGCTCATCCTCGTGATCCCCATGACCATCATGGGGATTCGGTGTTGTAAGACCTGGTGGATCGAGGACGAACTCCCCTCGAGCCCTCCCATCGTGGAGCCCTCGAAGTGAGTACGCGACTTCTGCTCTTCAACCCGGCGCACACGAGCCTCCACCCGCTTCAGGTAGCGGACTGAGGAACCGAAATCGGGCCCGCGTCCGGCATCGCCGGGGCCGTGGCACGCTGGATCCCACCGCGGCGAGCCATCAGGACGATGATGGCGCCCGCCACCCCCAGCAGGACAAGCTGCAGCAGCACGGACGGGTCCCCGGTGCCGGCCTCACGGTCGAAGATCTTGCTGATGTCCTGGAACGGCAGGAAGGCCAGTGCCACGAGGTTGTTGGCGGCGTGCATGGCCACCCCCGCCTCCAGCCCGCCCGTGCGCCAGGTCAGGTACGAGAACAGCATGCCCATGGTGAAGTAGGTGATGTTGAGCCAGATGTCCCCTGCACCGTGCAGCAGCATGAAGACGCCGCTGCTCACGACGGCGCCCGCGACAGCACCCACCACCCGCGGCGGGATGAGCGACGCCACCCCCCGGTTCAGAACCCCGCGGATGAGGTACTCCTCGCCGGCGGCCTGGAACGGCGTCACGAGCAGGACGCCGATGAGCAGCCACCACCAGCCGGGCCTGGCTGAGAGTTCCAGCTGGTCCCAGCCGTCGACGGTGGTGCTGAAGACGATGAAGGCCCCCACCGCGATGAAGCTGACCACGAAGCACTTCAGGAGCCAGCCCCACCGCACCCGCCCCACGACGGAGCTGATCCAACCGCCCTTCTGACCCACGAGGCGGGACAGCAGGAACGACAGCGGCACCAGCAGACCCAGCGAGACGCTGTTGGCCAGGAAGATGGTGGGCGTGATGACGCCGTCGGAGAGTGCCAGGAACGCGTCTGCGACGTCTCTCCCGGTGATGGCCGCCTCGAGGAACATGGCCGCGATGGTCACCAGGAGCGATGACACGAAGAAGCCGATGGCGCCCAGCACGATCGCCAGGATGGGACGCCACGCCCGGATGCCAGGGGCGCGCCAGAAGGCGGGGTACTCCCGCAGCTCCACGGGGAGGGTCGGTGGCTTCGGCCGCGGCTGCCAGGGCTGCGGGGGCCCCCACTGCATGGGCGGGCCGGGCGGCATGCCCTGCGGGGGCGTCCAACCAGGGGGTGGCGCGCCCTGCGACGGTGTCCAAGCGGGAGGCGGTGTCCAACCCGGGGGCGGTGACCAGCCCGGGGGCGGTGACCAGCCCGGGGGTGGGGTCGCCGAGGCTGGCGGGGGCGTCGCCCCGTCGGGCTGCGCGGACCTGACCGGCTCGGGCGACCAGTCGGTGGGGGGATGCGTCATGGGGGGTCCTTGCTGGTTCAGTGGGTGATGGCGTCAGGCGAGGCGGTCCTCTGGACCCCTTGCGCCCGGGCCATCAGGGTGATGATGCCGGCGATCACGATCATGGGAGCCAGGCGGGCGATGGCCGCCGGGAGTCCGAGTGAAAGCCCTGCCACATCCTGCAGGCCGGGGCCGAACAGGGGGGCGTAGGAGATGAGGCCCGATGCCAAGCTCATCGCGACGGCGGCCTCCAGACCACCGGTGTGCCAGACGATGAACGCGAGCAGGAGCCCGAGCACCAACACGGCAGCGGCACCCCAGCCGTCCCCGGTGTAGATGAAGACGACGCTGCTCATCAGCACGTTCACGAAGCTGCTCACCACTGCCCCCAGCACGGCGCCCACTCCCGGCCAGGGCACGAGTGACGCCACACCACGATTCAGGACACCGCGCAGCATGTACTCGCCGCCGGTTGCGGTGACAAGAAGGAGTATGAGAACCACGGGGAACAGCCACCAGTCGAGGGTGCCGGATGACGTGAGGAACGGTGAACCGGCGATGGCGCCCATCCCGATCCATGCCAGGGCAGCCACCAGGCCGACGGCCAGGCATTGCAGCGCCCAACCCCAGCGCACCCGGCCCGCGACCGAGTGCAGCCACCTACCCTCCTGCCGCACGATCATGGCTGCCAGAAAAGCCAGGAAGACCAGCGGAGCGAACGCCAGGGCACTGGCCGCCAGTGTGATGAGCACAACGCCCGCCGTCGTGTCGCCCAGCCATGCCGCGAGCGAATCGCCGACGAGAATGTAGGCCACCGAGGTCAGGGCACCCGAGGCAAGGGTCGCCACCAGAAGGCCGACCAGCGCCACAAAGATCCCCTGGAACCTGCCGCCCACGGTGGAGGCCAGTGTCCGCCAGAACATCGGATAGGTACTGGGCCCCGTCGGGAGTCCGGACGGCGTGGAGGACCAACGCTGCGGGACCGCGTAGGGCTCGGACTGCCCCGTCGGCAACCCGGAGTGCGTGGAGGACCACCGTTGCGGGACCGCGTAGGGCTCGGAGGACTCCCCCGCTGGCCGCCCCCATCCCGGGGGTGGACCGTACAGGGGCCGACCGCCGTCGTGCTGCGTCATGCGCGACCCGGGAACCAGAGCCCGATCTCCGATGCTGCCGACTCGGGGCTGTCTGAGGCGTGCACGCAGTTGGTGCGCACGGAGGTGCCGAAGTCAGCGCGGATGGTGCCGGGGGCCGCCTTCGAGGGGTCCGTGAGACCGTTGAGGTCCCGGACGCCCAGGAGTGCGCCCCTGCCGGAGAGGATCATCGCGACGAGCGGGCCCTCGGTCATGAACTCCCGCAGCGGCGGGTAGTAGTCACGCTCGAGGTGTTCCGCATAGTGCTTGTCCGCGAAGTCGCCGTCGATGGTGCGCATCTCCATGGCCTCGGGGCGGAAACCCGCCTCCTCGTACCGGTTGAGGATGTTGCCGACGTGGCCGGCAGCCACGGCGTCCGGCTTGATGATGACGAAGGTCCGCTCGATCACGGGTTTCCCGCTTCCTTGTTGGGGGTGTGTCTGTTCTCCAGGCGCTTGCCGAGGACGAACGAAATGATCCAGATGAGGGTGAACATGAGCCCCATGGCGTACATCCACGGGGTCAGGAGACCCAGGGCGATGGCGGCCAACTGCGTCAGCCAGGCCACCGGGTAACCCCAGCCCCTGCGCAGGCCCGCCGTGGCGACGAGCGCAAGGACGCTGGCCAGCCCCACCCACAGTCCGGCTGTGGCGGGGCTGATGCCGGACACCTGCACCATGCCGGCGAACGCCAGCCAGAACACGATGACCTCGAAGATGAGCACCGACATCAGCGCGGAGCGCAGGGGGTTGGTGGGCGTCAGCCTCATTCGTCCTCCTCTGCAGGTCGCTGTGCACCCTTCTGGACAAGGAGGTCCCGGGCCTCACCCGCGGCAATGACGGAGCCGGCTATCAGCACTCCGGCCAGCGAGCCTGCCGAGTCGGCAAGCGTCGCTGCGAGTTCGATGGCGTCGACCATCCGTTCCGCGCGGTGCACCCTGCCGCTGGGCCAGATGTCCTCGGCCTCCGCGGCGAGGTCGTCGACGGCGCGGGCGCGCGGGGAGTTGGCGGTGCGGGTGATGACCACCTCGTCCATCTGCTCCGCAAAGATCTGCAGGACGGAGGTGGAGTCCTTGTCCGACATCATCGCCACCACCCCGATCAGGGGTGAAAAGGCGAAGGATTCGGTGACGGCGTCGATGGTGGCCCTGGCCGCCTGCGGGTTGTGGGCGGTGTCCAGCACGATGGCGGGTGAGGTCTTCACCAGCTCAAGCCTGGCGGGTGCCTCGACGGCGCCAAGGCCCTCGGTGATGATCTCGTGTGCCAACGGCTTGCCCCCGAGGAAGGCCTCGACGGCGGCAACGGCGAGCGCAGCGTTACGGGCCATGTGCTCCCCGAACAGGGGAAGGAAGACGTCAGGGACGGGGCCCCCGGTCGTCTCGATGCGCAGCAGTTGTCCTCCCACGGCCACCTGCCGACCCAGCAGCCCGAAGTCGGGGCCCTCGGCCTTCACCTCCACGCCCACCTCCACGGCCCGGGCGAGCAGCACCTGCGCGGCGGCAGGGTCCTGCCCTGCCAGCACGGCGACGCTGCCCTCCTTGATGATGCCGGCCTTCTCCGTCGCCACCTGGGCGATGGTGTTGCCCAGGATGTGGGTGTGGTCCAGCCCGATGGGGCAGATCACCGAGACCTTGGGGTCCATGACGCTCGTGGCGTCCCACCGACCGCCGAGCCCCACCTCAACCACGGCCACGTCCACGGGGGCGTCGGCGAAGGCGACGTAGGCCATGCCCGTGATGATCTCGAAGAAGGTCAGGTCCACGCCGTCCAGCTTCTGCTCGTCGACCATGTCGACGAACGGCTTGAACTCACGCCACACCTCGTCAAAGTGTTCCTCGCTGATGGGCTCACCGTCGATGACGATCCGCTCGCGCACATCGGAGAGGTGTGGGCTGGCGAACCGCCCCACCCTCAGTCCGGAGGCGCGCAGCAGCGCGTCGATCATGATGGCGGTGCTGCCCTTGCCGTTGGTGCCGGCCACCTGGATGACGGGGATGGTGCGCTGAGGGTCGCCCATCAGGTCCATCACCGCCTCGATCCGCGAGAGGCTGGGAGCCACGCGGCTTTCGGGCCATCTGCTGGTCAGCTGGGCGACGAGGGCGTCGTGCGATGTCTTGGTCATGATGCCCCCAGAGTATCGACTGGGAGGAGCCGGGCGAGAACCCACTTGGGCGCCCGGTTAAGATGTGGCCGTGAACGAGACGAGCTCTGCCCCCAGCGTCCGCAACTGGCGTGACTGGGTTGGGCTGATGGCACGACTCGTCCCGGGCATCGTGTTCCTGTACGCCGGGATCACGAAGATCACCAACATCCCTCTCTTCGCCCAGAACATCCGCGCCTACCAGTTGCTGCCTGAGCTGTGGATGAGCGACGTGCTCGCCTACATCCTGCCGGTGGTGGAGATCGCGGCCGCCCTACTGCTCATCGTCGGTTTGCTCACCCGTGGGGCCGCCGCCGTGACGCTGCTGATGCTGCTGGCGTTCATCGGCGGCATCATCTGGGTGTGGAGCCAGGGCATCAGCATTGACTGCGGCTGCTTCGGCACGGGCGGTGAGGTGTCCGCCGAGGACACGCAATACCCGCTGAAGGTGGCCGAGAACGTGGGCATGTCACTGCTGTGCGCTTGGCTGTTGGTGCGCCCCCGTTCCCTCTTCAGCCTGGACCACCGCCTGCTGGGCGGCGGTGTCACCAACTTTGGTGACGACCTGACCGATGATGACTTCCCCGGCGACGATTCCGACGCCACCCACCAGACCACTGATCACTGATCACAAGGAGTGACCACATGGCCAACAATGCTGGCCCAAGCCGCCGCGAGGCAATGAGACTCAAGGCCGAGGCCGAAGAGGCACGCGCAAAGCGCAACTCCCGCATCCTCTGGATTTCCCTGGCGGCCGTGGCCGTCGTGGTGGTGGTGATCCTCGCACTGGTCATCACGCAGACCCTCGCCAAGAACGGCCCGAGCGCCGATCAGCAGACGCCGCCCAACGCGACCGACAGCTACGGCATCCAGCTGAAGACCAAGGACGTCGAGCCCGCCGCCGACGCGCCGCACCTCGTCATCTGGGAGGACTACCAGTGCCCCGCCTGCGCAGCGCGCGAAGAGGCGTTCGGCAGCGCGGTGAAGCAGCTGGTGGATGAGGGCAAGATCACCGTCGAGATCCGCACCGCCCACTTCCTCGATGCAGCCCTGCGCAACGACTCCTCCCAGCGCGCCGCACTGGCCGCCGCCTCAGCGGACGCTGTCGGCAAGTTCCGCGAGTTCCACGAGACGGTCTACAAGGACCAGCCGAAAGAGGGCGTGGGCTACACGGACCAGCAGCTGCGCGTCGACTTCCCCACCGAGGCGGGGATCACCGGCGCCGACCTCACCAAGTTCCAGGAGCTCTACGACGGCAAGGCCTACGCGGATTTCGTGAAGAACGCCAACGACCAGTTCTCTCGCGACGGGATCACGGGCACGCCCACGTACCTGGTGGGCAAGAACAAGCTGGAGTTCGCCGACGCGAGCAACCAGCCGCTGATCCAGCCGACCCCGGAGGACATGCTGCGGGCCATCACCGAGGCCAACGGCTGATCCACCACCGAAACCGCCGCCCCACCCGTGGGGCGGCGGTTTTTTTATCCCCTCCAAACGAGCTTGTAGCAATCCCTTGACACAAGCTCCGCGGCCCGCGACACTTCACTTGTACCACTCGTCCAATACAAGAGGTGTGACATGTCCGGTGGTTTGCTCTTGCTGTTCCCGATTGTCGCGATCATTACTCTGCTCGCACTGGTGCTCATCGCGGTCCCCCGCCGTCGACGGCTCGTGACGATCAACGAGCATGACTTCCCCGCCCTGGCGCGGCTTCGGTCCGTCAACGCGGTCGCACGGGTCGTGGGACTGGTCGTCGGCGTCGTGGTCGTGGCCTCCCTGTCCGGCGCGGGTCGACTCGGTCTCGGGTTGCTGTTGTCCCCCGCCGTCTTTGCCCTGACCCAAGTACTCGCCACGCTGGTGGCTGGCATCCTCACGCACGACGCCGCCAGGACACGGGGCACGGCAGGACTCGAGGTGCGCCGCATCCGGCCGTACCTGCCGCGGGGGCTCACGGTCCTGACCGTGTCCGCCACGGCAGTTCTCGCCCTCGTCCTGCTGTGGACGACGGCGGTGGGGGCCCCGGACGACATGGGCCGCAACGGCCGCTCATTCACGTATTCCTACCCGTGCGACACCGTGTGCGAGGCGAGCTTCGGCCCGTGGCCGGGCTCCTACTACACGCTCCCCCTGGGCGCCGTGTTCGCCCTGGTTCTCGCCCTCGCAGCGGCAACGGTCCTGGTCACCGTGCGTCGCCCCCGCGACGCGTCGGACCCGGAGATCGTGCGTGTCGATGACTTCGTCCGCGCCCGGGCGGTGGAGTCCGTCGTTGCCGCGGTGGGGGTAGCGAGTGCTGCGACCCTGTTCGCCGTCAGCCTGGCGGTGACGAGCCTCGGCAACCCCCGCAACGTCGTGCCCCTGATTCTCCGCATCCCGGGATGGGGCGCGATGCTGCTGACGCTGGCGGCGCTGCCCATGACCGTGTGGTGCGTCGTGGTCCTCCTGCTGCCGGGCGCGACCGCACCAGTGCGGCGGGACACGGATGCCCCACACACAGCGGTGGTGACCCCGTGAGCCTGCGATTGCGCATCGACCCCGACGACCCCACGCCACCCTACGAACAGCTGCGCCGACAGCTGGACGACCTGATCAGTACGGGCACCCTCCTCGACGGCCAGCGGCTGCCGTCGGTCCGCCAGCTTGCCGCCGACCTCTCGCTGGCAGCCGGGACGGTGGCCCGCACCTACGCCGAACTCGAGAAGGGCGGCCTGGTGTTGTCGCGCCGGGGCGCCGGGACGCGCGTCACGGCCCCGTCGAAGCTGATGGAGGGTGGGTCGCGGGAGGAACGCCTCATGGAGATGGTCCATGAGGTCGCACGCCACGCCTGTGCGCTGGGCATGTCCCCGGAGTCACTGGCCGCCACCGTCGAACAGGCCATGCGATCCACCTCGGCCCGCTGATCGCAGCGTAGCCGGCGACGACCGCGGCAATTGGGGCGACTCCGCCGGAGTCACTAGGATTCAGCCCATGACTGAGCAGCAGCCGATCGGCCTCCCCGACAAGCCCGTCCTCGAAGGACTGGAGTCGAAGTGGAGCCAGGTCTGGCGCGACGAGAAGACCTACGCCTTCGAACGGCCCGGCAGTCGCGCCGACGTGTTCAGCATCGACACGCCTCCCCCTACGGTGTCCGGCTCGCTGCACGTCGGTCACGTGTTCAGCTACACCCACACCGACCTGGTGGCCCGCTACCAGCGGATGCAGGGCAAGCAGGTGTTCTACCCCATGGGCTGGGACGACAACGGCCTGCCCACCGAGCGCCGCGTCCAGAACTTCTACGGCGTCCGCTGCGACCCGTCGATCCCCTATGACCCCGACTTCACGGCGCCGGCCAAGCCAGACCCGAAGCGCCAGGTGCCCATCAGCCGCGCCAACTTCATCGAGCTGTGCCACGAGCTGACGGCCGTCGACGAGCAGGCGTTCGAGGACATGTGGCGCCAGCTGGGCCTGTCCGTGGACTGGGACACGCTGTACGCGACCATCTCCGACGAGTCGCAGAAGGTGGCCCAGAAGGCGTTCCTGCGCAACCACGCACGCGGCGAGGCGTACCTCTCCTTCGCCCCGACGCTGTGGGACGTGACGTTCTCCACGGCAGTCGCGCAGGCGGAACTGGAGGCCCGTGAGTACCCGGGCGCCTACCACCGCATCGCGTTCCACGGCGCCGACGGGCAGCCGATCCACATCGAGACCACCCGGCCCGAGCTGATCGTCAGCGCCTGCGCCCTCATCGCGCACCCTGACGACGCCCGTTACCAGGGCCTCTTCGGCACCACCGTCACCTCCCCGCTGTTCGGCGTCGAGATCCCGGTCCTGGCGCACCCCGCCGCCGAGCCCGACAAGGGCGCCGGCATCGCCATGTGCTGCACGTTCGGTGACCTCACCGACGTGATGTGGTGGCGCGAGCTGAACCTGCCCACCCGCACCGTGATCGGCCGAGACGGCCGCTTCGTCCGTGAGATGCCCGAATGGGTCACCAACACCGCGGCCTACGAAGCACTGGCCGGCAAGACGGCGTTCTCGGCCCGCGAGGCCACCGTGGCGATGCTTCGCGAATCCGGCGACCTCGACGGCGAGCCCAAGCCCACCACCCGGATGGCGAACTTCTACGAGAAGGGCGACAAGCCGCTCGAGATCGTCGCCACCCGCCAGTGGTACATCCGCAACGGTGGGCGGGACGACGAGCTGAAGGCCACGTTCCTGGAGCGCGGCAAGGAACTGGAGTTCTCGCCCGAGTACATGCGCCACCGCTACGAGAACTGGGTGGGCGGCCTGGCAGGCGACTGGCTCATCTCCCGCCAGCGCTTCTTCGGCGTCCCATTCCCGGTCTGGTACCCGCTGGATGCCGACGGCGAACCCGACCATGACCGCCCGCTGATGGCCGACGAGGCGTCGCTGCCCGTGGACCCGGTGCGTCACCGCCCCGCCGGCTACGCCGAGGAGCAGCGCAACCAGCCGGGCGGCTTCATGGCCGACCCCGACATCATGGACACGTGGGCCACCTCGTCGCTGACCCCGCAGATCGCCTGCGGCTGGGAGCGCGACGAGGAACTGTTCAACCTCACCTTCCCCATGGACATGGCCCCGCAGGCCCACGACATCATCCGCACCTGGCTGTTCAGCCGCGTGGTCCGCGCGCACTTCGAGAACGGCTCGCTCCCCTGGAAGCGCGCCACCATCTCCGGTTTCGTCACCGACCCGGATCGCAAGAAGATGTCCAAGTCCAAGGGCAACGTCGTTGTCCCCACCGACATCCTCGACAAGTTCGGCTCCGACGCCGTCCGCTGGCGCGCCGCCATGGCCCGCCCGGGTCTGGACTCCCCCTTCGACGAGTCGCAGATGAAGGTGGGCCGACGCCTCGCCATGAAGCTGCTGAACGCCGCCAAGTTCGTGCTGTCACTGGCCGCCGACGCCGGCGGGCTTGAAGCCGTCACCAACCCCGTCGACAAGGCGCTGCTCGCCGGCCTGTCCGACGTGGTGGCGGGCGCCACCGCCGCCTTTGAGTCGTTCGACTACACCTCGGCGCTGGAGAAGTCGGAGTCGTTCTTCTGGTCGTTCTGCGACGACTACCTCGAACTCGTGAAGGAGCGCGCCTACGGCGCCCAGTCGCCTGCGGAGCAGGCGTCCGCGCTGGCAGCACTGGCACTGGCCCTGGATGTGCAGCTGCGCCTGTTCGCACCGTTCATGCCGTTCGTCACCGAGGAGGCCTGGCGCTGGACCCACGAGGGTTCCATCCACCGTGCCGCCTGGCCGACCACGGATGAGCTGTCCGTGGACAGCGACGACGCCCTCCTGGGCGACGTGGCCGCCGCCCTCATCACCATCCGTGGCGCCAAGTCCAATGCCAAGGTGTCCATGAA
>JBDSRF010000185.1:0-22597 GCA_039929445.1 Arachnia sp. | reverse complement strand
GACGCGCAGGACAAGGCGCTGGCCGAGGAGCTGTTGGCAGACCCCAAGGAACGCTCCGAACACATCATGCTCGTGGATCTGGGCCGCAACGACCTGGCCCGCATCAGCGAACCCGGCACCGTCGTGGTGCACGAGTTCATGAATATCCACCGCTACAGCCACATCATGCATCTGGAGGCGGCTGTCAGCGGCCGCATCGCCGAGGGCCACACCGCTTTGGAGGCCACGCTCTCCTGCTTCCCGGCAGGCACCCTCTCAGGCGCCCCCAAGGTGCGTGCCATGGAGATCATCGACGAGCTGGAGGTCAGCCGCCGGGGACTCTACGGCGGCGTGGTGGGCTACTTCGACTTCGCGGGCAACTCCGACGTGGCCATCGCCATCCGCACGGCTGTGCTGAAGGACGGCGTGGCCCACGTGCAGGCCGGAGCGGGCATCGTCGCCGACTCGGTGCCGGAGACCGAGGATGCGGAGTGCTCCCACAAGGCCGCGGCCGTGATCTCGGCCCTGGGCAGGGCAGCCGCGCTGCAGGCCCGCGCATGACCGGTCGTCTCACTGCGTTGTTGGCGGTCATCGGTGCGCTGGGTGTCGCATTCACAGGCCTCGGCACGGGCGCATCGGCGGTGCAGGCGCTGGGCTGGGCCGCCGCCGCCGGGGTGGGGCTCTCGGCCATGCTCCGGGGGCCGGGGCTGCGGGTGATGGGTGTCCTCGGGATACTCCTGGCCGCCGGCGCCTTCGCCAGCGCCGCACTCGCGGGGGGCTGGGCGTGGATCGCCGCGGCGTTCGCCGTCGTGCTGGCCGTGGCAGCCGTCGCCACGATCCGGCGCGGACCCGACTGGAGGGCGTCCGCGGCCGGCCGGAAACGGGAGCCGGTGCGGGATCTCTGGAAGCAGTTCGACGCCGGCGACGACCCCACGACGGACGCGGAGGAAGCCGAGGACCGCGATCCGCGATAATCTCGTCACCACCAGTTTCAAGCAATGACCAGAAAGGCCCCTGCCATGGCGAGGACCCCGCAGTTTTACCACCACGGACGCAGCCCTGCTGCCTGGGTGGGTTCGATCACAGCGTCGATCGGTTTCGTCGTCGCCGCCATCGGAGGCGTGACGGGGCCCATGTGGATCCTCGTCATCATCGGTGGTGCCATCATCCTGCTCGGCGGGCTCGCCACGATGGTCATGAAGGCGATGGGCATGGGCCAGCCCGGATGACCGTGCTCGACGACATCGTCGTCGGCGTCCGCGAGGACCTTGCCATGCGCATGGCAAGGACTCCGCTGGCCGACGTCGAGGCCGCCGCGCTGCAGGCCCCACCCGCACTGGACGCCATGTCCCGCTTCCGCGCCCCCGGCCTGGCCGTGATCGCCGAGGTCAAGCGTCGCTCCCCGTCCAAGGGTGACCTGGCCGAAATCGCCGACCCCGCATCCCTGGCCTCGGAGTACGCACTCGGCGGCGCCTCAGCCATTTCCGTGCTCACGGAGGAGCGTCGCTTCAGCGGCACCCTCGCCGACCTCGACGCCGTCCGCGCACGGGTGCAGGTGCCGGTGCTGCGCAAGGACTTCATGGTGGAGGAGTACCAGTTCTTCGAGGCCCGCGCCCACGGCGCGGACATGGTGCTGCTCATCGTCGCGTCCCTCACCGACGCGCAGCTCAGCCGCTTCCACCACCTGGCCTGCCAGTTGGGCATGACGCCGCTCGTCGAGACCCACACCGCCGAGGAGGTGGAGAGGGCACTGTCCATCGGCGCGGGGCTCATCGGCGTGAACAACCGCAACCTCAAAACGCTGGAGGTGGACCTTGCCACGTTCGGCGAGCTCGCCGAACGCATCGGCACCGAGGCACTGAAGGTGGCCGAGTCCGGCATCCTGACACCCGCCGACGCCGCCCGCGTCGCCGGCGAGGGTGCCGACGTCATCCTCGTGGGGGAGGCGCTGGTCCGCCACGGCGACCCGCGCAGCGCCGTCGCAGGCCTGGCCGGGGCGGTCGGCGCATGAGCGGGGGACTGGCAGCACTCCTCGACGACATCGCCGCGCTGGCCAAACTGGCTGCCGCCAGCGTCGACGACGTGGCCGCCGCCGCCGGACGCGCCAGCGTGAAGGCTGCCGGCGTGGTGGTGGACGACACGGCCGTCACGCCGCAGTACGTGGCTGGCGTGGATCCCAAGCGCGAGCTGCCGATCATCAAGAAGATCGCCGTGGGCTCGCTGCGCAACAAGCTGCTCATCATCCTTCCCGTCATCCTGCTGCTGAGCCAGTTCCTGCCGTGGTTGCTCACCCCGCTCCTCATGGTGGGCGGCACCTACCTCTGCTTCGAGGGCGCCGAAAAGATCCTCGAACTCGTCCGGGGCCACGAACCCGACAAGGAGACACCGGCCGTCCTCCAGGGGCCGGAGGCGGAGGCCACGGTGGTGAAGGGTGCCATTCGCACCGACTTCATCCTCAGCGCCGAGATCATGGTCATCTCGCTGAACGAGGTGGCTGCGGAGGGCTTCCTCTCCCGGGCCATCATCCTCGTGGTCGTGGCGCTCGGCATCACGGCGCTCGTCTACGGCGTCGTCGCCCTCATCGTGAAGATGGACGACGTGGGCCTGAACCTCGCGGGACGCCCCTCCGAGCAGGCGCGGTCCGTGGGCAGGTTCCTGGTGGCCGCCATGCCCAAGGTGCTTGCCATCCTGTCCACCGTCGGCATCTTCGCCATGCTGTGGGTGGGTGGCCACATCATCCTCGTCGGGATCGACGAGCTCGGATGGCACGCCCCCTACGCGCTCGTCCACTCCCTGGAGGGGCTCGTCGTGGGCATCGCCGGCGTCGGTGCGGCACTGGCCTGGATCGTCAACACTCTCTGCTCACTGGTGCTCGGCACCGCGTGGGGCCTCGTGGTTGCCGGTGTGCTGCACCTGCTCCCGTGGCCGAAGAAGCACCACGGTGGGGCCGCGGCCGATCCCGTGACCACGGTCGAATCGGCGGGAGGGGAAACCGGAGCGAGCCGGTAGGCTTGACGGCATGACCCTGCTTCCCGACGCCACCGGCCATTTCGGTGACTTCGGCGGCAAGTTCGTGCCCGAAGCCCTGAACGCGGCTCTGGCGGAACTGGCCTCCGAATTCTCCCGCGCCAGGGAGGACCCGGAATTCACGACGGAGCTGCGTCGGCTCCAGCGCGACTACTCCGGCCGTCCCACCCCCATCACCGTGGCCGACAACTTCTCCAAGCTCTGTGGCAATGCGCGCATCCTGTTGAAGCGCGAGGACCTGAACCACACGGGTGCCCACAAGATCAACAACGTGCTGGGCCAGGCCCTGCTGACCAAGCGCATGGGCAAGACCCGCGTCATCGCCGAGACCGGCGCCGGGCAGCACGGAGTGGCCACCGCCACGGCTGCCGCCCTCATGGGTCTGGAGTGCCGCGTCTACATGGGCGAGGTGGACACCAAACGCCAGGCGCTGAACGTGGCGCGGATGCAGCTGCTGGGAGCCGAGGTGTACGCCGTGGCCGCCGGGTCCCGCACCCTCAAGGACGCCATGAACGAGGCGATGCGGGAATGGGTCTCCACAGTCGAGACCACCCACTACCTGATCGGCACCGTCGCCGGTCCGCACCCGTTCCCGTGGATGGTGCGCGAACTGCAGCGCATCATCTCCACCGAGGCGCGCGCCCAGATGATCGAGGACCACGGTGGCCTGCCGGACCACGTCGCGGCCTGCGTGGGGGGCGGCTCCAACGCGCTCGGCATGTTCGCCGACTTCATCCCCGACGAGGGTGTCCAGTTGTGGGGCTACGAGGCCGCCGGTGACGGCATCGAGACCGGTCGACACGCGGCCACCATCTCCGCCGGGACCATGGGCGTGCTGCACGGCGCCCGCACCTACGTGCTGCAGAACGAGGACGGCCAGACCATCGAGTCGCACTCGATCTCCGCCGGCCTCGACTATCCCGGCGTAGGCCCGGAGCATGCCTGGCTGGCCAAGACCGGGCGCGCCACCTATGAGGGCGTCACCGACGCCGAGGCCATGCAGGCCTTCGGTGAACTGACCCGCAGCGAGGGCATCATGCCCGCCATCGAGACCGCCCACGCCCTTGCCGGCGTCAAGCGACTCGGGCAGCGGCTTGCCGAGGAGCAGCCGGACGCACGCCCCACCATCCTCGTCTGCCTCTCAGGCCGCGGGGACAAGGACGTGAGTACCGCATTCGAGTGGTTCGGCATGTCGGGGGAGCCCGACAAGGTCGTGGGAGGCATGGAGTGACGAGCATGACCAGCAGCAGGTTCACCGACGAGTCACGACTCGGCATCTCCGGGAAGGTTCTCGCCGCATGCGCCGAGGAGGGCCGGGCAGCGCTCATCGCGTACCTGCCCGTCGGCTATCCCACCGTCGAGGCCAGCCTGGAGGCCTTCCGTGCCCTCACCGATGGTGTGGGCGTCGACCTCGTCGAGATCGGCATCCCCTACTCCGACCCCGTCCTCGACGGCATCGTCATCCAGCACGCCACCACCAAGGCGTTACGGCGCGGCGTCCGCACCAGGGACGCCTTCCTCGCGGCCCGTGCCGTCGCCGAGCGCGGCTGCACCCCGCTGGTCATGACGTACTGGAACCTCATCGAGCAGTACGGCCCCGACGACTTCGCCCGCGACCTCAAGGCGGCGGGAGGGGCCGGTGTCATCACACCCGACCTCACCCCCGACGAGGCCGAGGCGTGGACGGCCGCCACGGACAAGCACGGCCTGGACCGGATCTTCCTGGTGGCGCCCAGTTCCACCGATGACCGCATCGCCTCCACCATGGCCGCCTGCCGCGGCTGGGTGTACGCCACCAGTGTCATGGGTGTCACGGGCACCCGGACCACCACGTCGTCGGCAGCGCCCGTCATCGCGACCCGCGCCAAGGCGGCGGATCACCTGCTTCCCGTCGGGATCGGCCTGGGTGTCTCCAACGGGGACCAGGCGGCGGAGGTCGCACGCTACGCCGACGCCGTGATCGTCGGATCCGCACTGCTGCGCTGCCTCGATTCCGACGGCGCAGACATGCCCGGGGACCTGGAGAAGCTGCGCGCCCTCGTCGACGAACTCGCCGACGGGGTGCGAAGGGGCAGGGCGTGATCCCACGCCGCAGCCTCCTCGGGGCGCTCCTGCTGGTCCCCCTGGCAGCGTGCGGCAGCGACGACCCACCGGCCAGTGTGCAGATGAAGGACGACGGTTTCCACGGCACTGGGCTCACCGACGGGTACGTGATGCCCGATGTGGAGCTCACCGACCAGGATGGCCAACCATGGAACCTGGCCACCTCGCCCACCACCAAGGCCATGGCGCTGTTCTTCGGCTACACCAACTGCCCGGACATCTGCCCCGGCATCCTCGCGGACATGGCCACGGCCAAACGCAGGATGGAGCGGGGTCTCGGCGCCGAGGTGACGCTCGTGATGGTCACCACTGATCCGGCGCGCGACACGCCCGAGGCTCTGAAGGCCTACCTGGAGCGCATCGACGAGTCCTTCATCGGCCTTACCGCCGACCTGCCCGTGATCTCCTCCATCGTCAGCTCCATGGGCATCGCCATCGAGGAGGGCAAGAAGCTGCCCTCGGGCGGTTACGAGGTGGACCACGGCTCCCAGATCCTGGGCGTCGGCGCGGACCACCGCGTGCAGGTCATCTGGACCGAGGGATACAGCGTCAAGGACCTGCGCGAGGACTACGCCACGCTCATCGCCCGGCAGTGAGAGCGCCCCGCCCCGGGGGGCGGGTCGACGGATACCATCTCCGGCATGGAAACAGTGCGATGGGGCATCATCGGCGTCGGTGACGTCACCGAGGTCAAGAGCGGGCCGGGATTCCAGCGGGCCAAGGGATCGCAACTGGTTGCCGTGATGCGCCGGACGGGGGCGAAGGCCGCCGACTATGCGGCCCGCCACGGTGTGCCCAGGTGGTACGACGACGCCGACGAGCTCATCCACGACGATGAGGTGGACGCCGTCTACGTGGCCACGCCACCCGACTCGCACCGCGACTACGCCATCCGCGTGGTCGAGGCCGGCAAACCGGTGTACGTGGAGAAGCCGATGGCCCGCACCGCCCGGGAGTGCGTCCAGATGAACGAGGCTGCGGCCCGGGCGGGCCTCCCGTTGTTCGTCGCCTACTACCGCCGTGCGATGCCGCGCTTCGAGACCGTCCGCTCCCTGCTGGCTGAGGGGTCCATCGGGGAAGTGCACGCCGTCACGATTCGCCATCTGCTGCGGGCGGATACGAGCGACGGGGCCGGGGACCCGTGGCGGTTGAGGCCGGAAGTCTCCGGCGGTGGCCACTTCGTGGACCTCGCATCACACACCCTGGACCTGCTCGACCACCTCGTGGGGCCCGTCGCCCACGTCACGGGGCGCGCGACGAACCGCGCGGGGAGCGGAGCCGCTGAGGATCTGGTGGGCGCCGTCTTCGAGTACGAGTCCGGCGCCGTGGGCACGGGACTGTGGTGCTTCGCGGCCGGCGAGAACCTGGACGAGGTCCAGATCGTCGGCTCCCGCGGCACGCTGGGCTTTTCGGTCTTCGGTGAAGAACCGATTGAGCTGCGGACCAACGGCGCACTGCAGAGCATTCCCGCGCCCAACCCCGCCACGGTGCAGCAGCCGCTCATCCAGAGCGTCGTCGACGAACTGCTCGGCTCCGGGCGGTGCCCCAGCACCGGGGTCTCGGCGCTGCGGACGGCACGCGTCGTGGACACCATCCTGGCCGACCACCGGGCCGCGCACGGTGTGCATCTTGACCGGCCCGGGTTCTGACGGGCTGCCGCTACCGCCGTGGACCATGCACCGCGCAGGCGTAGATCAGACACGCCACCACCGGCAGGGCGAAGATCCCCACCGACAGGATGGCGACGATGCTGTATACGGCGGACAGGATGGCCAGCGCCCAGGCCAGGAGGCCCGCTCCTGCGTGCGGGTCGCGGAGCCGTAGCGAGAAGGCGGTCGCGGCGGCCAACAGCAGAGGGGCGGCGGCCACCACCACACCGCTGGCCCCGTTGACACCAATGAGGGTCGCCTCGGCACCCGACCCGCCGTAGACCGGCACCGTGAAAGCGCCCACCAGCAGGGCCGCGGCCCACACGAGTGCAATGCTCAGCGCGACGCGTTGACCCCGGCGCAACCGTGTCCGCCTACTCATCGGTGCTCGTGCTCCGGGCTGACGCCGCTCACCGCACAGCAGATGTCCATGGCCGCAGTATACGAATCATCGATGCGTCCACGCGATCAGTGACCGGACTCCATGCGCTGCTTTGCGGTTCGCTGGCCAGCTCCCACCGCCACGTGCTTCGTGGCTCTGGCGAGGCCGAAGAGCGGCATGTTGCCGTAGACCACCTCCCTCTCCCCGGGCCTGACGACGTAGGTCTCATGCCAGATGCCGACATCTCCGTCGTCGCCGACCTTGGTGCGGAAGTCGCGCCATGCCTTAAGGTGCGGGGCGTCGGCGTCACTGGCGAACCTCTGCAGGTCCTGGGGGCTGCGCCAGTAGCTCAGCAGCATCGTGGTGCGCCCGAACCAGTTCTCGAAACTGAGCAGACCGGTGTCGGGGTGTTTTGACAGGTGGGTAAGGATGCGGGGCATGGCCAACAGAACCGGAATCCACCTGTCCGGCCGGTGGAGTTTGTTGATCCTCATGCCAATCAGGAACACGGTGACGTCCCCGTCGTGCTCAGCCGTCCAGCGGCCGGGGTGAACCTTGGGCATCTGAGCTCCCTTGTTTAATGACAGTGTTATTCAACGCCTTCCGCTAGCCTTCGTCAAGTGGCGAGACCAAGGATTTACGACGACCACCTCCGAGCCGGGCTCATGGATGCCACGGCACAAGTCGTGGCTCGCGGGGGCGTGGACGCGCTGTCACTACGTCAGGTGGCCTCCGGCTGCGGAACCTCCACCAATGCCGTGTATGCCATCTTCGGGAGCCGGGACGGCCTATTGTCGGCCGTGATGATGGAGGCCGTGCGCAGCTTCACAGCCGAGCAGCGCGCCGTCGCGGAAACCACTGACGCACTCGCCGACCTGCTCGAGCTGGGGCGGGCCTACCGGCGGTGGGCTCTGGCCCACCCGGAGCTGTACGCCGTGATGTTCGGAGGCCGGATCAGCCTCGGCGCCGCGGACGATCCTGCGGAGCGGATACCGGAGGGACCACTCAGCGGCATGCAGCCCATCGTCGAGGTCATCGAGCGTGGAGCCGGCACGGGCACCATGCGGGTGCGGGACTCCGTCACGGCCGCCGTCAGCATCTGGGCGGGTGTGCACGGTTTCGTGAGTCTTGAGATTGCCCAGTGGTCGCACAGCTCACTCATCGAGAGGGATGCCCTCTACGAAATTCACCTCCTGGCGATCTCCGCGCACTGGGCGGCCTGACGTGACTCCACCCGGCGTGGACTCCGTCGCACTGCGGCCCCTTCGGGGGTCCGACTCCCCGGCCGTGCTCTCGGCCTTCCTGTCCCACCCCGACATGGTTCGACAGGGCAACATCACCTCGCCCGAGACCGCCACTGCCTACGTGGCCCACCTCCTCCACCCCGACGGGCCGCACCGGGCCTTCGCCGTGTCTTATACAGACCAGCTGGTGGGTTTGGTCGCCGTCACCGTCGACGTGAAGAACAGGAACGGCTGGTTCTGGTACTGGATAAACGCGGACTTCCGGGGGCGGGGATGGACGTCCCGCGCTGCAGTGACGGTCGCGGACTGGGCGCTGGGCGTCGGCGGATTGGAGCGTCTGGAACTGGGGCACCGTGCCAACAACCCGGCATCCGCCGCCGTGGCGCTGGCTGCCGGCTTCGTCCACGAGGGCACGGAGAGGCAGAAGTTCCTGGTCGACGGCGAACGCGTCGACGTTCTCACGTACTCCCGCCTGCCCACGGATCCCGCGCCCTCGACACCGGGACTCGCCTGGCAGGGAGCCTGAACCGCTCAGCCCCGGTGTGCAGCGGCGAACCGTCCCGGAGTCATGCCTGTGGCCCGCGAGAAGTCGCGGATGAAATGCGGTTCGTCGGCGTACCCGAGTTGTGCTGCGACATCGGCCAGCGTCGTCGCGCCCTCCCGCAGGTGGGCGACGGCGTCGTGGAGCCGTCGGCGCTGGATGAGCCACTTCGGTGTCAGACCCAGCCGACGTCGGATCAGCCTCTGCAGCGAGCGCTCCGACATCTGGAACGCGTCACACACCTGCGCCACCCGGGTGACATCGGCGTGCGCCTCGGTGTGTGCGACGATCCGGTTCACGAGCTCGCCCTCCGCGTCCACGGGGAGGAAGCGTCGGAGTGCTGACGTGTACGCTGCCATCGCCAACCGATGCGCATCCGATGATCTGGGGTCGCTCGCCATCGCCGAGCGCACCGCCTCCACGAGCGGCAGGGCGTCGACGCCCAGGACCTGCGAGAGGTCGACGTGGCGATCCGTGTGCCGATGCATGGATGCGCCCGTCAGGAGAAACCCGGCAGCCGGTTCACACATCACACCGACGGCCCACCCGTCCCCGGACAGGGTGGTGGTTGCCAGGTTGGACTTGACGCCGTAGAAGCGCGCGTAGTCATTGCTGACCACGAGAAGGCAGACGGGGTACTGCAGCACCCTCTGCGGCGCGGGACGGTCGGAAGCCAGGTTCCACACCGGGATCCAGAACCGTCGCAAAAACCCCGTGAACTCAGCCGGGGCGTCGTAGCGTGACATGGTGTGGGACGTGTCACCCGGGGACCTGAGATGGGCGCGCTCGATGGCGTCAACGGCCATGTCAGAGATGGTTTCTGTGTCGGATTTCATCAATGCCCAGTCTCTCCCACCCGGTAGCGTCTCGGTGCATGAACACCACATTCCGCACGTATCTCGAAGCCTCCGCACCCTTGGAGGAAGTCCTGGACGCGGTTGCCCCGGGTCGCTGGTCGGCTGCCTCCCCCTGTGCGGGGTGGACGGCACGCGACGTCCTCGGCCACCTCATCGCCACCCAGCGGGACTTTTTCACTGGAAGGGGTCACGATGTCGGCGTCGCGCCGGGCATCGAGGCCGACCCGGTGGCGGCGTGGCGTGAGCACGCCAGAATGATCACGGCCCTCCTCCGTGACGATGCTGTCGTGGCCGCCGGGTACGACGGCTTCTTCGGTCCGACGACGACGGGTGAGACGTTCGAGACCTTCTATGTCTGGGACATGCTCGTCCACCGGTGGGACATCGCCATGGCCGGTGGCACTGACGCGAACCTCACGGCCGAGGAAATCGACCGCATCGACCGGGGCGCGGCAGCCTTCGGTGAGGGCCTCTACATGGAGGGGGTCTGCAGGCCCGGCGTCGAGGCAGGTCCGGGCGACGACGGGCTGGCCCAAGTGCTGGCGAAACTTGGTCGTCGCGTCTGAGTCATCCTCACCGTGCGGCCAGGTGTTGGCTTCGTGTGGGACTACCAACACTTTTCGAACACCCAAGCCACCTCGCGGCCGGTTGAGCCCCGCCTCGAACCGGCGTGATGTCGGTTGCGCAACAGTTCTGCGACGCGAAAGTTACGATCGTGCTACACACCCGGATCCGGTGAATTTCCCCGATTTTCGGTGCATATTCTCGTGTCCCGGACGCCCCTTGAGGGGTGGTCCGCGGATGGAGGAGGAACAGCATGCAGGTGAGCACCAGGCCCGGGAAAGTGGGCCTCTACGACCCGGCAGAAGAACATGAGGCGTGCGGCATCGCCTTCGTCGCGAAGCTCGACGGCATCGCCCGCCACTCGATTGTCGAACAGGGCCTCGAGGCGCTGCGCAACCTGGACCATCGCGGCGCCACGGGTGCCGACGAGGCCGCCGGTGACGGCGCCGGCATCCTCCTGCAGGTGCCCGACAGGTTCCTCCGGAGCGTCATCGAGGCCCAGCTGCCGGAAGCGGGTGCCTACGCCGTCGGCCTCGCGTTCCTGCCCGCCGACGCGCAGACCCGCACCGCAATCAAGCAGCAGATCGAGGACATCGCCGCGGAGGAGGACCTCGACGTGCTGGAGTGGCGGGAGGTGGCCGTCGAGACCGCCACGCTGTCGCCCGTCTCCGTGGCCGTCATGCCCCACTTCGAGCATCTGGTGGTGGCCGGCCGGGACAACGAGGCCGGTCTGGCCCTGGACCGCCTCACCTACGGGCTGCGTCGTCGCGCCCAGCACGAGGCCGGCATTCACTTCGCGTCGCTGAGCTCGCGCACCCTGGTCTACAAGGGCATGCTCACCACCAGCCAGCTCGAGGAGGTGTTCCCGGAGCTGGTGGACCCGCGGATGGAGTCCGCCCTGGCGCTGGTCCACTCCCGGTTCTCCACCAACACGTTCCCTTCCTGGGAACTGGCGCACCCGTACCGGTTCATCGCCCACAACGGCGAGATCAACACGGTGCGCGGGAACCGCAACTGGATGCGCGCCCGCGAGGCCCTGCTGATGAGCGAGAAGATCCCGGGCAACCTGGCGCGGCTCTTCCCCATCTGCAACCCGGACGGGTCCGACTCCGCCTCCTTCGACGAGGTGCTGGAACTCCTGCACCTGGGCGGCCGCTCCCTGCCGCACGCCATGCTCATGATGATCCCCGAGGCGTGGGAGGGCAACGCCTCCATGGACCCGGCGCGGCGCGCGTTCTACGAGTACCACTCGGCCATCATGGAGCCCTGGGACGGCCCCGCCTGCATGACCTTCACCGACGGCACCATCATCGGCGCCACCCTTGACCGCAACGGCCTGCGCCCGGGCCGGTACTGGGAGACCTCTGAGGGCCTCGTGGTGTTCGCCTCCGAGTCGGGCGTGCTGCCGCTCGACCCCGCCGACGTGGTCGCCAAGGGGCGGCTGCAGCCCGGACGGATGCTGCTGGTGGACCTCGAGCAGCACCGGATCGTCACCGACGACGAGGTCAAGGGCTCCCTTGCCGCGGCACACCCCTACGCCGAGTGGGTCGCCGCCAACAAGGTGGAACTGGACAGGCTGCCGGGTCGCGCCCACGTGGTCCACGGCCACGCCTCAGTGATCCGCCGTCAGCAGGTCTTCGGCTACACCCATGAGGAGCTGCGGCTCGTCATCGCCCCCATGGCCAACGACGGGTTCGAGCCCATCGGCTCCATGGGCACCGACACGCCCCTGGCCGTGCTGTCCGAGAGGCCGCACCTGTTGTTCGACTACTTCTCGCAACTGTTCGCGCAGGTCACCAACCCGCCGCTCGACGCCATCCGCGAGGAGCTGGTGACCTCGCTGACCACGAAGATCGGGCCGGAGCGCAACCTCCTGGATCCGGTGCCGGAGGCTGCGCACCTCATCACCATGACCCGCCCCATCCTCGACTCGGAGCAGCTCGCCAAGATCGTGCGGCTCAGCGACGGCACGGTGCCCGGCTACTCCACCCACGTCGTGCGGGGGCTGTACAAGGTGGCCGGCGGCGGGCGTGCACTCAAGACGCGCCTCGACGAGCTGTGCACGGAGGTCTCCGCGGCCATCCGCGGCGGCGCCAGGGCCATCGTGCTGTCCGACCGCCACTCCACGCCGCAGCTCGCCCCCATCCCGTCGCTGCTGCTGACCGCCGCCATCCACCACCACCTGGTTCGGGAGAAGTCCCGGACCCAGGTGGGCATCGTCGTGGAGGCCGGCGACGTGCGCGAGGTGCACCACGTGGCGCTGCTGCTGGGATACGGCGCGGCCGCCGTCAACCCGTACCTGGCGTTCGAGAGCGCCGAGGACATGGCCCGCCGCGAGATGTACGTGGGCGTGCTGCCGGAGGTGGCGATCGCCAACCTGGCGAAGGCGCTGTCCAAGGGTGTCCTGAAGGTGATGAGCAAGATGGGCATCTCCACCATCGCCTCCTACACGGGCGCCCAGGTCTTCGAGGCGCTCGGCCTCAGCCACGACCTCGTCGATGCCTACTTCACGGGCACCACGAGCCGGCTCGGGGGAATCGGGCTCGCCGAGATCGCCGAGGAGATCCGGCTGCGGCACCTGCGGGCCTACCCCGAGGACGGCATCCCGCTGGCGCACCGCGACCTGCCCGTGGGCGGCGAGTACCAGTGGCGTCGCGAGGGGGAGCAACACCTCTTTGACCCCGAGACCGTCTTCCGCCTGCAGCACGCCACACGCACCGGCCGCTACGACGTGTTCCAGCGCTACACCACGCTCGTGAACGACAACTCGGAGCGGATCATGACGCTGCGGTCGATGCTGACATTCGCCGACGGCCGCGCACCCGTCGACGTCGACGAGGTGGAGCCCGTCAGCGAGATTGTCAAGCGGTTCTCCACGGGGGCCATGAGCTACGGCTCCATCTCCATGGAGGCCCACGAGACCCTGGCCATCGCCATGAACACGCTCGGCGCCCGCTCCAACACGGGCGAGGGCGGTGAGGACCCCGAGCGGCTTCACGACGACCTGCGTCGCTCCGCCATCAAACAGGTGGCCTCCGGGCGGTTCGGCGTCACCAGTGAGTACCTCACGTGGGCCACCGACCTGCAGATCAAGATGGCCCAAGGCGCCAAGCCGGGGGAGGGCGGTCAGCTGCCCGGACCCAAGGTGTACCCGTGGGTGGCCAAAACCAGGCACTCGACCCCCGGCGTCGGCCTCATCTCGCCGCCGCCGCACCACGACATCTACTCCATCGAGGACCTCAAACAACTGATCCACGACCTCAAGTGCGCCAACCCGTCGGCCAGGGTCCACGTGAAACTCGTCAGTGAAATCGGCGTCGGGACGGTCGCGGCCGGTGTCTCCAAGGCCAAGGCCGACGTGGTGCTCATCTCGGGACACGACGGCGGCACGGGGGCGGCGCCGCTGACGTCGCTCAAGCACGCTGGCGGACCTTGGGAGCTGGGGCTGGCGGAGGCGCAGCAGACGCTGCTGCTCAACGGCCTGCGCGACCGGATCGTCGTCCAGTGCGACGGGCAGCTCAAGACGGGCCGCGACGTCATCATCGCTGCCCTGCTCGGGGCCGAGGAGTTCGGCTTCGCGACGGCCCCGCTGGTGGTGACCGGCTGCATCATGATGCGCGTCTGCCACAAGGACACCTGCCCCGTGGGCGTGGCCACCCAGAACCCTGAACTCCGCGCCAAGTTCACGGGGGACCCGCAGCACGTCATCAACTTCTTCGAGTTCATGGCGCAGGAGGTGCGGGAAATCCTGGCCTCGCTGGGGTTCCGCACCCTCGAGGAGGCCGTCGGACGGGTGGACGCCCTCGACGTCTCGCGGGCTGTTCGGCACTGGAAGACCCAGGGCCTCGACCTGGCTCCGATCCTCACCCGCATCGACGTCGACCACCCGCTCCACAACACCGTGGCCCAGAGCCACGGGTTGGAGGACAAGCTCGACGTGCGTCTCATGGAGCTGGCCGCGCCGGCCCTGCAGCGCGGCGAGGCGGTGCGCCACGCCGTGGCCATCCGCAACATCGACCGCACGGTGGGCACGATGCTCGGCCACGAGGTGACCAGATCCACCGGCGGTGTGGGGCTCCCACCCGGCACCATCGAGTTCACCATGACGGGCACGGGCGGGCAGAGCTTCGGCGCCTTCCTGCCCCGCGGCATCACGCTGCGGGTGGTGGGCGACGCGTGCGACTACGTTGGGAAGGGGCTCTCCGGCGGCCGCATCATCGTGGCACCGGATCCCGCCAGCGCCTTCGTGGCGGAGCACCAGGTGGTGGCCGGCAACGTCATCGGCTACGGCGCCACGTCGGGGCAGATGTTTTTCCGGGGCCTCACGGGGGAGCGGTTCTGCGTCCGCAACTCCGGGGCGACCGCCGTCGTCGAAGGTGTGGGCGACCACGGGTGCGAATACATGACGGGCGGTGAGGCGCTCATACTCGGCCCCACCGGTCGCAACTTCGCCGCCGGCATGTCCGGTGGGTTGGCGTGGGTCCTGGAGATGGACCCCGCCTGCCTGAACACGGAGTTCGTGGACGCCGTCGACATGACACCCGCCGACGTGGCCCGGGTGCGGGAGCTGCTCGCCGAGCACCTCCGCGAGACCGGATCCACGGTCGCGGCCAACCTCCTGGGCACGGATGACATCACGCTGGCCCACCGGTTCACCAAGATCGAGCCCCGGATCTGGGCGCGGGTCATGGAGGCCCGGGCGCGCGCCGAGGCCGATGGCCACACCGACACCCAGATCACCCAACTCATGATGGAGGCCGCACATGCCTGATCCCCGCGGATTCATGACCACCCCCCGTGAGGTGGCTGCCCGCCGCCCCGTGGAGGAGCGCGTCCACGACTGGCGCGAGGTGTACCCCGGTACGCCCGGCCGGGCGCTGCTGCCGATCATCTCCAAGCAGGCGGGTCGCTGCATGGACTGCGGCATCCCGTTCTGCCACACCGGCTGCCCGCTGGGCAACATCATCCCGGAGTGGAATGACCTGGTGTGGCAGGGCGAATGGCAGCCTGCGCTGGAACGCCTGCACGCGACCAACAACTTCCCCGAGTTCACGGGCAGGCTGTGCCCCGCCCCGTGCGAGACCGCCTGCGTGGTGGGGATCTCCGGCGACCCGGTCACCATCAAGAACGTCGAGGTGGCCATCATCGACAAGGCATGGGACGACTCCCGCGTGGTGCCGCAGCAGCCCGAATGGCACACCGACCGGACCGTGGCCGTGGTCGGTTCCGGGCCCGCCGGCCTCGCCGTCGCGCAGCAACTGACGCGCGCCGGGCACACCGTCGTGGTGCACGAGCGGGCCGACGCCATCGGCGGACTGCTGCGCTACGGCATCCCCGAGTTCAAGATGGAGAAGTCGGTGCTGGACCGCCGCCTGAAGCAGATGGGGCTGGAGGGGACCCAATTCGTCACCGGGGTCACCATCGGCGAGGACATCACCGGCCCGGAACTGCTGGAGCGCTACGAGGCCGTCGTGCTGGCCATCGGTGCGACGGTGGCGCGCGACCTGCCCGTGCCCGGCCGGGAGTTGCGTGGCATCCACCAGGCCATGGATTTCCTGCCGCAGTCCAACAGGGCAGTCCTCGGCGTCGACGTGCAGGACCAGATCACGGCCGCCGGCAAGGACGTCGTCATCATCGGCGGCGGCGAAACGGGCGCGGACTGCCTCGGCACATCGATCCGCCAGGAGGCCCGCAGCATCACGCAGCTGGAGATCATGCCGACGCCCCCGGGGCTCCGGCCGGGCAACCAGCCGTGGCCCACCTACCCCATGACCTTCAAGGTCACCTCGGCGCACGAGGAGGGCGGCGACAGGGTCTATGCCGTCTCCACCAGCAGGTTCACGGGCGACGACGACGGCCACGTCTCGGGCCTCGACCTCACGGAGGTGCGCTTCGAGGCCGGCAAGTTCGTGTCAGTGGAGGGGTCGGAGAAGCACATCTCCGCCCAGTTGGTGCTGCTGGCCATGGGCTTCTCGGGCCCCGAGAAGACCATCGCCGAGCAGTTGGGCGTGGACCTCGACGAGCGCGGGAACATTGCCCGCGACAAGCACTTCGCCACCAACGTCCCCGGGGTGTTCGCCTGCGGCGACGCGGGTCGCGGCCAGTCGCTCATCGTGTGGGCCATCGCCGAAGGCCGCTCCGCTGCCCAGGGCGTGGACGAGTTCCTCTCAGGCAGTTCCAAGCTCCCGCGCCCCATCGGCCCGGAGGTTCGCCAACTGCTGGCATGACACCCCGAACCAGGACCCGCCCGTGAAACGATGCGGCATGAAGAAGATTCCCGCCGCCCTGGTCGTCGCTGTGGTCGCCCTGAGCGGGTGCGCGTCGCCTGCGCCGCCGGAGGAACCGTCGCAGGTGGCGAAGCTCGTGTTCGGCTCGGACTACCGGGGCGTCGAGGAGTCGCCGTCGACCTCCCTGGAGGGTGACTACAGCCTTGACGCCGACTGCGCGGGCGGGACGGGAGTCGTGGTCGCGATCCTCGTCGACCGCGAGGAAGTCCGACGGGTGTCCATCCCGTGCTCCGGGGTGAGCTCAACACCGGTGGCCTTCGACTCACCGGTGGCCGAGGGGGCGGTGACGCTGGAGGTCGTGTCAGGCACCGGTGAGGGGAGTGTGGCGCTCACGTCGCTGCTGACATGAACGGCGACGATACCACGGTGGTATCATGCGTCCATGGCCATGACGCTGCGGTTGACTCCCGAGGATGAGCAGGCCCTCGCGCTGCTCGCTGAAACACAGAACGTGAGCAAGCAGGAGGCTACCGTCCGGGCGATCCGGGAGGCCGCTGCCCGCCACGTCCGGCAGGCGCGGGTTCGTGCACTGTCGGAGCAGGGGAGGGAACGCTACGCAGAACTCCTCGAACGGCTCGGTCGGTGATCGAGTACTTGGACCTCGAGGACGCCCTCGCATTGGTGCAGGATCTGGGAGTCGGGCCGATGCGCGACATCGGTCTGTTGGACTCGGCGCTCCACCGGCCCAAGGTATCCGTGTTCGGCGAGGATGCCTATCCGTCGCTGGTGGGGAAGGCCGCTGTCCTGCTGGAATCCATTGTGCGGAACCACGCTCTGGTGGACGGCAACAAGCGGCTGGGGTGGCTTGCCACCATGGTCTTCCTGGGCCTCAACGGCGTCGCACTCGATGCCCCCGACGACGACGCATACGAGATGGTGGTGGGATTGGCCGCAGGCACGCTCTCGCACCACGAAGCGGCAGAGCTACTCGGGCTCTGGGTGTGAAACCGGGTCGGTTGTGGCGTTGATCCGGCCCGCGCGGTTTCCCCAACGGAAGCCCACGGCAACGCCGGCGACCAGCAGACCCACCACGACGAGTCCTGCGGCCAGCAGCCGCTGCCCGAAGAGCGCGTACGGGAGGGTGAAGACGTTGTCCGCCAAGGGCGCATAGGAGAACCATCCGAAGGACGCCGCCCCGACTGGAGACGTGACCCAGACAACGGCGCCCGCGACGACGAGCACGGCCGCGGCGGCGGCGACCATAATTGCCGGTCCACGACGGGATGACGACACGACCCACCTCCTCCGTGCACGCGCCCAACGGTGCAGTGGAGACCACGCTACCTTCGTGGGGCCCGCGCCGCGTGGTCCACGTCGATCCGCCGGTGGTGCTCTTCGCAGGGCCCGAGTCGGTGCCGATTTCGTCGGCCCAGCGGGGTAGGGTGGGGCCTCGTTCGCGTCATGTGAAGGGAAGCCCTGAGTTGTCGGATTCGTTCGTCCATCTGCACTGCCACACCGAGTTCTCGATGCTGGACGGTGCCGCCCGGATCAAGGACCTCTTCGAGGGTGCCGAGCGCATGGGCATGCCCGCGATCGCCATGACCGACCACGGGAACCTGTTCGGCGCCTACGAGTTCTACAAGGCCTCCAAGGACTACAACGTCAAGCCGATCATCGGGCTCGAGGCCTACCTCACACCCCGCACACACCGCTCGGAACGCAAGCGTGTGCAGTTCGGTGACGGCACGGGGGACGACGTCGCCTCCCGCGGCGCCTACACCCACATGACGCTGCTGGCCTCCAGCCCCGCCGGTATGCACAACCTGTTCCGGCTCAGTTCCCGCAGCTCGCTGGAGGGGTTCTTCTACAAGCCCCGCGCCGACCGGGAGCTCCTCAACCAGTACGGCAAGGGCCTCATCGGCACCACCGGCTGCCCCTCGGGTGAGGTCCAGACCTTCCTGCGACTGGGACAGTACGACAACGCCGTGGCCGCCGCCGCCGAGTTCCGCGACATCTTCGGCGAGGGCAACTTCTACGCCGAGGTGATGGACCACGGGCTGTCCATCGAACAGCGCATCCGCGGCGACCTGCTGCGCCTCGCGAAGGACCTCAAGCTGCCGCTGCTGGCCACCAACGACCTCCACTACGTCCATGCCGACGACGCCGACGCCCACGACACCCTGTTGTGCGTGTCGTCCGGGTCCCGCAAGGCGCAGGTGGACCGGTTCAAGTTCAACGGCAGCGGCTACTACCTCAAGTCGCCGGCCGAGATGCGGGCCCTCTTCGCGGAGATCCCCGAGGCCTGCGACAACACCCTCGCCGTCGCGGAGCGGTGCGAGACGTCCTTCACCGAGGGCATGGGCACGTTCATGCCCGTCTTCGACTGCCCGGAGGGGGAGAACGAGGACACCTGGTTCCACAAGGAGGTGCAGCGCGGTCTGGATCGACGCTTCCCGGGCGGCATCTCCCGCGAGGCACAGGACCGCGCCGACTTCGAGACCGGCATCATCGCCTCGATGGGGTTCACCGGCTACTTCCTGGTGGTGGCCGACTTCATCAACTGGGCCAAGGAGAACGGCATCCGCGTGGGCCCCGGCCGCGGATCGGGCGCCGGATCCATCTGCGCCTTCGCGCTCCGCATCACCGACCTGGACCCCATCGCGCACGGACTGCTCTTCGAGCGGTTCCTGAACCCCGAGCGCGTCTCCATGCCCGACTTCGACATCGACTTCGATGATCGCCGACGCGGCGAGGTCATCAACTACGTCTCGGAGAAGTACGGCAACGACAAGGTCGCCCAGATCGTCACCTACGGCAGCATCAAGGCCAAGGCTGCCGTCAAGGACGCCTCCCGGGTGCTGGACATGCCGTTCGCCGTCGGCGAGCGCATCACCAAGGCCATGCCTGCCGACGTCATGGGCAAGGGCATCACGCTGCCCCAGCTGTTCGACGAGACGAACAAGCGCTACGGCGAGGGCGCCGAGGTCCGGGAGATGTATGCCTCCGACCCCGACGTCCGGACGGTGCTCGACACGGCCAAGGGCATCGAGGGTCTGAAGCGTCAGTGGGGCGTCCACGCCGCCGGCGTCATCATGAGCTCCACCCCGCTGCTGGACATCATCCCCATCATGAAGCGGGAATCCGACGGCGCCATCATCACGCAGTTCGACTACCCCGGCTGCGAATCCCTGGGCCTCATCAAGATGGACTTCCTGGGGTTGCGCAACCTCACGGTCATCGACGACGCTGTCAAGAGCATCAGGATGAACCGCGGCATCGAGGTCGACCTCGACAACCTGCCCCTGGACGACCAGCCCACCTATGACCTTCTGGCCCGCGGCGACACGCTCGGTGTGTTCCAGCTCGACGGCGGCCCGATGCGGGCCCTGCTGCGCTCCATGCAGCCAGACTGCTTCGAGGACATCTCCGCGGTGGTCGCCCTGTACCGACCCGGCCCCATGGGTGCCGACTCCCACAACAAGTACGCCCGCCGCAAGACGGGCCGCGAGCCGGTGGAGACCATCCACCCCGAGCTGTCCGAGGCACTGGATCCCATCCTGGCTGAGACCTACGGCCTGATCGTCTACCAGGAGCAGGTCATGGCCATCGCGCAGCAGCTGGCCGGCTACACCCTCGGTGGCGCCGATGAGCTGCGCCGCGCCATGAGCAAGAAGAAGCGCGAAGTGCTGGACCAGCAGTTCGTGATCTTCGAGGCCGGTATGGCCGAGCGCGGATTCAGCACGACTCCCATCAAAATGCTGTGGGACGTGCTGGTGCCGTTCGCCGACTACGCCTTCAACAAGGCCCACTCCGCCGCCTACGGGCTGGTGTCGTACTGGACCGCCTACCTGAAGGCCAACTTCCCCACGGAGTACATGGCTGCCCTGCTGCAGTCCGTGCGAGACGACAAGGACAAGTCGGCTGGCTACCTGGCCGAGTGCCGGCACATGGGCATCCAGGTGCTGCCCCCCGAGATCAATTCCTCCGAGCTGGCCTTCACCCCGGTGGGCACCAACATCCGGTTCGGGCTGGGCGCGGTGCGCAACGTCGGCGACAAGGTGGTGTCCGCGTGGACGGCGGAGCGCGCCACGCAGCCTCCCGCCACCAGCTTCCACGACTTCCTCGACAAGGCGCCCCTCCTGATCTGCAACAAGCGGGTCATCGAGTCGCTCATCAAGGCGGGCGCCTTCGACGAGATGGGCCACACCCGCCGCGGGCTCCTGAGCATCCACGAAGGTGCCGTCGACGGCATCATCGACGTCAAGAAGAACGCCGAGAACGGCCAGGACGACCTCTTCGGTGCAGGCTTCGGCGGTGGCGGCGACGAGGGCATGGAGCGCCCCACCGTGCCCGAGGTGGACGAATGGGACCGCCGCACCAAGCTCGCCTTCGAGCGGGAGATGCTGGGCCTCTACGTGTCCGACCACCCGCTCAACGGGCTGGAACACATCCTGGCCGCCAACGGCAACCACTCGGTGGCCTCCGTCGCCGCCATGGACGGGTACCGCGGCGAGACGACGGTGTGCGGACTCATCACGTCGGTCAACCGTCGGGTGAACAAGAAGGGCGCGTTCTACGCGCAGGTCGTGCTGGAGGACCTGGCCGCGTCCATCGAGGTGACCATCTTCCCGCGCGTCTACGACGCCGTCGCCATGCATCTGGCCCCCGACACGATCGTGGCGGTGCGCGGTGTCGTGGAGGCCGCGGAGGACAGGGCCCGGATGCGTGCCGTGGACCTGTTCGCGCCACAGATCAGCCTCGACGGGGCCGCGCCGCCCGTCGTTCTCACGCTCCCGGCGGTGCGGTGCACCCCCGGCATCGTCGCCAACCTCAAGCACATCCTCACGGGCTACCCCGGGTCCGCGGAAGTGCACCTGCAGTTGCGCAACGGGGAGAAGATCACCACGTTCAAGCTGGGGGAGGGGTTCCGTGTGGCACCCAGTTCACCGCTGTTCGCGGACCTCAAGGCCGTCCTCGGCCCCTCGGCCGTCGGCGTGGGACGGGTGGGTGGCCATGAGTGAGGCCGCCACACCCCCCTGGCGCAGCGTCCTGCCCGAAATGCGCTGGCGGGTGGTGGTCTTCCTGCTGTCGTGTCTCGGCGCTGGCGCAGTGGCGGGCATCCTGTGGGCGTTGGTCGCCAAGCGGCCCGACTACGTGGTGGCCGCGGACCTGGGGGCCTCCCTCAACGAGCGCGGGATCGCGGAGATCTTTGCCTCCGACGCAACGTTCAGCGTCCTCCTGGCGATCATCGGGATCGGCATCGGCGTCGCCAGTTGGCTGGTGTTCCACCGGTGGGGATGGTGGGTGTGCGTGCTGGCGGTGCTGGGCGCCGGTCTGGCGGGCGTGGTGGCGTGGCAGGCGGGTCTGCTCGTGAGTCCCGGCGACTTCGCTGAACGTCTCGCCAACGCCGTCGGCGGGGACACGGTGGCCGTGGATCTGCAGCTCCATGCCAAGGCCGCCCTGCTCGTGGCGCCGTTCACGGCCATCACCCCCGTCATGCTGTTGGCCGCGTTCTGGCCGGAGCCGGCAGCCGTGGTTCACGTCGCCGAGCTGGAGCCGGCGGACGAGGGCTGAGGCCTGAGGCCACCCTCGCCTCCCACCTCTGGACAAAAGCCCCAATGACACCAACCATGGGTGCATGACAGCCGCAACGGCCCGCGACGCTGACGTCACGGCCCTCCACATCGAAGCCACGCAGCGGTTCGCTGCGCACAACTACGACCCCCTGCCGGTGGTGATCGCCGAGGGTCGGGGTGCGTGGGTCACCGACGTCGAGGGACGACGATTCCTCGACTGCCTGGCCGGGTACTCGGCCCTCAATTTCGGGCACTGCCATCCCCGCCTCGTGGCGCGCGCCGCGCACCAGTTGCAGCGCCTCACCCTGACGAGCCGGGCGTTCCACAACGACCAGTTGGGGGGATTCGCGGAGGCGCTGACCCGGCTGGCGGGCAAGGACGTGATGTTGCCCATGAACTCCGGTGCCGAGGCGGTCGAGACCGCCATCAAGGTCAGCCGGAAGTGGGG
>JBDSRF010000184.1:0-4975 GCA_039929445.1 Arachnia sp. | reverse complement strand
GCGATGGAGTGCGCGCGGCGGGGGCTGTCCTGGTAGCAGAAGTTCAGGACGTTGTAGCCGGCTTCACCCAGCGTCGCGGCGGCGGCGCCACCAGCAAGCCCGGTGCCGACGATGATGACCGACAGCTTGCGGCGGTTGGCGGGGTTCACCAGGCGGGCCTGGAACTGCCGCGTCTTCCACATGTCGCTGACGGCGACATCGGGTGCCTTGCCGTCCGCGATGTCCGCACCGTTGATGAAAAAATCCGTGGCGCTCTTCGTGCCGGGAGCGGTGGCTGTCTTCAGACTCTTGGGGGTGTCCAAGGTCTCGAGGTAGGTCACTTCTTCGGTTGTTGTCATGTCTTAGTTAACCAATCCGATCAAAACGGCCACCGGCGGAAGCATGAAGCCGATGTACAGGACGACGGCGACACCGATGCCGAGCAACGACAGGGTCCTGCGGGACTTGAGCGAGCCGTTAAGCCCCAGTGTCTGGAAGGCGCTCCAGAAGCCGTGCCGGACGTGCATGCAGATGAGCACCATCAGGATGGCGTAGAACGCGAACACCCACCACGTCGAGAAGGACATGACGAACATTTCGTAGGGACCGGCGTTGGAGTCGAAGCCGGTGCGGATCACCTTGACGGTGAACTGCAGAAGGTGAAGGACGATGAACAGCCCCACCAGGATGCCGCCCCAACGCATGGTGCGGGCAGAGTAGGTCTGGGCCTGCGGCTTGAACATGTCGTAGCCGGGACCTCGCACCGCAAGAGTGCGGATGGACAGTGAGGCGGCGGCCCAGATGTGGAGCACAAGGGCTGCCAGCAGCCCGGTCCGGAAGATCCAGATGAACCATCCCTTGGGGACGATCGGATAGAGGATGTCTCCCTTCAACCAGTGTGCATAGTGGTCGAACGCTTCCTCCCCTGCGAACATCTTGAGGTTGCCGTACATGTGCATGAGCAGGAACGCGATCATGATGAGGCCGGTCACTGCCATGATGACCTTTTTCACAACCGTCGATCGCATCGCTCGCTGATGAGTGGTGAGAGTCGTGGACACGAGGGGAAGTCTAGCCCGTACCCCCCCGGTTACCGACGGAGGGTCGCTTAATTCGGGGCGTCGGACCCGGCACGGATCACGGCAGCAGGTCGGGGCGCCGCTGGCGGGTCCGCTCGAGCGCCTGCTCGCGCCTCCACGCCGCTATCAGGCCGTGGTTGCCGCTCAGCAGCACCTCCGGCACGTCCCGCCCACGCCATGTGGGGGGTTTGGTGTAGTTGGGGTACTCGAGCAGGTTCTCGTGTCCCGTCGAGTGCGACTCCTCCAGCAGCGAGTCGGGATTGCCGATGACGCCGGGGATGAGGCGCACGATGGCTTCGATGATGGCCAGGGTGGCCACTTCCCCACCGTTGAGGACGTAGTCGCCAAGGCTGACCTCCACGAGCTCGTAGCCCTGCGCCATGTGGTCGAGCACACGCTGGTCTATGCCCTCGTAGCGCCCGCACGCGAACACCAGACGCTCACGCGTGGCGAGATCGTAGGCCAACTCCTGGGTGAAGGGTCGACCCGCGGGAGTGGGGACAACGACGGTCATGGGGCCGGTGGCCAGGTCCGCGAGGGCGTCGAGTGCCTCTCCCCACGGTTCCGGCTTCATCACCATCCCGGCGCCACCGCCGTAGGGGGTGTCGTCGGTGGTGTGGTGCCGGTCGTGGGTCCACGTGCGCAAGTCGTGCACACCGAGGTCGACCAGCCCCGACGCGATGGCCTTGCCGACCAGCGACAGGTGCAGCGGGGCCATGTACTCGGGAAAGATCGTGACGACGTCCAGCCTCATTCGAGGTCTTCCAGCAGACCCTTGACGTCGGCCAGCTGCAGGGTGCCGGCCTTCATGTCGACCGTCGGCACCAGCGCCTTGACGAACGGGACGAGCCGCGTCCCGGCCGGGGTTTCCACCGAGATGAGATCCTGCGACGGCATGTGCTGCACCTCACGGACCGTGCCGACCGGCTCTCCGAGGTGGTCGAGCACCTTCAGCCCCACGAGTTGCCGGTCGAAGTACTCGTCGTCGTCGCTGGGGAGTTCCGCGGCCGGGACCCTGGTGCTGAGAATCTCGCCGTTGAGCTTCTCGACGGCGGTGCGGTCGGGCTGATCGGCGAACGTCACCAGGAGCTTGCCCCTCTGCCAGGTGATTTTCTCCACTGTGAGCTCTCGCCCGGAGGCCAGCTTCAGCTTCGCGCCGGCGTAGAACCTGCGACCCGGTTCGTCTGTTCGCAGGTCGATGAACACCTCGCCGCGGATCCCCTTCGCGCGGCCCACCCTGCCGACCACCACTTCAACCAGCTCGTCCATCGTTCCCACCTTCGAGTCAATGAGAAGTGCCCCGGACCGAATCCGATCCGAGGCACTCCTGTACAGCATTTTTCCGGCTCAGCGCCGGCGCGGCTTGTCCACGTCGACGAAATCGACGCGCAACTGTTCGTTGCCGGCGAGCGCACCCATGACGGTGCGCAGAGCCTGTGCGGTGCGACCCTGTCGCCCGATGACCTTGCCGATGTCCTCTGGGTGCACGCGCACCTCGAGGAGTCGGCCACGCCGCAGGTCCTTCTCCTTGACCCGGACTTCGTCAGGGTTGGAGACAATCCCGGCCACGAGGTGCTCGAGCGCGTCGGCCAGCATGCTCAGGCCTCTTCGGCGGGCGCTGCCTCGTCGGAGGACGCGGCCTCGGACTTGGCCTCGGACTTCGCCGAAGCAGCCTTGGCTTCGTCGTCGGACTTCTTCTTCTGGGCCTTCGAGATGGCGGGCGCGGTGGCGCCGCCGTCCTCGGCCAGTGCCTTGGCGAACTCGGCCTCGCGGTCGCGACGCTCAGGCTGCGGGTCGACGCCCGAGGGGGACGTGTCGCCACTGAACTTCTGCCAGTCACCGGTGCGCTTCATGATCGCGACGACGGCCTCGGTCGGCTGTGCTCCAACGGACAGCCAGTACTGGGCGCGCTCGGAGTCAATCTTCATGACCGACGGGTCGTTCTTGGGGTGGTACAGGCCGATCTCTTCGATGGCCTGACCGTCGCGCTTGGAGCGGGAGTCGATGACGATGATGCGGTAGTGCGGCGAGCGAGTCTTGCCGAAACGCTTCAGACGAATCTTGGTTGCCACGAGTGTGGTTCTCCTGTTGTGTTTTGTCTGTTTCAAGACGAGGTGGGGCGGCCTGACGAGTCCGCGTGTGGGGCACGCGTTCCGATCGGGCCTGATGAACGATGGTCACCGGGGTTAGAGGGCGCCAGTGATCAAAGTTGCACAGAACATTCTGCCAGACGCGGGGCCCCTCCTCCAAAAGCGGGCGCGGCGCGTCGCGGAGCGCGCTCCACGGCCTAGCATCGGGTGCCATGGAGCTGTCCGAGGAGAGGTTCGACAACCTGGTCGACGAAGCGCTGTCCCACCTGCCGTCGGCGCTGCTGGACAACCTCGACAACGTCCTGATCGTCGTCGAGGACGAGCCGGACGACGGGTCTGACGTCCTGGGCTGGTACGAGGGCACCGCCCTCACCGAGCGCGACACCAGCTACGGGATGGGGCACCTGCCGGACCGAGTGGTCATCTTCCGCGGCCCCCTGACCCGGATGTGCGAGGACGAGGACGACCTGCGCGACGAGATCGAGATCACGCTGATCCACGAGCTGGGGCACTATCACGGCATCCCCGAGGAGAGGCTGCACGAGCTGGGCTGGGGCTGATGCCCTCAGCGGCACACACCGGCCAGGTCGCCCGCGAAGACCAGGGGCGTGCTGCCTCCGCAGAAGCTGGTGCTGACCCGGTGCCCCTCCCCCAGTTCCGCCAGCGGCAGCGAGGCCCCGGCCGCGCGGCTGGCGCCCAACAACGCCTGGAAGCCTGACGGCTTGCTCACCACCTGCACCACTGTCTCGTCCGGGTCCAGCCCCGCCTCGGCCGCTGCCTTGCGGAAGAAGTCCTCACGGTTCAGGGTGCCGTCGATGAGGCCCACCTTTTCCGCGTCCTCGTTGCCGAAGACCGACGCCCCGAGATCGTCCACGATCGTGGCCGCTGCGATGTTGCGGTTCTCGGCGACATGGTCCACGAAGTTGGTGTACTCAGTGTCGATCATGGCGGTGATCATCTGGCGTTCCGCGTCGGTCATGTCCCGGAACGGGTTGCCGAAGTCCTTGCCAGTGCCCCTGGTGATGTATTCCTGGGTGATGCCGCCGGTGGTGGTGATGCCGGACTGGATGAAGGACCCGGAGGTGGCCACCACGTCGCGGTACCGCTCGAACGGGCCGAAAATCACGCCGATGCTGCCGACGATGGAGCCGTGGTCGGCGTAGATGGCGTCGGCGGGCGCCGTCGAGTACACACCGCCGGAGGCGGACATGCCCTCGACGTGCACAAGCACCTTCTTCCCTGTGCGTTCCTGGTAGCGCTCGACGGCGTCGGCGATGGCCTTCGATCCGGGGATGGAGCCACCGGGGGTGTTCACCAGCAGCACCACCCCGGCGGCGTCACCCTCGGCGATGTCGTCCAACTGCTGCGCGATCTCGTATCCGAACGCGCCCGCCACCAGCAGACCGCCCTCGGAGGCGTCGGTCATGATGGGCCCGTTGATGGAGACGGCCCGCAGCTTGCCCTTGGCGCCGTCCTTCCCCCACAGGGTGGTCAGGCTGGTGCTGGCACCTGAGGACGTGATGGATCCCAGGGCCATGGCCGTGGAGACGACGGCGAAGAGTCCGGTGACCACCGCCAGGCCCACGAAGGTGGCGGCCAGGCCGAGTCCGAGCCCGGCCCCCATTCCGAAGCCCCGCTTGAACGGCCCCGCAGCGCGGGGTGGCTCCGCTGCCAGTGTGCTCGCGTGCGGTGGCGGAAAACTGGGTGCGGTTGTTGGTGCAGGTGTGGGCGTGGGGGTGTCGTCCATGGTGCTGGCTCCTCGAGGTTCGGGGGTTGTGCCACCCAGTCAAGCAGCCATCGGGGTTCGTTCCGAGTCCCCAACGGTCG
>JBDSRF010000183.1:0-14165 GCA_039929445.1 Arachnia sp. | reverse complement strand
CGAGGACGCCGCCGGTCTCGAGGGCTGCATTCCAGACGACGCCGTAGTCCTTGCGGTTGATGGACACGGCGCCCTCGAACCCTGCGCGGGCGTTGCCGAAGGGGTCAGTGGCGGTGCCCTCAAAGGTGAAGGGGATGGTCACCTCATTGGTGATGCCCTTGATGGTGAGGTTGCCCGTCACGGCCAGGTCCGACCCATTCGTGGGGGTGACGGACGTGGAGACGAACGTGATCTCGGGGAACTCGTCCATGGCGAGGAAATCGTTGCTGCGCAGGTGGCCGTCGCGCTGCTCGTTGCGCGTGTCGATGCTCTTGGCCTGGATGGTCACGGAGATCTGTGTGGTGGAAAGGTCGTCGCCCGGGACGGTGACGGTGCCCTCGAAGTCGTTGAATGCCCCGCGGACCTTGCTGACCATGGCGTGGCGGGCGACGAAGCCCACCTGGCTGTGGCTGGGATCGATGACCCAGGTGCCGCTGATGCTGGTGGGGGTGGCGGTGGTGCTCATGGGTGCTCCTCGAGTTCGTGACGCCAGCAGTAGTTGACGCATCAACTACTTTACACCACGTTTGCCGATCCGTGCATATTTCCCGAGTGCACTTCCGGGTGGAGCCCAACGGTGGCCTCCCCATGCGCCGGCCGCCGTGCTGCCGGTGGGGGCGACCAGGCGTTCCACCGGTAGCCTGTGGTGCGTGCTGACGATGCAAGAAGCCCTGCGTACCCTGTCCGACTACTGGACCTCGCGTGGTTGCCTGACCTGGCAGCCCTTCAACACCGAGGTCGGAGCCGGGACGATGAACCCCGCCACCGTGCTGCGCGTTCTCGGACCTGAGCCGTGGGACGTGGCGTATGTGGAACCCAGCGTCCGTCCCGACGACTCCCGCTACGGCCTGAACCCGAACCGGCTCCAGACCCACACCCAGTTCCAGGTGATCCTGAAGCCCGAACCGGGGGACCCGCAGGAGCTGTACCTCGGCAGCCTCGAGGCGCTCGGCATCGACCTGGACGCCCATGACGTCCGCTTCGTCGAGGACAACTGGGCGCAGCCCGCCATCGGCGCCTGGGGCCTGGGCTGGGAGGTGTGGCTCGATGGCATGGAGATCACTCAGTTCACCTACTTCCAGCAGGTGGGAGGCCAGGACCTGAACCCGATCCCCGTCGAACTCACCTACGGCATGGAACGCATCCTCATGGCGCAGCAGGGCGTCACGCACTTCAAGGACATTGCCTACTCCCGCAAGCCCGACGGCACGATCATCACCTACGGTGAGGCGTTCGGTCAGCAGGAGTACGAGATGAGTCGCTACTACCTGGACGACGCGGACGTCACAGTGAACCAGCACCTCTACGAGGCCTACGTGGCTGAGGCCACCCGCATGGTGGAGGCGCGCCTGCCGGTGCCCGCCCACCAGTTCATCCTCAAGTCCTCCCACGCCTTCAACGTGCTGGACGCCCGCGGCGCCATCAGCACCACGGAACGCGCCAAGGCCTTCGGGACCATGCGACGCCTCATGCGCCAGACCGCGGAATTGTGGGTGGAGCGTCGCCAGGAGTTGGGCTTCCCCCTGCTCAAGTCGGTGGAGGCGCCAGCGGTTCCCGAGCCCGTCGCGGTCGAGTCGGTCCCCGACGCCCCCGCCGCCAGTTTCGTGCTGGAGATCGGTGTGGAGGAGTTGCCCCCGCACGTCCTGCCCCAGACGATCGACGCCGTCCGCGCCGCCTTCACAGCCGGACTCGCCGCATCCCGGCTCTCCCATGGCGCCATCACCGTCGACGGCACCCCCCGCCGCGTGTTCGCGGTGGTGGAGGAGGTCGCCGCGCGCGAGCCCGACTCCCAGACCATGCGCAAGGGGCCCAAGTGGTCCGCCGCCTTCGACGCCGACGGCAACCCGACAAAGCCACTGGAAGGCTTCATGCGGGGCCAGGGCGTCACCGTCGACCAGGTCATCAAGGCGGAGGTGGGCGGCAACGAGCACGCCTGCGTCGCCATCGACACGCCGGGCCGCTCCGCCGCCGAGGTCCTCCGCGGCCTCGTCGAGAGCACCGTCACCGGTTTGCGCGCAGAGAAGAACATGCGCTGGAACGACCCCCAGCTGTCCTTCAGCCGTGCCGTGCGGTGGCTGCTGGCGCTGTGGGGCGACCAGGTCGTCCCCGCACGCGTCTCCGGCGTCGTGGCCGGCCGCACCACCTACCTCATGCGCGCCACGGCGTCGTCAGAGGACAGCGGTCGCCTCGCCGACGGCACACCCGTGGGCCACCACGAGGTGGCTGCGGCCGCCGACTACCTGCCGCTGGTCAGCAGCGGCCGCATCGCCGCTTTCACGGACCAGCGACGGGCGGCCATCGTGGAGCAGGCTCTCGCGCTCGCCGCGCGGGCCGGCGGCGTGGTGGACATCGACGGCAATGCCGACCTTGTGGACGAGATCACCAACCTTGTGGAGGATCCGCATGGCATCCTCGGCGGCTTCGACGAGCGCTACCTGGAGCTCCCCGACCGAATCCTCGTGTCGGTCATGGCCAAGCATCAGCGCTACCTTCCGGTACGCGACGCCGGAGGCACCCTGCTGCCGTACTTCATCACCATGGCCAACGGTGCCTGCGACGACGCCGTCGTCGCAGGGGGCAACGAGTCCGTGCTGCGTGCCCGCTACGAGGACGCCCTGTTCTTCTGGAACCAGGACCTTGAGGCCGACTCTGTGGAGCACTTCGTCCCCGGGCTGGAGAAGCTGACCTTCGAGAACCGCCTGGGCTCCGTGGGTCTGCGGGCGCGCCGCATCGCCGACGTGTCGCAGTCGCTCGCGGGCCTCGTGGAGGTGGACGGGGCACAGCGCGAGACCCTCGTCAGGGCAGGCGCCCTCGCCAAGTTCGACCTGGCCACCAGCCTCGTCACCGAGATGACCAGCCTCGCTGGTTTCGTGGCGCGCGAGTACGCGATCCGGATGGGGGAGACTGCCGAGGTGGCCGACGCTCTCTACGAGATGGAGCAGCCCCACACCACTGCCGACGAGGTTCCCGCCTCCACCCCCGGCGCGCTCCTCGCCCTCGCGGACCGTCTGGACCTGCTGGCGGCCATGTTCGGCCTTGGCGCCAAGCCCAGTGGATCCTCCGACCCCTTCGGCCTGCGCCGCGCCGCGCTCGGGGTGGTGCGCATCCTGCGGGAGCGCGACGAGCTCTCGGGCCTGAGTGTCCGCACCTGTTTGGACGCCGCCGCCGCGCGGCTGCGTGAGCAAGGCATTGCGTGCTCCGCGGAGACCATGGACGCCGCCGAGGCCTTCGTGATCGCGCGATTTGCCCAACTGCAGCGCGACGAGGGCCGAAGCGCCGACGTCGTGACCGCCGTCCATCCCTCCTCGGGGCGCCCCGGCGTCGCCGACCGCCACGCGCGGTCGCTGGAGGCCCTCCGGGGCGATGCCGCGTTCAAGTCTCTGGTGGAGGGGATCGTCCGCACATCGCGCATCGTCCCGGCCGGAACCAGTCCCTCCTACGACGCCGCCCTCCTCACGGAGGCGGCGGAGGCGGCACTGCACCGGGCGGTCTCAGGTTTCGAGCGTGCCACCGACCTGGAAGACTTCGCCCGTCGTGGTTCTGATCTGGTCCAGCCCATCGCGACATTCTTCGACGAGACGATGGTCATGGCGCAGGACATGAACATTCGAACAGCGCGTTTGGGGCTGTTGGCATCAATTCTGGCGGCCACCCCGAGTGGCCTCGACTGGAATGCGATAGACGCCGTTGTCAGCTGAATTCCAGCAGGGGAGGTGACGGCGATTTCACGGGCGCACATCTGGCGATGATGCGCGTTGTTGTTATGTTTTCGTTACCGTGAAATCGCCCAAACCCCACCCCATCGGGTATGTTCGTTCGCTGTACCCGTCCGCTGGTGGTGGGATTCGTGTGTTTCGCCCGTCGTGGCGTCCGCGGTCCCGAGGCCTTTGCTTCAACCGCGTCAGTGGTCAACATGCACGTCGCACACTTGTTGCGACATGCTTCCGGTGCTGTGTGTGGGCCGACATCCGGCCAGTTCCCGCAGTGTGTTCGGAAGCCACGTGTGCATGCCCAGACGAACGTCCCGCAAGGAGTCACGTGGCCGCGATCAACGCGGAAGGCCTGTACAAGGTCTTCGGAAAACGCCCCAAGCGTGGGGTGGCAGAACTACAACGAGGAAAGACCCGTGAGGACCTGCAGCAGCAGGGCCTGACGGCGGCAGTCATCGACGCGTCCTTCACCGTCGACCCCGGCGAGATCTTCGTCGTCATGGGGCTCTCGGGCTCCGGCAAGTCGACGCTGATCCGCATGATCAACGGGCTGTTCGAGCCCACCGCCGGCACCGTCACCATCGCGGACCAGCTCATCACGGATGTCTCGCCCGAGCGCCTGCGGGCCGTCCGGCGAGAGAAGATCAGCATGGTCTTCCAGCACTTCGCCCTGCTCCCGCACCGGACGGTCGGCGAGAACGCGGCCTACGGGCTGAAGATCCAGGGCCTCAACCGGTCCGACCGTGAGAAGGCCGCCAACAAGGCACTCGAGGAAGTCGGACTCGGTGGATGGGGTGGCCACCTACCGGGTCAGCTCTCCGGCGGCATGCAACAGCGCGTGGGCCTTGCCCGCGCCCTGGCGGCAGGCACTGACATCATGCTCATGGATGAGGCGTTCAGCGCCCTGGATCCGTTGATCCGTCGCGGCATGCAGGACCAGCTCATCGAGCTGCAGCAGCGCCTCGAGAAGACCATCCTGTTCATCACCCACGACCTCAACGAGGCCATGCGCCTCGGTGACCGCATCGCCATGATGCGCGACGGCCGGGTGGAGCAGATCGGCACCGCCGAGCAGATCCTCAACGAGCCCACGAACAACTACGTGGCCAGCTTCATCCAGGACGTCGACCGCACCCGTGTCCTCACGGCGTCGAACGTCATGGAGCAGGCGCAGGGCGTCATCGGTGCCTCGAGCGGGCCGCAAACGGCGCACAAGGTGATGCGCGAGGGCCAGCACAACTGGCTCCTCGTCCAGAACCGCGACCGCACACCCGCAGGGATCCTCTGGGAGCCGGACGTGGCCGACGCGGTTCGCACTGGCCGCACCGAACTCCCGTGGTCACCAGTCCACGAGATGCCCACCGTCGCCCAGGACACCGCCCTGGCGGACCTGTTCGCCGTGTCCGCGCAGCACCTGAGCCCCATCGTCGTCCTTGACGACGACGGCCGCACTGTCGGTGTGATTCCTCGCGTGACGCTGCTGGCGGCCGCCGCCAACAACGGTCAGGGCGCCGACATGCCCGAGACCTGGGGTTCCGACGACACCCCCCTCAGTGCTGACGAGCCCCTCAACGGCGACGCCATCCCCGACTCGTCCCACGTCATGGAAGGCGCGAACTGATGGAATTTCCCCGCATTCACATAGGCGATTGGGTGGCCAGCGGAATCGACTGGCTCACGATCAATGCTGATTTCTTTTTTGACTTTCTCAGTGCAATCATGTCCTTCCTCGTCGAGGGTCTTTCCGACCTCCTGATTGCGGTGCCGTGGTTCGTCATGGTCCTCGTTCTCGCCGGGCTGGGCTGGTTCCTTCGTTCAGCGCGTTTCGCTGGGTTGTCGCTCATCGGTTTCCTGCTGATTGTCGGGATGAACCAGTGGGACAACGCCATGCTCACCCTGGCCATGGTGCTGATTGCCACGCTGCTTGCTGTGATCGTCGCCATCCCCCTGGGAATTGCCGCGGCCCAGTCGGACAACGTCAGTGCCGCGGTGAAGCCCGTCCTGGACTTCATGCAGACGATGCCCGCGTTCGTGTACCTGATTCCGGCCGTCACGTTCTTCAGCATCGGTGTCGTCCCCGGCCTGTTCTCCACGATCATCTTCGCGCTGCCGCCCGGTGTCCGCATGACTGAACTCGGTATCCGGGGCGTCGCGGAGGAGACGGTCGAGGCCGGACAGGCCTTCGGTGCCAAGCGGAGCGAGATCCTCTTCGGGATCCAGCTTCCCCTCGCGGTTCCCACGATCATGGCCGGCATCAACCAGGTCATCATGCTGGCCCTTTCGATGGCGGTCATCGCCGGCATCGTGGGTGCTGACGGCCTCGGCAAGGAGGTCGTCTCGTCGATCTCCACTCTGAACCTGGCCAAGGGCGTTGAAGCGGGCCTCTCCGTGGTGTTCCTCGCGATCTTCCTGGACCGCTTCACGGGGGCACTGGGTGACAGGAAGGCACGGAGCAAGTCCTCCCTGCTGGCGCTCACCAAGAAGGCTCGCTCGTCCGAGCCGGCCAAGGCCGCCTGAAACACACAACTGACCATCGGCACCTCCGGCATGCCCGGATGACTGCCAAATAGAAGAAGCCGCCACACAGGTGGCACACGTAGGAAAGGAAAACCATGAAGATTTCCCACAAGATCGGCGCCGCACTGAGCGCCGCCGTCCTCGGACTCTCCCTGGCCGCATGCGGTACCGACGACACCACCACCGGTGGCACCGGGGACGGGGCCTCCAACGACATGGGCACCATCACCCTGGGCTTTGTTCCCTCCTGGACCGACGGTCTCAGCACCGCGTACCTTCTGGACAACCAGCTCACCCAGATGGGCTACACCGTCAAGATGGAGACCATCAGCGAGGCCGCCCTGATCTACCAGGCAGTGACCACCGGTGACGTCGACATGTACCCGTCCGCATGGCCTGAGGTCACCCACGCCACCTACATGAAGAAGTACGGCGACAAGATCGACGACCTCGGTACGTACTACGACAACGCCAAGCTGACCTGGGCCGTCCCCGAGTACATGGACGTCAACTCCATCGAGGACCTGAAGGGGATGGGCGACGTCCTCAACGGGAAGATCATCGGCATCGAGCCGAGCGCTGGCCTGACCGAGGCCAGCCTGGACAGGGTCATCCCCGAGTACGAGTTGGGCGACGAGTACGAACTGGTCACCTCCTCCACCACGGCGATGCTGGCCGAACTGAAGAAGGCCACCAGCACCGAGAAGCCCATCGTTGTGACCCTGTGGCGTCCGTTCTGGGCCAACGCGGAGTTCCCCGTGAAGGACCTCAAGGACCCCAAGGGCGCGCTCGGCGAGGCCGAGGGCCTGCACTTCCTGGGCACCAAGGGCTTTGCCGACGAATTCCCCGACGCCGCCGACTGGATCGGCCAACTGAAGCTGGACGACGACCAGTACGGGTCCCTCGAGGACATGGTCGTCAACGAGTACGGCGATGGCAAGGAAGCCGAAGCGGTTTCCGCCTGGATCGAGAAGAACCCCGACGTTCTCCCCGAGATCAAGAACTGATCACACGTTGAACACGAGGGGCCCCGCCGAGCAATCGGCGGGGTCCTTCCGCGTTCCGGCCGGGTCGGGGTGCAGGATTCGCGGCGTTCACCGTCGGTCGTGGAGGTGGATGCTTTCGCGATGAGTCACTGCGGCGTGTCGGGTCGTGCGCGGCGGGCGTCACGGGTGCTGAGTGCGGCGGGGTCGGGGTGCAGGACTCGCGGCGTTCGCCGTCGACCGTGGACGTGGGTGCTTTCGCGACGAGTCGCCGCGGCGTGTCGGGCCGCCGATCGCAGTGCCCTACCGGACCGGTTCCGTGGCCCCCACCCAGGCCGCCAAGTGCTTGCCCGTCAGGGTGGAGCCGTCGGCAACGATGTCGGCGGGGGTGCCCTCGAAGACGACCCGGCCGCCGTCGTGCCCTGCGCCGGGGCCCAGGTCGATGATCCAGTCGGCATGGGCCATGACGGCCTGGTGGTGCTCAATGACGATCACCGACTTGCCGGAGTCGACGAGCCGGTCCAGCAGCCCCAACAGTTGTTCGACGTCGGCCATGTGGAGTCCGGAGGTGGGTTCGTCGAGAACGTAGATCGCCCCCTTCTCCGACATGTGCGTGGCGAGCTTGAGGCGTTGACGCTCTCCACCGGAGAGTGTGGTCAGCGGCTGGCCCAGTTTCAGGTACCCGAGGCCCACGTCCACGAGCCGTTTCAGGATGGTGTGGGCCGCGGGAGTCTTTGCGTCGCCGCTACCGAAGAACACCTCTGCCTCGGTCACGGGCATGGCCAGGACCTCGCTGATGTCGCGGCCACCGAAGGTGTATTCCAGCACCGTTGCGTCGAACCGCCTGCCCTCGCAGAGCTCGCAAGTGACGGAGACCCCGGCCATCATGGCGAGGTCGGTGTAGATGACCCCGGCACCGTTGCACTGGGGGCAGGCGCCTTCCGAGTTGGAGCTGAACAGGGCGGGCTTGACCCCGTTGGCCTTGGCGAATGCCTTGCGGATGGGCTCCAACAGACCTGTGTAGGTGGCCGGGTTGCTGCGGCGCGACCCCCGGATGCCCTCCTGGCCGATGGAGACCACACCGGCGGTGGTGGGAATGGATCCGTGCAGCAGCGAGCTCTTGCCAGACCCGGCCACCCCTGTGACGACCACGAGCACCCCCAGGGGGACGTCAACGTCCACGTCGCGGAGGTTGTTGGCGCTGGCCCCACGGATCTCGAGGGTGGCTTTTGCGGGTCGGACCGAAGCCTTCACCGTGGACCGGTCCGCAAGGTGGCGGCCCGTGAGGGTGTCGCTCATGCGGAGCGACTCGACGGTGCCCTCAAAGCAGACGGTCCCGCCGGCGGTGCCGGCGCCGGGGCCGAGGTCCACGACGTGGTCGGCGATCACGATGGTCTCCGGCTCGTGTTCCACGACCAGCACGGTGTTGCCCTTGTCGCGGAGCAGGAGCAGTAGCTCGTTCATGCGCTGGATGTCGTGCGGATGCAGTCCCGCGGTGGGTTCGTCGAAGACGTAGGTGACATCTGTGAGGGGGGATCCCAGGTGTCGGATCATCTTGGTGCGTTGCGCCTCCCCGCCTGAGAGGGTGCCGGCGGACCTGTCGAGTGAGAGGTATCCCAGGCCGATCTCCACGAAGGAGTCGAGCGTGTGCTGGAGCTTCTCCAGCAGCGGCGCCACCGACGGCGCGTCGAGGCCACGCACCCATTCGGCGAGGTCGCTGATCTGCATGGCGCAGGCGTCGGCGATGTTGGTGCCCTCTATGCGCGACGAGCGGGCACCCTCGTTGAGACGCGTGCCGCCGCAGTCGGGGCACGCCGTGAACGTGATAGCCCGCTCCACAAAGGCACGGATGTGGGGCTGCACGGCGTCAATGTCCTTGGCCAGGAACGACTTCTTGATCTTGGGGATGAGGCCCTCGTAGGTCAGGTTGATGCCGTCGACCTTGATCTTGGTGGGCTCCTTGTGGAGGAGTGCGTCGAGTTCCTTGGCCGAGTAGTCGCGGATGGGCTTGTTCGGGTCGAGGAACCCCGACGAGCCGTAGATCCGGCCGTACCAGCCGTCCATGCTGTAGCCGGGGATGGTGAGGGCGCCCTCGGCCAGCGACTTGGAGTCGTCGTAGAGAGCTGTGAGGTCGAAGTCAGTGACCGAGCCGCGGCCCTCGCAGCGGGAGCACATGCCGCCCGTGATGGAGAAGCTGCGGCGCTCCTTGGTGGTGCGGCCGCCCTTCTCCATCGTGACTGCGCCGGCGCCGCTGATGGAGGCCACGTTGAAGGAGAAGGCCTGCGACGAGCCGACGTAGGGCTGCCCGAGCCGGCTGAAAATGATCCGCAGCATCGCGTTGGCGTCGGTGGCGGTTCCGACGGTGGACCGGGGGTCCCCGCCCATCCGCTCCTGGTCCACGATGATGGCGGTGGTCAACCCCTCCAGGACATCCACGTCGGGACGGTCCATGGTGGGCATGAAGCCCTGAATGAAGGTGCTGTAGCTCTCGTTGATGAGGCGCCGCGACTCCGCGGCGATGGTGTTGAACACCAGTGAGCTCTTCCCGGAGCCCGAGACGCCTGTGAAGACGGTCAGTCGGCGCTTGGGGATCGAGATGCTGATGTCGCGCAGGTTGTTCTCCCGCGCCCCCTGCACCCGGATCCACTCGTGGCTGTCGGCCTGCGCGTCTGTCGTCCCCGTTGTGGTCATGGTTGATCCAACCATGTTCCCCGGGCGCGTCCCCACGCTCGTCGGGGGGCGACGCCGCTCAGGGTGTCCGGGCGCGGTGGTGCCACGGGTCGGATGGAGCGGCGCAACAGGTCGGGTGGTGTGCCGGACTCGCCTCATGCACTGCTGGCCGTGGACGTATGCGTCGTGGCGATGCGTCGGCGCGGCGTGTCCGGTCAGGTGGGACCAACGCCCTGCAGACTCAGACCAGGTAGGTGCGAAGTTGATGGCCGACGGCGCCCTCGTCGTGGTTTCCGATGGCGGTGAAGCCGTGCTCGAACATGCTCCTGTGGGATCCGGCCATGACGAAGGGGGCCCCCACGAGTCGCAGCATCTCGAGGTCGTTGGGCATGTCGCCGAACGCGGCGCAGTCCGCCGGGTCGATGCCCAGTGTCGCAAGGATCTCCGAGAGTGCCGTGCCCTTGCTCACGCCCGTGGCACTGATCTCGACCGTGCCGTGCGGGTCGAACCAGGAGAACGTGCACGTCAGGTCGGCGCCGGCCGCCTCCAGGGTGACGGGTGCCCAGTCATCGGTGTTGAGGTGCTCGGTGCGGGCCAGCAGTTTGATGACGTCGCCGCGCTCCAGCAGCCGGGGCAGGTCCTCGACGTGCAACGCCTCGTCGTTGTGTGCCACCGACGGGTAGCGCGCCTCACGCCCCCACTCGACGGCGTACTCGACGGCGAACGTCGGTTCGAGCTCCGCCGGCAGGGCTGCGGCGAAAGATTCGATGGCCGAGGGTGGGATGGCGTGGATGAGGTCGGGTTCCGACGAACAGAGTCGGCCGACGGACGCCCCGTTGCTTGCGATGACGAGCGGGTTGAGGCTGCGGAGGTCGTCGATCTGCTGGAGCCAGCGACGGGGCCGACCGGTCGCGATCACCAGGGTGATGCCCGCCTCGACGATCTCCTTGGCGGCAGCCATGTTGCCCGGGTGTGCCACGCTGCCGGCGCCCAGGAAGGTGCCGTCGAGATCGGTGGCTACGAGGGTGGGCTTCATGATCCAACCCTATCGAGGCCGGCAAGCGTCGGACCGGCAGGGGTGTGGGCCGCAGATCCCGCGGGGACGAGCCGGAACCACGGCGGTTGGCCCGGGCGATGGCGACGGGCCGAGGGCCACTCCGAAGACGGATGTCTCGATGCTCGGAAAGAGTTCAGGAAAACTGCGTGCGCATGACGCGGTGCCACCGATTGGTGGGCAGTTCCGGGCGCAGCCGGGCAAGTCCCGTGGCGTACTTGGAGATCCGGGTGGGGCTGTGACCCATCGACCAGAGGATCCTGTCGACGTCTCCGGCGGCGCCGGGTGATTTGGTCTCGACAACGACAAGGTCGGGAGCATCGGTCCTGCCGGCCCCCATGGCGTGCCAGTGGAGCCGGTGGTCGACGGTGACGCGGCTGCTCGCGTCGGGGCACAGGAGCGTGGTGCGGCGGTAGGACGTCTGGAGCACGGGCAGGAGGCACTCGGGGTTGATTCCGGGTATGAGGCCGGAGGTGAGGCAGCTGGTCAGGAATTCGTGCTGCTCGGGGTGCACCTCGAACATGCTTCGCGGGTCGTGGGGGACGCGGCGCTTGACCGTCTGCCCATCCTCACGGGTCTTGACCTCCAGGTAGGCCTCGTCGGTGGAGTCGTAGTGCCGGATCCTCACCTTGAAGCGGTGCTGACGACCCCGGGCGGCCAGCAGGTAGGCGTCCCAGGCGTAGGTGTCGAAATAGGTGCTGAGGTAGTCGAATTCCTGCTGGCCATCGATGGTGAGTGCCCTCGTCCCCTCGGGTAGGAAGTCAAGGACCGCGTCGGCTTCCGCGGGGGTGAGGGCGTACTTGCGGTCCACCCTCCTCATCAACGGGGCTGTGTCGTTGATCTCGCAGAGCGAGACCTCGGGCAGGCGCACCGCCAGCGTTGGCGGGCTCATCGTGCTGCCGCCACATCGAACGGTCTGGAGGAGCGCGCTGTAGCGCGGCCGGGCCGACGGACCCCGGCGAGCGTGGGGCCGATGATGAAGCCCCCGCGCTGGGACGTGAAGCCGGCGAACGCCAAGATGCAGATGGCAACGATGATGGCGACCTGGGGGAGTGCGTCGATCATGGCGGCCCCTCGTGACGGGACGCGCTTCTCGCGTCCGGGTAACGCCAATCCAGCCGGTCCAACTTGTGGGGAAGCTGTGAGTATCTGGTGCGGCGCCTGTGGATTGGCGCCGTCGATCAGGTCAGAGTCGCTTGTTGGGTGTGGGGTCGCCGGGCCCGGACTCGTTGCCGGAGGGCTGCTGCATCGACGGGGAGTCGGAGCGGCTGGGCTGGCTGCCGGGGGAGTCGTCGGGCGAGGCGGACCCGGACGGGGAACCGCTCGTCGGCGCGCCGGACCCGCTGCCCTGGGAGGGGATCGGGGGCGGGGGGCTGACGGGCGGCTGGTTCTGGAACACGAGGATGGCCAGCAGGACGGCAACGGCCGCGATGAGCAGCATGAGCAGCCAGGAGACCAGCATGGAGACCCAGCCCGCGCGGTCGGTGCGGCCCGGCCAGGGCAGCGGCCACAGGCGCGTGGTGCCGTGGGCGGTCTCATCCGACCAGTGCAGCCGGTAGTCGGGGCCGCTGGGGGAGCCCAGCGGGGGCGTGTGTTCGAGGTCGACGGCGTGCAGCACACGCTCGGCCTCCAGCACTGCCTGACGGGTGCCGTCGAAGCCGAGCGCCACCCAAGGGGCCAGGGGCTTGTGGTCGGCGACGACGGGGTCGTCGTCCTCGCTGCGGAAACGGACACCCATGCGCCCGTCGTCCTGCCCCTGCCCGCCCCGGGCGACGACGGTGTCGATGTGCATGGCGTTGACCTCGCCGGCGAAGCGCGCGCGTGCGGCGTGGTCCGCGGCGGCACCCTCGGCGAGGAGGATGACCATGACCGAGTCGCCGTCGTCCTCGTGAGCGGTGAACACCATGCCGGCGCGGGTGGCGGTGAGGCGGGAGTCCAGCCAGTAGTCGCCGATCCGGACGGGGTCTTCGGACGAGACGGGGTAGTGCTGGGCCAGCTCGGCTCCGGGATTGACTGGAGGGCCGGCCGCCTCTGGCGTCGGCTCGTGGGGTCCCGGGAACTCGTTCATCACCACATATGACACCACATCGGGCAAGCAGGTGACGAGCCGCGGAGGCTCGCCGGGGCACCCCGCATGGTCGGGCTGCGAGAAATGATTGCAGACGTGGGTATCGTTGGGCCGGAAATCGATGTCGGCGAGAACCACAGGAGCATGCGAGTGACCACGGAAGCAGCGCAGCCACAGCTGCCCAACAATGTCGCGGAGGCCGCGCGCCTCCTGGGGACCGCCATCAGCCAGGTGCAGAGGGTCATCGTCGGCCAGGAGCACATGGTCCAGCAGTTGATGGTGGCACTGCTCGCGAAAGGCCACTGCCTGTTGGAGGGTGTGCCGGGAACGGCAAAGACGCTGGCGGTGCGGTCGTTCGCGATCGTGGTGGGTGGCGAGTTCGCGCGCATCCAGTTCACGCCCGACCTGGTGCCCTCGGACATCGTCGGCACCCGCATCTACTCGTCGCAGACGGAGCAGTTCAAGATCGAACTGGGCCCGGTGTTCGTGAACTTCGTCCTGGCCGACGAGATCAACCGCGCGCCAGCCAAGGTGCAGTCGGCGATGCTGGAGTTGATGGCTGAGAAGCAGGTGTCCATCGGTGGCTCCACCTACCCTGCGCCCAGCCCGTTCATCGTCATCGCCACCCAGAACCCCATTGAGTCCGAGGGCGTCTACCCGCTCCCTGAGGCCCAGCGCGACCGGTTCCTCGTGAAGGTGGACGTGCCCTACCCGCGCGGCAACGAGGAGTTCGAGATCCTGCGGCGCATGAGCGTGCGCCCGCCCGTGGCCGAGCCGGTGCTGACCGCCGCCGCGGTTCGTCACCTGCAGGACATGGCCAGCAACGTGTTCGTGCACAACCTGGTCAGCGAGTACGTGGTGCGGCTCGTCCTGGCGTCCCGGACACCCGCCGAGTTCGGCATGCCTGACCTGGAGTCGGTCGTCCAGATCGGCTGCTCCCCGCGAGCCACCCTCGGACTGGTGGCCGCCTCGCGCGCCCTGGCCCTCATCAACGGCCGCGACTACGTCCTCCCCACCGACGTGCAGGCCGTCGCCAAGGATGTCATGGCGCACCGCATCGTCCTCGGCTTCGACGCCGTGGCAGACGGCGTCAGCACCGGCGACGTGGTGGACCGCATCCTCGC
>JBDSRF010000182.1:0-2967 GCA_039929445.1 Arachnia sp. | reverse complement strand
CCACCACGGCTCCAGATGTCACACGGCGCGGGTCCACGCAAGGGACCGGTGCCCCAGGGGCCACGGTGGCAGTGACGCCACCGTTGCCACCCCGGCAATTACCACCTCGGTCCGCGCAATGAAGTGCGACCGAACGAACTCATCAAAGGAGTGAAAAGGATGAGCAGTGATACCGCAACAGGCGAAGAGATAGTCCTGTCCAAGGCAGATCGTCCGGCCCCGCGACCACGCAAGCGCAGATCGTCGACGTCCACCGCCCCGGCGCGCGGATGGCCGGTGACCCCATGGATTTTCCTGCTCGTCCCCCTGGCGTTGTTGGTCACGTTCGGCTACATCCCCGTCGCCAACATGTTCTGGTATTCGGTGACTGACTGGAACGGCATCAGCAAGGTGAAGAACTTTGTCGGGATGGACAACTACGTCGAGTTCTTCACACGGCCGGAGTTGTTCGGCGTGTTCCGCGTCAGCCTGTACTACCTGGCTGCCTCGGTCATCCAGATGTCGTTGGCGCTGTACTTCGCCACCATCTTGTCCTTCAGTACCAGATTCAAGAACCTGTTCAAGGGAATTCTCTTCTTCCCCTACCTGATCAACGGCGTCGCCATTTCGTTCATCTTCCTGTTCTTCTTCCAGCCGGCGGGCACGCTCGACAGCGTGCTGGGGCTGTTGGGCATTTCGCAGGAATCCCTGCCTCTCTGGCTCGGGGATCCCGCCATCATCAACTTCTCATTGGCCGGAACGTCCGTGTGGCGCTACACGGGCCTGAACTTCGTCCTGTTCCTCGGCGCCATCCAGTCCATTCCCGAGCAGATCTACGAGGCGGCCGACCTCGATGGCGCCAGCCGCTGGAACCAGTTCCGCTACATCATCGCGCCCAGCATCAAGCCCATCATCAGCCTCTCGTTCATCCTGGCGGTGTCCGGGAGCCTGTCGGTGTTCGAGATCCCCTTCATCATGACCGACGGCGCCAACGGTTCGGCGACCTTCGTCATCCAGACGGTCAAGACGGCCTTCAACAACAACAAGGTGGGCCTTGCCTCGGCCATGGCGGTCGTGCTGCTGGCCATCGTGCTCGTGGTGACGTGGATCCAGCGAATGCTGGTCCCTGACGAAAAGGTGGATATCGCATGACACGCGTCCTGGTTGTCATCGGCAAGTACACCTCGCTGGTGCTCGCCTGCCTCTTCACGCTCGTCCCGTTGGTCGTGCTGCTGTTCACGGGGCTCAAGAGCAGCGCTGAGTACGCCACCAGTGGAGTCCTCGACCCGCCCAAGAACCCGACGTTCGCCAACTTCGTACGGGCATTCACCGAGGCCAAGATGGCCAGCGCGTTCCTCAACACCACCATCATTCTCGTGGTGTCCGTGGTCGGCACGATTCTGCTGGGAACCATGGCCGCGTATGCACTGGACCGGTTCGAGTTCCGCTTCAAGAAGACGGTGTTCCTGCTTTTCCTGTTGGCCACGCTCATTCCGGGCGTCACCACCCAGGTGGCGACATTCCAGGTGGTCAACGCCTTCGGCCTGTACAACACACGCCTGGCTCCCATCATCCTGTTCATGGGCACCGACATCATCTCGATCTACATCTTCATCCAGTTCATGCGGTCCATTCCGGTGTCACTGGACGAGGCCGCCACCGTGGACGGGGCGAACCACTGGACGATCTATTCCAAGATCATCCTCCCGCTCCTCACGCCTGCCATCGCCACCGTGGTCATCATCAAGGGCATCGGCATCTACAACGAGTTCTACATCCCGTTCCTGTACATGCCTTCGCGCGATCTCGGCGTGATCTCCACGTCGCTGCAGCGGTTCAAGGGGCCGATGGGAACGCAGTGGGAAGTGTTGTCCGCCGGGGCATTGATCGTCATCATTCCGACCCTCATCGTTTTCCTGGCACTGCAGAAATACATCTACAACGGCCTGTCGGCCGGCGCTGTCAAATAGCAGTCCTCTTCATCCTTCCAAGGAGCAATCCATCATGAAGCGTCTCCCCCTCCACGACGGCTGGACACTGAGGGCCACGGGCGGCCCCGTTCCGGAATCCGTCGCCGCCGGTCCGATCCCGGCGCAGGTGCCCGGCACCGCCCACACCGACCTGCTGACGGCGGGTCTCATCAGTGACCCCTACCTCGATTCGAACGAAACGGATCTGGTGTGGGCGCACAGGGCGTCGTGGAGCTACTCCACGACGGTGGGCATCGCGCCGCCTCTGGAGGGGGAGCGCGTCGACCTCGTGTGTGAGGGCCTTGACACCGTCGCCGAGATCACGCTCGGGGACCTGGTGGTGGGCAGCACCCGGAACCAGCACCGCACCCACCGTTTTGACGTCAGCGGCGCGGTGGCGGCCTGTGGTGGAGGTGACATGGCGCTGACCGTGGCCTTCCGCTCCGCTCTGGAGGCGGGGGAGGAGGAGGCGGCTCGAATCGGTGCCCGCCCGGGCGCCTACGACCACCCCGTGAACATGGTGCGCAAGATGGCGTGCAGCTTCGGCTGGGACTGGGGGCCCGACCTCCAGACCGCCGGCATTTGGCGGCCGATCGGCCTGGAACGCTGGCGCACCGCCCGCATCCAGTCGGTGCGCCCGCTCGTCACCATCGACGACGCCGGCGCCGCACACGTGGCCGTGCACGTCGACGTCGAACGCTCCGGCCTCGAGGCGGCGACGGACGTGGCCGTGACGGCCCGGCTCGGGGACATCACCGTTTCCGGTGTCGTGCCGGCGGACCACTCGTCGACCGTTCTCGGCATCGTCGTCCAGACCCCGCAGCTGTGGTGGCCCCGGGGGTACGGTGACCAGCCGTTGCACGACCTGACCGTGGGGCTCGGCGGGGATGTGGAGCTGGACTCCTGGCACCGTCGCATCGGGCTCCGCACCGTCGGGCTGGACACCTCCGACGACGAGGGGGGAACGGCCTTCACCATCATCATCAACGGCGTGCCGGTGTTCGTGAAGGGGGCCAAC
>JBDSRF010000181.1:0-17396 GCA_039929445.1 Arachnia sp. | reverse complement strand
GAGCACCTTGGCGTCGACAGTCGCCAGCAGGTCTACTGCCTCGTCGGCACTTGCTGCCCGGTGATACGAGAACGGCGCTGGCTTCACGGGTGTGGTGTCCGCCTCTCTCGCTAACGGTCGTCGCGGTGCTTCCCGTCTGACGCTTCGACTTCGTACATGCCTGGCTCGCCGACGGACAGCATCGCACCGTGATCTCCCTCGCGCAGGTGCGCCGGGGCCACCGCGCGCGCTAGGTGGTAGTACACCACCGTCACGATCGTTCCCAACGCGATACCGGACAAGACGAAGTCATCGGAGATCTCGAGGGAGGTGTTGCCGATTCCGATGATGATGCCCGCCGCCAGCGGGACGAGGTTAACCGGGTTGCTGAAGTCGACGTGGTTCTCCTTCCAGATCTTCGCGCCCAGCAGGCCGATCATCCCGTAGAGGACCACCGTGATCCCGCCGAGCACGGCGCTGGGTGTGGCGGAGATGACGGCGCCGAACTTGGGGGAGAAACCGAACAGGATGGCCACGACCGCGGCGACCACGTACGCGGCCGTGGAGTACACGCGGGTGGAGGCCATGACGCCGATGTTCTCGGCGTACGTGGTGGTGGGTCCAGCCCCCACGAAGGTGGCGATCATCGAGCCGGCGCCGTCGGCGGCGATGGCACGCCCCATGTAGGGGTCGAGGTTTTCACCCGTCATTTCGGCGACGGCCTTGACGTGCCCGGTGTTCTCGGCGATGAGCGCGATGACCACGGGCAGGGCAATGATGATGAAGGCGAAGTGGAACTGCGGCAGGTGGAGGCCCACCACGTTCGAGGGGCTCTTCCAGACCCAGTTGGCCAGATCCGTGACGGGGGGGAGACCCAGCCAGTCGGCGGAGGCCACGTTCTCCCAGTTCACGCGCAGCGCCGAGGTGACCGTGCCGTCGTCGGCAACCTTCTTCAGCGGACCGAGCACCAGGTCGAACAGGAAGCTCAGCACGTAACCGATGACCAACGACAGGAAGATGGCGATCCTGCCGAGGAACCCGCGCAGACCGACGCTGAGCGCGATCACCACGAGCATGACGGTGAACGCGAGCCAAGGGTCGACGGGCCAGTAGACCCCTGCCACGATGGGGGCGAGGTTGAAGCCGATGAGCATGACGACCGCGCCGGTGACGACCGGCGGCAGCGCCCTGTGGATCACACGGGCGCCGGCGAAGTGGATGATGAGCCCCACCATGAAAAGCAGGAGCCCCACCACGAACAGGGCGCCTGTCACGTCGGCTGGGTTGCCGCCGGCGGCGTAGATCGCCGTCGCGACGCCCACGAAGGAGGCGCTGGAACCCAGGTAGCTGGGCACCTTGTGTTTCACGGCGAACAGGAAGATCAGCGTCGCGACGCCGCTCATCATGACGGCGAGCTGCGGGTTCAGACCCATCAGGAGCGGGAAGACGAACGTGGCACCGAACATGGCCACGACGTGTTGCGCGCCGAGACCGATCGTCTTGCCCCACCCGAGTCGTTCGCGGGGCATCACCACCGCTCCCGGTAGAAGGTGTCCATTGTTGTGGAGGCTCCAGCCCGGCATGGGTCTTCCTTTCGTCTGACGAATGCTACTGGAACGGGGTCGGCCGACGTGACATGGGTCTGCCCGTGGGCGCCCGCTGGTGCCGCTAGGGTTGGGGCATGGCACGCGACGTCGTGGTGATCGGTGCAACGGTGGCAGGTCTGACCGCCGCGAGGCGTCTTGCCTCCGAGGGGTTCGACGTCACGGTGCTGGACCCCAATCCTGAAGGCGCGTCCGTCGGCATCGGTCACGGCGTCGCCGCCTGCGCCCACGCCAGCACCGTCGCGAACATGGCATCGGCCTACGGGCCCACGTCCGCACACGACCACGTGCGCCGCAACCTCGCCGGCATGTCGGAGATCCGTCGCGTCATCGCCTCCGGCGGGGTACCCCACGACGAGGTGACGCTGCAGGACCACTCCCTGGGGGTGGCCCTGGCCCGAGAACTGGCTGACGTGGCCGCGCTCATCAACGACTCCGGTGCCCAGGTGGAGCTGCGCGAGGTCAGTAACCACCACCGTTCCGGGGCATGGCTGTCGTCGGCTGCCCTGTCGCTGGATCCCGCTGTCTACGGCGCCGCGCTGGCGTCGCAGGCGGCCACTGCCGGGGCCGTGCTGCGCTACGACACCACGGTCACGCACCTCCAGCGCCGCGACGGCGTGTCGCTGGTGTCGCACCGCGACAACCTTGCCTGGTCCCGTGAACTGGACGTCACCCGCGCGGTGGCGGTGGTCGACACCCTGGGCATCAGCCCGTGGGGTCGGATCGCCATGGTGGCTCCCTCGCAGTGGGTGCCGGTGCTGCGGTGCCGCACCCGGGAGCCCATCCAGGCGGTGACGCTACTGGCCGGTCCTCCCGTGTGGATGATCCGGCCCGACGGCGACGAGGTGATCCTGCTGGGCGTGAAGTCCAGTCCGGACACCTACTCGGCCGCGGCCGACGAACTCCGCCGTTGGGCCGTGGCATCGCTCGGCGCCCACGACCTGCACGACGCGCGCCTGGTGATTGACCCCAGCGACCATGGCCGGCCCGCCGTCGGCGCCTCCGCCATCCCCGGCGGGTTCTATGCCCGCGGCAACGGCCGCGGCGAGCTCATGAACGGCACCGCCAGCGGTGCCTGGCTGGCGTCGCTGCTCATCGGCAGCGAGCAGCGCGACGTTGCCCTGCCCCTGGCATCACGCGTGAGGGCTCACGCCCGCTCCCTGGGGCACAAGGTCCGCGGTAGCTGAGCGCGTGGACGTGAACGGTATCCGTGCCTGCGTGAAGTCCGGGTCCACCGTGACGACCCACGGACCGATGCCGGCAAGCTGATCTGCCGTGAGTGCGGTACCGGTGAAGGTGAGCGTGCATGCCCCGTCCGCGGTCGACATCGTCAAGACCCTTCCATCACCGCCCGAGGGAAGGAGCCCGAGAAGGTCCGTGACACGTGCGAATGTTGCCGGGTCAGGGTCCTCGGCGTTGAGTTGGCAGGTCCAGCCCTCGCGGCGCATGCGGTCGAGGACTTCGGCCAGCCGGGAGTCGCCGGGCCAGAGCTGCAACTCGTCCCTGATGCGGGCGTCGAGCCGGCACGCTTCCCGCCGGGTCTCCTGGTCCGTGGGGTCGAGATGCCCCGACGCCACCTCTGACAGGAAGTGCCCCGTCAAATGGCGCGCGCGCAGGAACCACCGTTGCCACATCTCCTCACGCTCGGCCGCGAGGCGGGCGCGACGACGAAGCGCGGCCTCGCTCTGGCGCGCGCGATGGACGGTGCCGGAGATGCTGGCCGCCCCGAAGGCCAGGACCAGCGTCATCAGCACCGGCGTTGCCACAGCCATCAGCGCGCCGTAGTGGGTGACGAGGCTTGCGTGTGCGCCGAGGATGAGGAGGCTGCCCGCCACTGCACCCCCGAGGACGACGGCGGCCATGGCCAACGCCACCGAGATCCGGCGTCCGGGCAGGGCGAGAATGATCATGCAGCCCGTTAAGGAGGGCACCCAGAGGTCCCACCCGTTGGTGGTCAGCGGGTCTATCCAGAGGTCGTTGGCGACGATGGATGCCACGGCGAGAAGGCAGAGGCACCAGGCCTCCCAATCGGTCAGGCCCCTCGTGCGGACCCGGAGTGCGGCCAGCACGACGCTCGCGGCGAGCACGCACCACACCAGCGTCGCGGCCGGTGCGCTGAGCCCGGCATGCGTTGCGGTGACGTTGGCGAGGCTGCCCACCAGGAGTGGCGTGGGCGTCCACGCCATCCAGGCGCGCGCTTCGCGACCAATCCTGTGGCTGGTGGGTGGGCTGGCGGCCGGCCAGGTGAGGGTCACGGTGGTGCCGCGGGTGCCCGACACGACGGACGCGGCGCCGCCGACGCTTTCCATCCTGGCGGCGATGGAGTTGCGAAGTCCCCATCGGCCACGCGGGTACGCTGCGGCGTCGAAGCCGGGGCCGCCGTCGCGGATTTCCACACGGGTGATGTCCGCCCCGCAGCGGGCCCGCACCGTGGCCCGCGCTCCCGGGCAGTGCTTCATGACGTTGCGCACGGCCTCCCGCGTGGCGCCACCGATGGCCCTAGCCACCTCGGGCGGCAGCGTGCCGGCATCCACGTCCCACGCGAGGCTGCACGGCTCATCCGACACCGCGGTGCGGAGTGCCTCGTCCAGGGTGGTCGCGTCAGGTGTTGCCACCTCCGGCGGCCTCTCGGAGAGTTTCCGGAGCGCGCGCCGGCACATCGCCCGGATGTCGGAGGCGGGGAGAGTGCTCCACGACGCGCCGATCAACTGGAGGCAGTGGAGCAGGGAGTCGTGGGTCTCCCGACGAAGGGACGCCGAGACCTCCAGGGTGTCCCGCGCGGCGCCATCCAGCCGGGCGTTGACCTCACCCGCAACGCGGTGTGCGATCCCCTCGTCGATCAGGGCCACCACCACCAGGCGTGCCAGCGCCAGCAGCGCGATGGGTACGGCCGTGAAAATCATGGCCAGCAGTTGTGGGCGCCAGTCCACGCCCCCTGCCAACGCCACGGCGGCGAAACAAAGCATTCCCGTCACCGCCAGGGCGGGCAGCTGTCGCTCGCGAGGATGGAGGATCGCCAGGAAGGCAAAGGTGACGCCCAGCCAGGCGTCCACCCGCCACAGGGCCGCGCCCTGGGTGGCGTCGAGGAGTTGGCCGCCCACGACGAGGACAAGGCCCAGCCCCGCAAGGATGGTGAGTGGCCACACGAGTCGGCTGGGGCGGAGGCACTGGACCACGAGCAGGATCTGGGATGACACCAGGCAGAGAAGCCCGGCGAGGATGAGAAGCGGTTGGTCAGCGACGATGTCGGTGGACATGCGCGGGATGCCCATCAATGCCACACCTGCCAGCCCGATCTCGAACGGCCGCTGGAGGGTGCGCCGTGAGAAATCCGGTAGCCGTATGCCGGTGATCCGCTTCGCTGCGGTGCGCCACGTCATGGTCGGCGTCAGATCCAGGTGCCGAACCACATGCGGGCGAGCCACGCGGTGCGGGTCATCATCTGGTCGCTCAGGACAGGAAGGATGTAGGCGAAGTTCAGGATGATCAACGCCACCGCGATCCCCACACCCATGGCGCGGATCCGCCGTCGCGGCCCGTTCGCGGGCCCCATGAGTTTGCCCATCACCATGGCGAGCCCGATGGCGGAGAACGGGATGATCATGATGGCGTAGAAGAAGAAGAGGGGGCGGTCCGCGTACTGGAACCACGGCAGCCACACGGACGCCACGGCCAGGACGGGGACGGCGAAGCGCCAGTCCCGCTTGCCCAGCCAGAACCAGATGGCGGCCATGAGCGCGAAGGCGGCGAGCCACCACAGCAGTGGGGTGCCCATGGCCGAGATGACCCGGAGGCAGGTGGTGCCCACGGCTTCACAGCCCTGCTGCCCGGATTCGATGCCGTTCTCGGCGTCGATGCCGATGGGCCGCACCATGAACAGCCAGCCGGCCGGATTGGCCTCGTAGGGGTGGGTCGCGGCCTTCATTCCGTCGCCGGTGTGGAAGTCGTACATGGCCACGTGGTAGTGCCACAGCGACCCCAGGGCGTTCCCGAACCGCATGACGACGGGGTCCTCCGGGTTCTCCGCGCCCCACTGCCGGTCCCAGCCCCCACTGGTGCTGAGCCACTTGTACCAACCCGCCAGGTAGACGGGGACGGCCACCACGACGAGTTGGACGAACGCGCCGATGCCGTCGCCGAACAGGGACAGCAGTGACTTGTTGCCGGCGCCGGCGAGGCGCCGTGCACCGAGGTCCCAGATCACGGTGACGACGCCGAAGACGGCCACCATGTAGATGGTGTTCCACTTCACCGCGATGGATGCGCCGAACATGACGCCGGCCACGATGCGCCATGGCCGCCACAGCAGCAGCGGCCCGTAGCGTCCACCGAGGTCGAGGAGGCTGTTCTTCCGCAGATGGGTGGCCAGTCGCTGTCTGAACCAGTCCCGGTCCGCCACCAGCGCGGCGATGGCTGCCACGGCGAACGTTGCCTGGAAAATGTCGAGGAGCGCGATGCGGCTCATCACGTATGCCAGCCCGTCGAAGGTGACGAGCAGGCCAGCGATGGCGCCCACCAGGGTGGAGCGGGACAGGCGACGCGCCAGTCGGATGACGAGGAACACCATCAGTGCACCGAAGATGCAGGCGGCGATGCGCCAGCCGAACGGGTTCATGCCGAAGGCCTGCTCACCCCAGCCGATGAGGAGCTTCCCCAACGGCGGGTGGACGATGTAGGAGGGCTCGTTGAGCATCCCCGACAGGGTGCCGGAGAGCACCTCGGCGTTGCGGTCGTCCTGCGGGTCCGGCCACTTGCGTTCGTAGCCGGAGACGAGGATGGCCCACGCGTCCTTGGCGTAATACGTCTCGTCGAAAATGACCTTGTGCGGGAATCCCAGATTGATCACGCGCAGCACAAAGGCCATGACAGTGATCCCGATCGTGACGAGCCAACTGGCTCGACGATCCCGCATGCGCGCCTCGTCGAGCGCCTCCACAGTTGACAGCACGTCGAGCATTCTAGGCTGATGGCATGACTGAGCCCCCAAACGGCGCACTGGTGTTGGCCGCAACACCCATCGGATCCCACCGCGACGCCAGTGAATCGCTGCGTTCCCTGCTCGCCGAAGCCGACGTGGTGGCCGCCGAGGACACCCGCAAATTCGGCATGCTGCTGCGCCGGCTGCAGGTGGTGGCGGGCGGCCGGATCGTGTCCTTCTACGAGGGCAACGAGGAGGCCCGGACGGGCGAACTCCTGGAGGCCATCGCGGCGGGGCAGACCGTTGCCCTCGTGACGGACGCCGGTATGCCGTCGGTCAGCGACCCCGGCTACCGCATCGTGAAGGCCTGCATCGAGAAGGGTCTGCGCGTCACGGCCATGCCCGGGCCATCCGCGGTGTTGACGGCGCTGGCCGTCTCCGGTCTTCCCACCGACAGGTTCTGTTTCGAGGGTTTCCTGCCGCGCAAGTCGGGTGAGCGGCGGGCCCGACTGGCGGGTGTGGCGGCCGAGACCCGGACGATGGTGTTCTTCGAGGCCCCTCATCGGCTCGCCGATTTCCTGGCTGACGCGGCCGACGTGCTCGGCGCCGACCGGGCCGCCGTCGTCTGCCGTGAACTGACCAAGCCGTACGAGGAAGTGATCCGCGGCACCCTGTCCTCGCTGGGGGACTGGGCCGCCGACGGCGTGCGCGGTGAGGTCACGCTCGTGGTGGGCGGTGCCGAAGAACAGGTGGCCGGTGTGGACGACGCGCTGGAGTTGGTGGCCGCGCGCATCGCCGATGGTGAGAAGCTGTCCACTGCGGTGCGCTCCGTCGCTGACGTGACGGGCGCCAATCGCAAGGAGCTGTACGAGGCCGCTCTGGCGGCGAGGAAGGACAAGGCGTGAGCGTCATCGACGAACTTCAGCTGCCCCCGCTGCCGGAGGCGTTGCCTTCCCCCGTGGTCGACAACCACACCCACTTCGGATCCACCCGCGAGTTCTCCGGCCTGCAGCCGGCGGATTCCCTGGAGTTGGCCAGCCGGGTGGGCGTGACCCGGGTCATCGACGTCGGCTACGACCTCGAGTCCTCCCGCGATGCCATCACGCTGGCGCAGTCGGATTCCCGGGTGGTGGCCGCCGTCGCCATCCATCCCAACGACGCCGCCCACATCTTCGAGCAGGAGGGCCAGGAGGCCCTCGACGCCCAGCTGGCGCAGCTTCCCGCACTGGCGAGGTTCCGGCGGGTGCGCTCGATCGGTGAGACAGGGCTTGACCACTTCCGCACCCGCAGTGAGGACGGCCGTCTGGCGCAGGTGCACGCGTTCCGCGGCCACATCACGCTGGCCCGTGAGCTTGACCTCACCCTGATGATCCACGACCGCGAGGCCCATCAACAGATCCTGGAGGTCCTCGACGAGACGCCGCCGCCTGAGCGCGTCGTCATGCACTGCTTCAGTGGCGATGCCGCGTTCGCCCGGGAGTGCGTGTCGCGAGGGTACTGGCTGTCCATGCCGGGCGTCGTGACGTTTGGGAGCGCCGAGTCCCTGCGCCTGGCCGCGGCCGAGGTGCCGCTGGAGAAACTTCTGGTCGAGACCGACGCCCCGTACCTGACGCCCAAGCCGGAGCGCGGCAGGCCCAACGCGCCGTACCTGCTGCCACACACCGTGCGGTTCCTCGCCGATCTCCTGGACGTGGAGCTCGGCACCCTGTGTGACCAGCTCACGCGCAACACCTTCGACGCCTACGGCGGTCCGTGGGGCGAGGATGGCTGAGACCGGTCTGCTCGACCCCAGGTCGGTGCGGCGCATCGCCGACGAGCTGGAGCTGCGTCCCACCAAGCAGCGGGGCCAGAACTTCGTCATCGACCCCAATACCGTGCGGCGCATCGTGTCGCTCTCGGGCGTCACGGCTGAGGACGTCGTGCTGGAGATCGGCCCCGGCCTGGGGTCGCTGACGCTCGGCCTCCTCGACGTGGCCCGTGGCGTCACCGTCGTCGAGATTGAGGAACGCCTCGCGGATCGGCTGGCGCAGACCGTCTCCGAGCGTCTCGGCCAGGACGCCGCCGAGCGGCTGTCGGTGGTGACTGCCGATGCCCTGCGTGTGCAGGAACTACCCGGTGAGGATCCGACCGCCGTGGTGGCCAACCTTCCGTACAACGTCTCCGTCCCCGTCCTGCTGCACCTGCTGGCCCGGTTCCCCGGCTGGCGGAAGGGGCTCGTGATGGTGCAGCTGGAGGTGGCTGACCGTCTGGTGGCGCCCCCCGGCAACAAGACATACGGGGTGCCGAGCGCCAAGATGGCCTGGTACGCGAACGCCACACGGGTGGGGACCGTGCCGCCCACGGTGTTCTGGCCCGTCCCCAATGTCGAGTCGGGGCTGGTGCGCATCGAGCGCCGGGACCCGCCCGTCACCGACGCGCCCCGGGAGAAGGTGTTCGCCGTCATCGACGCCGCATTCTCGCAGCGCCGCAAGATGTTGAGGGCCGCGCTGGCGCCCCTGATCGGTTCCGCCGCCGACTCCGTGCGCGTGATCGAGGCGGCCGGGGTGGACCCGCAGGCCAGGGGCGAGGTCCTGGACATCACCCAGTTCGCTGCCATTGCGTCCGCCTGGGTGGGCTCGGCGTCGTGATGGGCTACGTTCAACACGTGGCCCAGGTGGTGCGGGTGCGCGTCCCCGCCAAGGTGAATCTTGCCCTGTGCGTCGGCGAGGCCGACGACACGGGGTATCACGAGCTCGGCACCGTGTTCCAGGCTCTGAGCCTGTGGGACGAACTGACCGTGGAGCCCGCCGCTGCGGGAGTCTTCAAGGTGGCCTTCCGTGGGGAGGGTGCGGCCTTCCTGCCCACCGACGACACCAACCTCGCCATCCGGGCCGCCAAGCTGCTGGCCGAGCGCTTCCACATCGCTGATGCCGGCTGCATCATGCTGATCCGCAAGCGCATCCCCGTGGCGGGGGGCATGGCCGGGGGATCCGCTGACGCCGCCGCCGTGCTGGTGGCATGCAACGAGCTGTGGGGCCGACCCGCCACGGCCACGGACCTGCGCGACCTCGCCGCCCAGTTGGGCGCCGACGTGCCATTCCTCCTCACCGGGGGCACCGCCATCGGGACGGGCCGCGGCGACATCATCGATCCCATCGAGGCGCGGGGGAGCTACCACTGGACGCTCGCCCTCTCCCACACCGGCCTGTCCACCCCGGCCGTGTTCCGGGAATTCGACAGGGTGGCGGAACCCTCTGCACCAAGGATCCCCCAGGAACTCCTCGACGCACTGGCCGCCGGTGACGTCGCGGCCGTGGGCCGGAACCTCGTGAACCACCTGGCTGAGGCTGCCATCCGCCTGCAGCCCACGCTGGGCAGCACCCTGCAGATCGGCCTGGACGCCGGCGCACTGGGGGCCGTCGTGAGTGGATCCGGACCCACCTGCGCCTTCCTCGCCGACAGCGCAGAATCCGCCGCCATGGTCGCTGAGGCCCTCGGCGTCTTCTCGGGGGTGCGGGCGGTGCGCAGCGCAGTGGGCCCCGTCGCCGGCGCTGCCTCATGGGAGGACCATGCCCCGCGATGAGGTGGACCAGGTGGTGGAGGCCTGGCGGTCCCAGCGGCCCGACCTCGCCGTCGACTCCATGCACGTGTGGTCACGGATCCACCGGCTTTCCGCGCTGCTCGACACGCACCGGAAGGAGTGCTTCTCGGATCGTGGTCTCGAGGCCTGGGAGTTCGACGTGCTCGCCGCCCTTCGTCGGGCCGGTGACCCGCACCGCCTCTCGCCGGGCCGGTTGTTGGCCGAGACCCACGTCACGTCCGGCACGATGACGCACCGGATCGACCGCCTGCGGACCCGTGGACTGGTCACCCGGTTGCGGAACCCCGAGGACGGGCGTGGTGCGCTGGTGGAGCTGACGCCGGCGGGTCGGGAACTTGTGGATGACGCCATCGGGGCGCTCATCGCGCTGGAGGAGTCGTTGCTGGGGGAGTGGCCTCCGGGAGACCGGGATGTGCTTGCCGACCTGTTGCGACGCCTGCTCACCGACGCGGTGACCAAGGAGCCGGCTCGCTCCTGAGCGGACCTACTCGGTTGCCGATTCCCCGTCCAGGTTCTTTCGGCTGTCGAGCACCTCGATGATGAGCCGGGGCTCGGGCTTCAGGTGCGCCATGCCGTTCCAGGCCAGGTTGATTAGGTGGCGTGCCACCACGAGCCGGTCGGGTTCCCGGTTCTCCAGCCACTGCTGCCCGGTCATGGCCACCAGACCCACGAGCGCCTGGGCGTAGAGGCCCGCGTACTGAGGGTCGAGGCCGAGCTTGGAGAACTCGTCGGCCAGGAGGTCCTCCACCTGCACGGCGATGTCGCTGAGGATGGAGGCGAAAGATCCTCCGGGGCCCTGCAGGGAGGAGTCGCGGGCCAGGATGCGGAAACCGTCGGGGCACTGGTCGATGTAGTCCAGCAGCGCCAGGGCGCCGCGCTCAAGCAGTTCTCGTGAGCCGGCATCCGGGGTGGTCAGCGCAGCGCGAATGGAGTCGTGGAGTGTGCGCACCTCGCGGTCGACCACGACGGCGTACGCGCCCTCCTTGCCCCCGAAGTGTTCGTAGACCACGGGCTTGCTGACGCCGGCGCGAGCGGCGATCTCTTCGACGGAGGCGCCCTCAAACCCGCGTTCCGCGAACAATTCACGCGCCGTGAGAAGCAACTGTTCCCGGCGCTCGGCGGACGTCATCCGCACGCGGCTTCGGCGCGCACGCGATGGGGAAGGGCTCGTCACGCGCCCCAGTCTGTCATGCACGCCCGAATGCCCCCGCCTCTGCTGCAACCGCGCGTGCCGTTCCTGAGAGGCGACGGTGGCGGCGTGGCTCTTCGGGGCCGCGGCGTGGTCCGCAACAAGCCTCTGACCACGGAAGACCCGCAGGGCAACCCTCAAGTGATACTGAAGAAATCCTTTGGATTTCACAGAGTTGGGTGTTAGTTTGCTAGTCGTTCAACAACAACGGGGGTTGCGATGCTGAAGCGTTCGCTGCAGGTGATTTTCTTGGCGCTGTTCGGTGCCGTTTTCGGTGTCGTGTCGACGCAGGGCGCCAGTGCGCTCGAGCCGACGGTCTACAACCAGCCGGGCGACCACCTCGTCAATGGCCGGTACTGGAAGACCTCCTGCGAGATGTATTCCTCTTCGGTCGTGCGGTGCCGCACGGCGATCTGGACCACGAAGGTGGTCAAGGCCAACGGCGCTTACTACAACCACAACGGCTGGGTGTTCAACAACCTAACGTACCTCCCCTCCAGCCGGAACGCGTGGGGGGGCAACCCCCTTGCCCGGCCCGACGGCCGCTGGACGGCCAAGGATGGCCACCAGTGGAAGACCGAGTGCGGCACCGCCGCCACCGGCAAGAACGGCTGCCGCTCCTATGTGCTGACCCGCAACGTGGTGAACACGGGCGGCAAGTTCGTGTCGCAGAGAGCATGGGTGTTCAACAACATCGTTCAGTTCAGCACCTCGACCCTCCCCGCGCAGACCACCATCCTCCCGAAGGCCCCTCCGGTGGCGAACATGCCGGTGGAGAAGCCGTTCAAGGCCCCCGTCGCGGCTGCCCCCTCCGGCAAGGCGCTCAACCTGGCCCGCGAGGCCATGTGGGACCGGATCGCCCGCTGCGAATCCACCAACAACTGGAGCATCAATACTGGCAACGGTCACTACGGCGGCCTGCAGTTCAATCTGCAGACGTGGCGCTCCGTGAACGGCCAGGACTTCGCGGCCTACCCGCACCAGGCCAGCCGCGCCGAGCAGATCACCGTGGCCAACCGCCTCTACGCCAAACGTGGAACCCAGCCCTGGAGCTGTGCCTGATCCCACGGCAGCACGAAGTATCGGCCCCGTCGACATGTTCGGCGGGGCCGTCTGCATGTCCGCGTGTCGACATGCCGTCCGCTGGCCCGCACCACGTTTGGCGCGGCTGCTGTCCGCCACCCTCATGCTGACTGAAGATTCCTTCGCGGAAGGCTGAGCGGGGTCGTGATGAAGTGACTCTGGCGCTGCGCACCGAACTCCACGGGACTTGACCCGCCGTGAGTGGAGTGCGGGTACGTGGGGGCACAGGGTTTGCAATGATGCTGGTCCGGCTCCCGCGATGTCGAGTCATCAGTTTGGCGAAGAACGTGCATCACCTTCAGGTATACGGCTCGTATCGGTGTTTGGTGCGCCATGACCAGGGCACCGGAAGCAGCGACGCACTCCCGAAGCTGATCTGCCCGCGTGGCGCGTCCACCCGGGCCGTCATCTCACCGCACTCATCCCTGCACTCTTCCAACGTGCCCGCCATGACACCGGCCAGTATCTGGTAGACCTCCTCGGCCAACCTGACGGGAGAATCGTCCCAGATCTGACAGTCAGTCTCCCCAGCGCTGAGGTTGACCTCATCCTCGGCGACCGGGCTCAAGTCGATCGCGGCAGCTCGATCGTTTCTGGGGATGATCTCGATGGACGGCTCTCCGTCATCCACAGCAACAGTTGCAGTCCCGGCAGGGTAAGGCGCTAACGCGCGATGGACTGCTTTTTGAAGCAGTGGCCAGTATCCATGGCCACTCGACGATCCGGTCATGCGCGCAGTCTGCCACGGCTCTCGACGCACCATCCCGCTCCCACAATCGCCGGGCCTTCACTCTGCTTTGGGAAGAGCCACTTTGAGGAGCGTGCAGCAGTGTGTCAAAGGCACCCTGCTCTATTTCGACAATAGCTCCACTGATTGCCTGCGTGACGCAGGGAAACGAGCGCGGGTATTTCGAAATGGCTGCGCTCATTCAGGAGGGGCCAACGAAGGAAGAGTCTGCTGCGCGACGAATTACCCCGCACCCCATTCGGGAACCGCGGCCTGCTCATAAGTGGCGCTGCGACGCGTTATTGGATGCGGCGGGTTCCGTCTTTGTCGACGGTGTAGCGGAATCCCAGTGGGCTGGTCCAGATGAGTTGGCCGATGCAGGGTTGTTGACATCTCCAGAACCCGGCTGTTTTACCGCGGTGGGGTCGGCGGCTGAACGGCCCGAGGTTCCCGATCCGGGTTTGCGGGTCCCGGCACGCCGCCTGATAGGCGGTGGTGTGATCGAGATCCAGTCCGCGGCTAATGCGGTTGCTGAACGGGAACGCCTCCTTCGGGAACACGAGACAGGCGGCTTCCCGCATCCTGCGGGAGGGCCGGTACTGGTGCTCCGCGGGGATGCTGTTCAGATCCAACACCGGCGTGACCCGGATCTGTCTCCCGTCCAACAACTCCCGCAACGTGTCCACGGCGATGGTGGCGCTGTTTTCGATGGCGGCGGTGCCGTCGGGGTGGAGGTGGATGTAGATCTGCACCGTGGGCTGCAGCCTTGCCGGGTCCACCGTGATGGTCCCGCAGGTATGACCGGTGCAGTGCAACGGATCGGATGCCACCCTTCCTGTCTCCGGATCAATCGGTAGGCCCGAAGCCGCTGCGGGCCCACCATCTTCCCCGCCCTCGTATGGGGAGGAGTGCGCATGGTCGTAGTCGGTGGTCCCGAACATGGCTGGTTGGAGCGCTGTTTGGAGCATGGCCAGGGCCACGGCGGGGTGGGCCATGATCCCCAACGCCTTGGACCGCAGCACGTCGAGGGCGACCCGGCTGTATTCCGGTGTTGCGTGGAGGATCCCCGCCAACTGGGTGATGGTGGCGTTGACGTACTTGCCATCCAACAGATCCAGCTTCGCGGTCAGGTTCACCGTTGCTTCGTAGGGTTCCCACAGCTTCGCGTTGCGGTCCTGCAACTGCCGGGCTTCCCGCTGCGCGGCGATGGCCGGGTCGGCCGCGATGATCAACTTGTCGCACAGGTCGATGGCACCCTGCCACGACAGACGATGCTGCCGGGCCGCCCACTGCTTCCCCACCCGGTCGGCCACCTCCTGGTCGAGGACCCCGAATTTGCCGGCGGCTCTGCGGGCGCGGTGGGCCTCCAGGGTGAGGTCCTGCACGGCAGCCCAGAGGCTGGGGTGGCGGTGGTGCAGGTTCAGGGTCTCAAACAACACGGTGCGGGCCCGGGCGGGGCTGCACCCCATCAGGGGTCCGAGTTCCATCGCGGCGAATTCAGAGATCGGGGCGGTTCCGGCGGATCCGCCGGGGGTAGTGGCTTCGCAGAGTTCGTCGATGAGATCGTCATCGATGAGGGAATCGGTGGTGGCGGTGTAGTTCTGGGCCAGGGAAACAATGGCACGCAACTGGTCTGCTTGCGCCTGCTTCTCTTGAGTCACGGCAGACAGCAACAATGTCGTTGCCTCAATACACACTTCTCTGTTCATGTATCAAGACTACGTTCCAGCACTGACATTTTTTTATCCGTCCTTGTGCCTATTTCGGAGGAGAGGACAACCAGCATCCGGGGGCATGACCGTCGGCAATGCCGAGGGCCTGCATGGTGGCCTGCATTGTGGTGGGGCCCACGAAGCGAAAGCCCAGACCTTTCAGTCTCTTTGACAGAGCCGTCGATTCGGGGGTGTTGCCGGGTGCCGTTGGGCTGTGTTCTCCGGGGTCGGTGGGTGGGGGAGCGTACTCGGCGAACAAGTTTTCGAGCCGGGTCCCCTGCTCGTGCATTGCCAGGAGGGCGCGGGCGTTGCCGATGGCCGCTAGGATTTTCGCTCTGTTGCGGACGATCGACTCGTCGGCCATGAGCCGGTCGACGTCCGCCTCCGTGAACTTGGCCACCTTGGCCGGCACGAACCCCTTGAAAGCCTTGCGGAACGCGTCGCGTTTCCTCAGGATGGTGATCCAGCTGAGCCCAGCCTGAAACCCTTCCAGCGCGAGCCTCTCGAACAACTCCCGCTCGTCCGGGGCATCCTCAACTGGATTGCCCCACTCCTCGTCGTGGTACCGCTCGTAGAGCGGATCTCCCGTGCCGAAGCACCTGTTGCGCGTCATCACACCTCCACCAGTTTCCTGAGGACTTCCCTGTCCACTCCTCATTGTGGTCCGCACCGGGACCCCCATCGCCATTCGGGAGTGCTGGCTGTGCAGAACACCCTGTTATCCGCTGCTGAGCGTTGAGGGGCGGGCGCAGGCTCTACGCTGATTTGATGAGTCAGGCTTCATTGGGCCACGGCAAGGAATTGGGCGAGATCCTGAGCGATGGGGTTGTACGACTCCGGCCGCTTCGGAGGGGCGACTTGGCTACTCACGCCAGCGGCTGCGATGACGTGATCAACGGATGGGTCAACGGCGGACGAGCCAGCACTGCCGAGGAACACCTCGCGTGGTTGAGCCGAAATGCCCTTGCCTGGCAGAACCAGGATCCGGTTGTGGACCTCGCCATTGAGCGATGCGACACCGGTGAGCATGTCGGCGTGGTCGGAATCCAGCGCGAGTTGCCTTATCTGGAGCAGGGGGAGGTGAACCTGACTTATTCGCTCTACGGCGGTCAGCGCGGGCGGGGTTTCGCCACGGCGGGGGTGGCCTTGGCCATGCGCATCGCCGTCGATCAACACCCGGTGACGGCGTTCCTGATCCGTTGCTCGCCGGAGAACAGAAGCTCCGCCGCCGTGGCGCGACGGCTCGGGTTCTCCTACGTGGGTTGCATCGTGGAGGAGTCGGAATCGCTCGATCGATATGTCCTTACCCCGTGTGCTGCTGGGTGAAGGCGAGATCGGCGCCGCGCGTGCTTACTCGTGATCGGGGCAGTGCCCCCTGACCGCGGTGGCCCGGGCCGCAACAAGGCACTAAGCTGTCCGAAGGTCCGGTTCGGACCGTTCCCCGGTTGGTCTTCCGGCAGGGCCCGCCTGACTTTGAATCAGGATTAGCGAAGTAGGTTCGACTCCTACCCGGGGAGCCACTCTGATTAGGCCTTATGATTTTCGAGGTCAGTTTCGTGCAACATACGTGCAACAGTGGGGCTCTCAGTGACGCTCACCGCGCAGCATGGCGTCGATCTCGTTCAAGTCGACAAGGACGCGGAATCCGTTTTGGAAGCGTGTGAGCTTGCCCTCGGCAATCCTTCGCTCCAGCGATCGTCGGGAACTTCTGCAGTACACAATTGCCTCCGGGAGCGTTGCGTAGCGCGGGAGCAGAGGGGTCGGGGTCCTGGTTGCGATCGAAGTCTTCGGCATCGTGGCGCCTTCCGGTGAGGATTCACTGACGACCCATGGCCGACCGGGAGGACGGGTCTCGATCGGACCGGACAGCCAGGGCGGCTGCAGGATCGTCGAGAGTCTCCAGTTGGCGCATGTGCCTTTCCGTATATAGGCCCACCCGCGTCGGGGCACAGCGGACACCGCCACGGATTTGACCGCAGGATGACCTGTCCAACTGGCCGTCGCCTGGTGGGAGACCACCTACCCCGGGAGGCTGACCGGAGTCCGGGGAGTTGGTAGTCGCGCTCTCATGCCGAGATCCGCGCGTGGATCGGATTAGGTACCTTGACGGGTACATAACTGGGTCGGTACCCTTGGGCTATGGAAGACGCTTTGAGGGCGCTCGCGGACGACAGCCGCCGAACAATGCTGGAGAAGCTTGCTGGCGGCCCGGCCACAGCGGGTGAACTGGCAGCGCTCCTACCGATTGCACGCCCGGGGGTCTCGCGGCACCTGCGGGTGCTGCGAGAAGCGGGCTTGGTCGAGGTTCGCCAGGAAGCGCAACGGCGGGTCTACTCCCTTAGGCCGCAGTCGCTCGTCGAGATCGACGACTGGCTGAGTCAATACCTAACGCTGTGGGAACAGCGGCTCGACGCCCTACACACCGAAATAGCACGCGGCAAGCGTGAGCGAAGGAGCCCTCAATGACCACCAACACCCCCGGAAGCGTGCGCACTTTAGCCTCGATCCACCGATGAGTTGGGTGGGTTGAGCGCGCCGTAACGAACGAATGCCCTTGCTACTGGGATATTGGGACTTGTCTAGAGACCAAAAATCACCGAGCAG
>JBDSRF010000180.1:0-7562 GCA_039929445.1 Arachnia sp. | reverse complement strand
ACACGAATGTCAGCTGCAATAGTGCATTTTTGGCATTGACTTTAAGCACGCTGTTGAGTTCTCAAGTTTCGGGTGCATCCCTCACTTCCCAGGAAAACTTGCTTCCTGCTCCATTCGGGGCAACTCGAACAACTTTAATGTGGATTGTTTCGGCTGTCAACTTGGCGTTTTGGCCTTTAACAATTCGCATTTGAGTTGTATTTGCCACCTTGTTAAGAGGCAGCTGTTGAAGCTTACTGCCTGAATCGTTTCCGTGCAATTCGGTGTTTCTTTCGAATTGTTTTGGATTGTTCAGCGGAGTTGCTCGGCCGCTTGAAGCGACTCGATCAACACTACCGCTGCGCCCCATCCCTGTCAAAGCAGATTTCCGGGCTTCCGATCCAGTGTTGAGTTGTGTGGATCCTTGTCGAATCCTGGGGTTGCCCCCTCCCTCAGTCCCGGTCACCGTAGCGGCCCGGACACGCCACACACCTGAGGTCTGAGTGGGTTCTGGCTGAACGCACACCCAACCAGGAGAGTGTTGTGGTTGTGGGATCCTCGGGTTCGTCCGCCCTGATGGGCGTCCGGTTCACCTCGAAGCGTTGGAAACACTACACCGCCCCTCCCGCCCACACAAATCGGGCTCCGGCAGGCTCTCCCCACCAACTGGAGAACGCCCATCCCCGGCGGGGATGGGCGTCCAAGGATCGTGGGAAGGTGCTCAGCTGAGCACCAGTCCCCCAACTGTCTTGCGGCCCCTGCGCAGTACTGCGTACTTCTGGGCCAGGAGGTGCTCCGGGCCCAGTTGTAGGTCGGCGTCGGTCACCTTCACGTTGTTGAGGTAGGCCCCGCCCTCACCGATGGCGCGTCGGGCAGCCGACTTGCTGTCCACCAGACCGGCCAGGGTCATGGCTTCGGTGATGCTGGGCAGTGTGCTGACACTGGCGGCCCCCACCTCACGCATGACCTGGTCCAGCGTCTGTGCGGGCAGGTCGGCCAGTTCGCCCTTGCCGAACAGCGCGGCAGCCGCATCGGAGGCGGCCTGACGTTCCGCGACGCCGTGGACGAGGTCGGTGACGTCGTCAGCCAGCGCCCTCTGTGCCGCTCGCCGGAACGGTTCCGCAGCCGTGGCGCGCTCGAGTTCCTCGATCTCCTCCCGGGAGCGGAAGCTGAACACCTTGAGGTAGTCGATCACCTTGGCATCTTCAGCGTTGAGGAAGAACTGGTGGAAGGCGTAGGCGCTCGTGAGTCCCTCGTCAAGCCACACGGTCCCGGATTCGGTCTTGCCGAACTTGGTGCCGTCGGCCTTGGTCAGGAGTGGGGTGGCCAGCGCATGCACCTTGGCCTGGTCGCTGCGGCGCAGCAACTCCACCCCAGCTGTGATGTTGCCCCACTGGTCGCTGCCACCGGTCTGGAGGCTGACGCCGTGCCGGCGGTGAAGTTCCCGGTAGTCCATCGACTGCAAGAGGACGTAGCTGAACTCGGTGTAGGAAATGCCAGCCTCGAGACGGCGGGCCACCACGTCGCGGGCCAGCATCCGGTTGACAGGGAAGTGTTTGCCGACATCGCGCAGGAACTCCAGCACGGAGATCTGCTGCGTCCAGTCCAGGTTGTTCACCATGGTGGCCGCCGCCGGGCCGTCGAAGTCGACGTAGCGCTCAACCTGTGAGCGGATCCGCTCCACCCAGCCGCCCACAACCTCGGCGCTGTTCATCGTGCGTTCGCCAGCCTCCTTGGGGTCACCGATGAGGCCGGTGGCGCCACCCACCAACATGTATGGCTTGTGGCCCGCCTTCTGCAGACGTCGCGCCAGCAGCAGCTGGACAAGGTTGCCGGTGTGCACGCTGGGGGCTGTGGGATCGAAACCCACGTAGAAGCTGACGGGCCCTGCATCGAGGTGCGCGGCCAGCGCCTCTTCATCGGTTGAATGGGCTATGAGCCCCCGCCACATCAGGTCTTCGAGCAGTGCATTCACGTGCCTCACCCTATCGCCGTTGTCCTCTGGCCCCCACCGGGCGGGCACGTCGTTCACGCGCCCGCTGACGCCCAGTCACGCAGACCGGACTGGCGGCTGCGCAGTTCCCCCAGCTGTTCGGTGACCCTCAACGGCGCGGTGCCGCCACGTCCGTCGCGGGCAGCCACTGAGCCCTCCACGGTCAGGACGTCCAGCACCGAGGCGTCCAGGTGCGGCGAGATGCGCCCGAGATCGTCCACGGTGAGATCCTGCAGCGTGATGCCGCGGGACTCGCAGTAGCGAACCGCCTCCCCCGCCACCTCGTGGGCGACGGCGAACGGCACGCGGTTCCGCACCAGGTGGTCGGCGACGTCGGTGGCCAGCGAAAAGCCCATGGGCGCCACGGTAGCCATCCTGTCCCTGTCGAACGTGAGCGTCCCCACCATCCCCGCGACGGCTGGCAACAGCACGTGCAGCTGGTCGATGCTGTCGAAGATCGGCTCCTTGTCCTCCTGCAGGTCACGGTTGTAGGCCAGCGGCAGACCCTTGAGCGTCGCCAGAAGACCCGTCAGGTTGCCGATGAGTCGGCCGGCCTTGCCCCGGGCAAGTTCGGCGACGTCCGGGTTCTTCTTCTGCGGCATGATCGAGCTGCCCGTGGACCAGGCATCATCCAGCTTCGCGAAACCGAACTCGGCCGTGCACCACAGGATGACGTCCTCGCTGAGTCGGGACAGGTCAATGGCCACCTGCGCCAGCACCCACGTGGCCTCAGCCACGAGGTCGCGGGACGCGGTTCCGTCGATGGAGTTGGGCACGGACGAGGTGAAACCAAGTTCACGGGCGACCAACTGCGGGTCGAGTCCGAGCGATGTGCCGGCCAGCGCAGCGGACCCGTAAGGGCTGACGGCGAGGCGCGCGTCGAGGTCCCGGAGCCGCTCGATGTCGCGCACCAGCGGCCAGGCGTGCGCCAGCAGGTGGTGGCTGAGCAGCACCGGCTGCGCGGACTGCAGGTGCGTGCGTCCCGGCATCACCGCCCCCATGTGGGCGTCCGCCTGGGAACCGAGAGCGTCGAGGACCTCGTCGACGGCCAGCGCAATGGAGCGCAGCTCCGTGCGGAGGTAGGAGCGGATCAGGGTGGCGATCTGGTCGTTGCGGGACCTGCCGGCCCGCAACCGCCCGCCCAGTTCAGCCCCGACGACCTCTTTGAGGCCCCGCTCCAGGGCGCCGTGCACGTCCTCGTCGTCGGCGGCGGGAAGGAACTCCCCCACCTCCACCCGTCGCGCCAGTTCGGCGAGCCCTGCGTCCATGGCGTCGGCCTCGTCGGCACCCAACAGACCGGCTGCCAGGAGAGCCTTGGCGTGCGCACGGGAGCCGGCGATGTCGTGGAGGGCCAGGCGCCAGTCGAACTGCGTCGACTTGCTGAGCGCGAACATGGCCTCGCTGGGACCGCCGCCGAAACGGCCTCCCCAGAGTCGTCCCTCAGTCACTTGTCATCCTCTTGTGTTGTCGGTGTGTGTGGTTTGCCGGTGCGGGTCATCTCAGAGATGGCAACGATGACCTGGCCGGCACGTTCCTCGTCGACGGCGATCAGCAGAACCGTGTCGTCGCCGGCGATGGTGCCCATGATCCCGGGCAGGCGTGCTGCGTCGAGGGTGGCCGCGAAGAACTGCGCCGCGCCGGGGGGTGTGCGCAACACCACCTGGTTGCCCGTGGACTGGATGGACTGCAGCAGCTCTGCGGCGAGTCGCGCCAGCTTCTCCAGCGCCATGCCGGGCACGTCCCCGTCGACACCCAGTGCATAGACCAGCGAACCGTCGGAGGCACGCCGCCTGATGGCCCCCACCGCCACGAGATCCTTGCTGAGCGTCGACTGACTCACGGTGATGTCGTCACCGGCAAGGGCAGAACTCAGGTCCTGCTGAGAGGCGTGTCGCTCCTCGGCGAGAAGCTCCCGCAGCCGGGAGAGCCGCGCCGGCCGGGCAACGTCAGCCACGCGCGGACTCCAGCAACCCCGGCAGCGCGTCCACGAAGGGCTGCAACTCCTCCTGTGTGATCACGAGTGGCGGAGCGATCCGCAGCACGTTGGGGCGGGGCGCATTGATGACCCAGCCCGCTTCCAGGGCGGCATCCACCACGGCAGGCCCGATGTCCGCCGTGAGCACGATGCCGCGCAGCAGTCCACGTCCCCGCACACGGCCGATGAGTGGGTGGCCGAGTGCCTCGACGGCGCTCGCGAACCAGTCCCCCACCCGTCGCACGTTGTCCAGGACGCCGGCCTCGAGCTCATCCAGCACCGCGTTGGCAGCAGCCGCTGCCACGGGGTTGCCACCGAACGTGGAGCCGTGGTTGCCGGGTTGCAGCAGGCGCGCGGCGTCGCCCACAGCGATGCAGGCGCCGACGGGGAAGCCGTTGCCGAGGCCCTTGGCCACCGTCACGAGGTCGGCCGTCACGCCGTCGGCCCGGTGGAGCAGCAGTTCACCGCAGCGCCCAATGCCGGTCTGGACTTCGTCCACCCATAGCAGCGCACCCGCGTCGCGGGTGATGCGCCGGGCCTCGGCGAGGTAACCCGCGGGCAGCGGCAAGATGCCGTTCTCACCCTGAATCGGCTCCAGAATCACGGCCGCGGTGGTGTCGTCGACAGCTCGCTCCAGTGCCTCCACATCGCCGAAGGCCACGAACTCCACGTACCCGGGCAGCGGCTCGAAGGGCGCGCGGTACTTCAGCGTGTGGGTGACCGCCAGCGCCCCCATGGTGCGGCCGTGGAAAGAACCCTCCATGGCGACGATGCGGGTGCGACCCGTGAGGCGGGTCACCTTGAAGGCGGCCTCGTTGGCCTCGGTGCCGGAGTTCGTGAAGAAGACGCGCGCGCCCTCGCCGGCAGCGGCCGACAGCCTTTCAGCCAGTCTCACCTGCCCCTCGGTGGCGAAGAAGTTGGACACGTGGCCCAGCCTGGAGAGTTGCGACGTGATGGCGGCGGTCACGCCGGCGTGGTTGTGGCCCAGCGAGTTCACGGCGATGCCCGCCAGCAGGTCCACGTAGCGCCTGCCGTCGGCGTCGATGAGGTGGATGCCCTCACCGTGCGAGAACACCCGCTTGGGGGAACCAAAGGCGTTCATCATGACGGCGTCGTAGCGCGCCAGGATCGTGCTCTGGTCAGTCACACCGGGCTCGCTCATACGGGTGTCTCCTCGATGGTGGGGTCATCGGTCACCATGGTGCCGATGCCGTCGTTGGTGAAGATTTCCAGAAGCAGGCAGTGGAGGACCCGGCCGTCGATGATGGTGGCCGCCTTCACCCCGGACTCCACGGCGCGCAGGCAGCCCTCGAGCTTGGGCACCATGCCCGCCTGCACCTGGGGCAGGAGGTCGCGCACCTCGGCCGTGGACATCTGCGTGATGATCGAGTCCTCGTCCGGGTAGTTCGCGTACAACCCGGCGACATCGGTGAGCATCACGAGGCGCCGTGCGCCCAGCGCCACCGCCAGTGCTGAGGCGGCGGTGTCGGCGTTCACGTTGTACACCTGCCCGTCCGGTCCGGGGGCAACCGTGGCGATGACGGGGATGCGGCCGGCCTCGATGAGGTCCAGTACGGACGTGGGGTCGACGGAGTCAACGTCGCCCACCAGACCGAGGTCGACCTCCTCGTCGTCGACGATGAGCCCACGCCGCTTGGCCCGCAGCAGCCCGCCGTCCTCGCCGGACATGCCGACGGCGAACGGTGCGTGGGCGTTGATGAGGCCGACGAGCTCACGGCCCACCTGCCCCACGAGCACCATGCGGACCACGTCCATGGCCTCCTCGGTGGTCACACGCAACCCGCCGCGGAACTCCGAGCTGATGCCGAGGCGCTTCAGCATGGAGGAGATCTGTGGACCGCCGCCGTGCACCACCACCGGCTTGAGGCCGACACGCCGGAGGAACACCACGTCGGCCGCGAAGGCGCGTTTGAGGTCGTCGTCGATCATGGCGTTGCCGCCGTACTTGATGACGATGGTCTGGCCGGCGAACTCCGCCAGCCACGGCAGTGCCTCGATCAGCGTGCTGGCCTTGGACATGAGAACGTCACGGTCCCCTCTGGTGATGCGGCTCATGAGGAGTACTCCGCGTTCTCCTTCACGTACTCGTACGTGAGGTCGTTGGTGAGGACGGTGGCGGTGTGGTCCCCCGCGTGGAGGTCGACGAGCACGTGGACGTGGCGTCCCGTGAGGTCCACGAGTGAACGGTCCTCGCCGATCTGGCCGCCACGGCAGACGTGCACACCGTTGAAGGAGACGTCGAGCATGTCGGGGTCGAAGTCGGCGTCGGTGACACCGATGGCCGAGAGGACGCGCCCCCAGTTCGGGTCGTTGCCGAAGACGGCGCACTTGAACAGGTTGCTGCGGGCGATCTCGCGTGCCACGAGTTCGGCGTCCTCCTCGTAGGCGGCACCGATCACCTCGATGGCGATCTCATGGTTGGCACCCTCGGCGTCGGCGATGAGTTGGCGGGCGAGGTCGCGGCACAGGTCCGTCAGCGCATCCTCGAAATCCGCCACCGCAGGGGCGACGCCGCTGGCCCCGTTCGCCAGGAGCAGCACCGTGTCGTTGGTGGACATGCAGCCGTCGGAGTCGGCGCGGTCGAAGCTGACGCGGCACGCCTCGCGCAGGGCGATGTCGCACTGCCCCGCGGTCACGTCGGCGTCGGTGGTGATGACCACGAGCATGGTGGCCAGCCCCGGCGCGAGCATGCCGGCGCCCTTTGCCATGCCGCCGATCGACCAGCCTCCCTGCTGGCGGGCCGCGGTCTTGGGGACGGAGTCGGTGGTCATGATGGCGGTGGCGGCGGCGGCCCCGCCCTCAGCCCCGAGAGCGTCGCAGGCCGTCCCGATGCCGTCCAGAACCATGTCCATGGGCAACCGGATGCCGATGAGGCCTGTGGAACAGACAGCCACGTCGTCGGCGGGAACGCGGAGGTGGCCGGCGGTGGCGGCGGCCATGCGGGCGGCGTCGGCAAACCCGTCCGGGCCGGTGCAGGCGTTGGCCCCGCCGGAGTTGAGGACCACGGCGGCCAGCTGGCCGTCGGCGACGGACTGCCTCGACCACTTCACCGGGGCAGCGTGGACCCGGTTGCGGGTGAAGACTCCGGCGGCGGCGAACTGCGGCCCGGTGTTGTGGACGACGGCGAGGTCGGGGTTGCCGCTGGCCTTGATGCCGGCGGCGATGCCGGATGCGGTGAAACCCCGGGGGGTGGTGACGGTCATGGTGCGACTCCGACGGTGCTGAGCCCGGTTGCCTCTGGCAGGCCGAGCGCGATGTTCATGGACTGGATGGCGCCGCCCGCGGTGCCCTTGGTGAGGTTGTCGAGGGCGGCGAGGGCGATGAGGCGGCCCGCTGCGGAATCCACCACCACCTGCACGGTGGTGCGGTTGCTGCCCAGCACGGATGCGGTCTGCGGCCACAGGCCCTCGGGCAGGAGGTCCACGAACGGTTCGTCCGCGAAGAATGCCTCATAGGCGGCGCGGACCTGTGCGGTGTCCACGCCCTCGACCACGGGGGCGCTGCAGGTGGCCAGGATGCCGCGCGCCATGGGCACCAGCAGCGGGGTGAAACTGACGTTCACGGCCTGATCGGTGACCTCCGCGAGGTTCTGGA
>JBDSRF010000179.1:0-14471 GCA_039929445.1 Arachnia sp. | reverse complement strand
CGGCGCCGGCGGGGTGTGGGTGCTCGTCAGCACGGACCTGAAGGCGGCGAGAGTTTCCTGTGGATTCGTGCGGCGCTCCCGGGCGACCCCGGCAGCGGTCGCCCGGCGGAAGTCGAACCCGGCCGTGACCATGCGGCGGGCGAACCCGAGTCGCGTGATCAGTGCGCCGTCAACCAGGTGGGCCAGCACGTCGTGGATGTCCCACGCGCGGCAGAGTGACTTCGTGTGCCACTGCTCGGTTGCTAGTTCTTGCAGGTCCTGCAGCAGCGCACGTCGTTCGTCGTGCACCACCGACCAGATGAGTCGTCCCGCGGATGTCATGGAGCTCATTGAACCCTGCTGGCGTGGTGCTTCTGACAGGGGACCACGCGGGCTCCGGCCGATGGGCCTGGGGGTCCCCGTCTCGTCAGTCGGCCAGTATGAGGTAAAGCGCGCGACGGGCCTCGTCGAGTGTCTGCGTGGCCGCCGTGCGCTGTGCGTCGGTGGCGGCGAGCCGGAACTGCTGGAGTACGCCCTTCAGCTTGGTCACGCTCTCGTGGAACGCAACCTCGGACTCGTTGCGCCCCGGTGTTGCGGCCCAGGCCTGCGTGATGGCGGACTCGTTGTCCTTGACGTAAGTGCGTCCCGTCTCGGTGAGCTCGTACGCCGTTCCGCGTCCCTCTCCGCTGGAGACGATCAGCTCCTCGTCCACCAGTTGCTGCAGGGTGGGGTAGACGGACCCGGAGCTGGGCCGCCAGGCATTGCCGGTGCGCTCGGCTATGGCGCTGATGAGGCCGTAACCGTTGGAAGGGGCATCGGCCAACAGCGACAGGATCGCGAGGCGCACGTCGCCCCGTCCTGCTCGTCGCGGACCGCGCGGGCCGAATCCGCGGCCGTGCCCTGGCCCTCGGTGCATCCCTTCGCGGCTGATGCCGTCGAATGCTCCCTCGAATGCCTCGTCGAACGCGTCGTGTTGGCCTTCCCGGCTACCGCCGCGGGGACCGCGACCGCCCGGGCCCCGCCCGTGTCCACGACCCCGGCCGCGGCCGAAGTCCATGTCGTCCTCGGGTGCGTGGGGGCCGGGTCCGTCCGGGGAGTGGTGCAACCTGTCATTGAATGGGTTGAACTGTGGATTGCGTGGGTTCCTCATGGATGTTTCCTTCGTTCCTGCCGGAGCGACGTTCGCTCCAGCGATACTCAACGATATGTCGTTCATTGTCTTTCGTCAAACCGAGGGTCGTGATGAGCTGTCCGAGAACCCCTCTGATGGGACAATCGGGGCATGAACGACGTTGACCTTGACGGCATCGCCACCGAGCTCGAGACCAAGGGCGCGGAACTGGACGCCAGCATCCGGGACCTGACCCGCCCACCCGAGGCGGGCGCGACCATCGGGTTCGGCAAGCGCATCGGCGACGGCACCACGCAGGCCATTCAGCAGATGGCCGACGCGTCAACGGCCGAGTCCCTGCACAGGACGCTCCTCGAGGTCCGCGCCGCGCAGGACCGATTGGAGGCGGGCACCTTCGGACGGTGCGTTGTCTGCGGCGAGCCGATCCCGCGGGCGCGCCTGGAGTTTCTTCCATGGGCGGCCACGTGCGTGAAGCACGCCCCCTGATTCAGCTTCCCTGAGGGAGCCCCGGGATCTGGTAGCGGCGGAGTTGGTCAAGCATGGTGGCGATCCGCCGGGGCACCGAGCCCGCCATGCTGGCGGGCAGGGCGTCGACGGGGAACCAGGCCACCTCCTCGCTCTCGTCGCTGACCTGGGGCGGTGTCAGCGGTGACAGCGCAGCGACGCCAACGTCCCAGTGCGTGCGGCACCGGCCGAAGGCCGAGCCCAGATCGTGGATGTCAAGGTCGAGCACGCCGTCGAGGGGCGTCATGTCGACGAGCCCCGATTCCTCCCGCGACTCGCGCAGTGCGGCGGCGACCAGCGTGTCGTCGGCGGCGTCAATGTGGCCTCCCACCTGCACCCAGAACTGCCCCTTCCGGTGAAAGCACAGCAGCACGTGGGTCAGCGTCGGCGTGAAGATGAAGCAACTCGCCGTCAGGTGGACGGGCCCACTGTCCCGGTCGAGTGCGGCGACGCCCACGTCGCGCAGGAACCTCACGTAGTCATCCCGGACTGCTGCTCCGGACGATGAGGGCGGATCCCAGGCGAGCAGACGGCCGATCGCATCGCCGTCCGGGGTGTTGGGGGTTGGGGCGCGCATCACGTCAATATAGGGGGGCCTCCTGAACGGAACTCAACAGGAGACCACCCTCGAACAACCCACGGCGATTTTGCCTCCCCTTGTGGCAACCGTGGGGGCCATTCGGCACGGGTGGGGGTCGCCGCCACCGGGGTTTGCGCCACGGATGCCTACAGTGCTGTGAGCGTCCAATGAGGGGCGCGCTCCACGAGGAGGCCGCACGACATGACGTTGCTGGGACCGGCGGAACCCGCCGAATCCGTCGCAGTCAATGAACAGGAAGCCCGGAACTGCGTTGGAGATCGATGCGACCACCGATGCCGGTCGTAGCGATGGACGTCCGCGAGGGTGAATGGGCGTGGGGTCCCCGGGTCACACTGGCGTTGGCCCTGATGATGGCGGCCTGCCTCCCTTTCGTCCACCACCTGGGGGCGGTCGGAGCCCTTCCGCTGGGAATTGCGATCGTCCTGCTGGGGGCCACGGGGTTCTTCTGGTCTGTGGCGCTGAATGACCGCTGCATGGCTGCCGCGAACATCGTCGTCGGGGTGCTGGCCGTGCCGGCTGCCCTGGCGCTGGGGGCGTGGGCGGGCGGCCCGTGATCAGCCGCGCAGGAAGAGCTTCCGCGTCAGCCAGCCGAAGGGGGGCCGGGCAAGCATCAGTGGGTCGGGGCCGCGCAGCTTCTGGAGGACGGCCCGCTCGTGGCTGAACGTCTGCATGCCGAACTCGCCGTGGTACCTCCCCATGCCGCTCGCGCCGACACCGCCGAACGGCAGGGTGGACACGACCATCTGGTTCATGACCACATTGAGCCCGAGTGCGCCGGAGGAGGTCCGCTCCAGCAGGGCCTGTTGCGTCGACTCATTCGTGGTGAACCCGTAGAGCGCCAGCGGCTTGGGTCGGGCGTTGATGAAGGTGATGGCCTCATCAAGTCCGCCCACGGCGATGATCGGCAGCACAGGACCGAAGATCTCCTCCTGCATGACAGGAGCGTCGGGCGCCACGTCCACCAGGACCGTCGGCGCGACGTAGCGGTGCGGGATGTCGGCGTCGCCGCCGATGACGGCCCGACCCGAGTTGAGCAGCCCGGCGATGCGTTGCGTGTGGCGTTGGTTGATGATGCGTCCGTAGTCGGCGGACTGCCGGGGGTCCTTCCCGTACATCTCCCGGGTGGCCCTCGCCACGGCCTGCGCGAGGGGCTCCACGAGGTCGGGGGTGGTCAGGACGTGGTCGGGCGCCACGCAGGTCTGACCGCAGTTGCTGAACTTGCCCCAGGCGATGGATCGCGCGGTGGCCTCCAGAGGCGCCGAGGCGTCGACCCACACCGGCGACTTGCCACCGAGTTCCAGCGTGACGGGCGACAGGGTCGCGGCAGCGGCGGTCATGACGATGGATCCGACGGTGGCGTTGCCCGTGTAGAAGATGTGGTCGAAGGGGTGCGTCAGCAGGTGTGTGGTCGCCTCCGACCCTCCCTCGACGACCTGGATGGCCGCGGCGTCAAAGTACTGCGGCACCAACTCGGCCAGCAGGTGGGAGCAGGCAGGCGCCAGTTCACTCGGCTTGAGGACGACGGTGTTGCCGGCGGCCAGCGCGCCGACGAGGGGCATGAGCATGAGGTGGATGGGGTAGTTCCACGGGCCGATGATCAGCACGGTGCCCAGGGGCTCACGCTGGATCCTCGCGCGGGCCGTCCCCACGGTCAGGGGTGCGCCCACCTTGCGGGGGCGCGTCCAACGATCGAGGTTGCGCGACGCGAACCAGGCCTCAAGACGGACCATGTCGATCTCGGTGAGCTGCGACTCCACGTCGTTCCTGCCGAGGTCGGCGTGCACGGCAGCGCGGATCTGTGGCGCGCGTTCGGTGAGCAGACGCTGCATTGCGTGCAACTGGGCACGCCGCCAGGACAACGGCCTCGTCCTGCCAGACGCGAAAGCTGCGCGGGCGGCGTCCACTTGGCGCTCCCGGTCGGCCACGTCCCCGGGGGGAACCCTCGGTCCCGTGACAACGCCGTTGTCCGTCTGTCCCACGGCCATCGAAATGCACCTCCGGTGTAGCGCAGCGACTGCCCTTCTACTGCACTCTACCCGCGCCCGGTCCGTTCCCGCCGGTTCGGCCCGTGAACCGATCCATGGAGGAATAGACGTGGAACACCTTGTCAGCCACAACATCCCATGCGGGCGTGGGCAGGACACCACGCACCGCCATGCCCAGCTTCACCGTCCACGGCTTGAGGACCAGGGGGCGGCCGCTGAGCATGCCCTGCCACGCGGCGTCCGCGGCCTCGTCGGGGGTCATGATGGGCGTCATCAGGGGTCCGCGGGCTCCCGCGAACATGCCGGTCGAGACGAAACTGGGGCAGAAAGTGGTGACGGCGACGTGGGCGTTGCCGCCGCGAACCAGTTCGAGCCGCAGCGATTCGCTCCACCCGATCACGGCCCACTTCGAGGCGGCGTAGACGCTCATGCCGGGGTTGCCGAGCGTGCCGGCCGCCGACGCGATGTTCAGGATCCGGTGGTGCCGCGACCGATCGGCGATCATGGCGGGCAGGAATTCCCTGCTCACCAGCATGGGGGCCAGGGCGTTGATGCTCATCGTCTGCTCGATGTCGCGGGAGGGGTCCTGGTCGGCGAACTGCCCACCGCGCACGATTCCGGCGTTGTTGATGACAATGCTGGGGGAGCCCAGCTCATCGCGTGTCCTCTGCGCCGTCGCCACGATCTGCTCAGGGGAGCCGAGATCCACACCGAAGGCCGCCACGCGGCTCGCAGGGGTGCCCAACTCCGTCGCCAGGGCGGCCGTGAGTGCCTCGTCGACATCCCACAGCGCCACGGCGCCGGCACCCTCAGCCACGGCACGTCGCGCGTAGATGGCCCCCATGCCGCGGGCTGCGCCGGTGATGACCACCGTTGCCCCCGCCAGGACGTTGCGTGTCACTGTTCTCGTCATACCTGATTCCTCCTGGCCGGGCGGCCGAGGCCGCCGTTGATCCCTTGTCACCACACTAGGGGCCTGCGTCAGCGTGTGGGCGATGCAGGGGGAGCGCCGGAGCATCGTTGCCGCCGCGGTCCGGGGCACACTTGTCTTTTGGGCGTCGGCGACGTGGGATGGGGTCATGAGGAACTTCCAGCAACTCCGTGCACCCATCACCGGCATCGTCGTCGACGACTCCGCGTGCGAGGTCAACGACCTCGCCTCCTGCGGCGGCGTGCAGGTCACCGTCCCCGCAGATGAGGGATGGGATGATTTCGTGGCCCGCGCCGTCGCCTCCGAGTGGGTGGGGGTGGAGGCACTGACGGGGATCCCCGGGACGCTCGACGACGTGGTCCGCACCAACGGCGCCGCGCACGGCCGGGCCGTGGCCGACACAGTCGTCTCCGTCCGCACGTGGGACCGCTCCACCGATGCCCAGAAGACGTTTCCGCTCGCAGACTGCGGATTCGGCCCCGCCTCCTCCCGGTTCGTCGAGGTACTTCCCGACGGGTCGGAGCGCTTCGAAATCCTGGACGTCGCATTCCTCTTCAGGCAGGGCGACCTGACGACCCCGATCCAGGATGCCGCCCTCGCCGAGGCCCTCGGCGTCGACGTGGGCAGCCGCGTGCCGCTGGGAGCAGTCAGGGATGCGCTGCGTCGCCAGCAGTCGCACGGATGAGCCCGAACTCCCCTGAGGGCGGCACGACGTGAGTCGTGCCACCCGCGTGTCGATCCTGATCACCATCGCTCTGGCCGCTGTGATCGCCGTCCTGACCCTGATGCCGCCCAACCAGGTGGAGGTGCCCTCAGGCTCCGACAAGACGTACCATTTTCTGGCCTTTGCGGCGTTGGCGCTGCCCCTGGCAGCCGTCAGGCCGCGCTGGAGCGTCGCGCTGTTTCTGCTGTACTCGGCGTTCGGCGGGGCCATCGAGATCATCCAGCCGTTCGTGGGGCGCTCCCGCGAACTGGCCGACCTGGTCGCCGACATGGCGGGGATCGCCATCGGCATGGCTCTGGGTTTCCTGGCGCATCTGCTCTTCCAGCGGCTGGGGGGCTGGGGGGCTTCCACGGGTGACGAGTCCCGCGCGGGGACCTCGTCATCAACACGCCACCGGGGATGACGAGGACCTGACCCTGCGACACCCGCTCCTGCGGTGAGCCCCCAAAGTGCCCCCGCCCGTCCGCCCTGCCCGGGCCCCGCGTAGGTTGGGGGCATCTGGCAGGAGGTGGCAATGACGTCATCACATGTCGGCCCCGGGCCGCAGTCTGAAGGCAGGGCGTTGAGCCCACTCGACGAGCATCTGGAAGCAGATCGGCTCGCGCTGTCGATGGGGAGCATTCGCTCGGCCAGGCTGAGGCCGCAGCCCAGGGTTCCGAGCTGGGTCCTCAAGGTGGTGATGGCCATCACGGGCGTGGTGTTCGCCGGCTTCGTCCTGGTGCACATGGTCGGCAACCTCAAGGTGTTCACCGGCGCCGAGCACTTCAACGAGTACGCCCACTGGCTGCGCACCGTCCTGCAACCCTTCCTGCCGTACGAGGGCCTGCTGTGGATCCTGCGGGTTCTCCTCATGGCCTGCCTCGCTGCCCACGTCTGGTCCGCCGCGCTGATCTGGGGGAGATCGCGGGTCTCCCGCGGCCGCCATCGTCGCCCGGGAATGTGGCTGCGGCATTTCACGGCCCGCACCATGCCCGTCACCGGCATCGTGCTGCTGGGCTTCGTCACCCTGCACGTCCTCGACCTCACCACCGGCACTGCGGGAGTCGCCGTGGACACGTTCCAGCCCGCCACCCCCGAGACCGCCCATGCCTACGAGAATCTCGTGGCCAGCCTGCAGCGCCCCTGGGTGGCTGCGCTGTACATGGCGTCGATGATCGCCCTTTTCCTCCATCTCGCCCATGGATTGTGGACGGTGGTGAGTGACCTCGGTGCCACCGGGCGGCGCACCCGTGCCGTCGGGTGGGTGCTGGCCGGAGTGGTCGCGCTGTCCGTGATGCTGGGCAACATCCTCATCCCCATCGCGGTGCTGACCGGGGTGGTGGCATGAAGGGACGATGGAGGAGGCCGCCGTCGACAGTCGACGGGGTCCGTGTGGGAGGAGTCCTGGACCCGCACGCACCCGGGGGGCGTCCGGAGACCGCGTGGCGTCGCCGCAAACTCGACTACCAGTTGGTCAACCCCGCCAACCGGCGCTCGTTCAAGGTCATCGTTGTGGGGACGGGACTCGCCGGCGCAGGCGCCGCCGCGGCGCTGGGAGAGTTGGGCTACCGGGTGGAATGCTTCACCTTCCACGACGCCCCCCGTCGCGCGCACTCCGTCGCCGCCCAGGGCGGCATCAACGCCGCCCGTGAGGGCACGGCCGACAACGACTCCCTGCAGCGGTTCGTCACCGATACCGTCAAGGGAGGCGACTTCCGGGGCAGGGAGGTGGACGCGTTCCGCCTCGCCGAGGAGTCGATGCGGGTGGTTGACCATCTGGCGGCCATCGGCGCACCCTTTGCCCGGGAATACGGCGGCAACCTGGCCACGCGCTCCTTCGGCGGGGTGCAGGTGTCGCGCACCTTCTACGCCCGGGGCCAGACGGGTCAGCAGTTACAGGTGGCCAGCTCCCAGGCACTGCAGCGGCAGGTGCAGGCCGGCACCGTGACGCTGCGCGTCCGGCACGAGATGCTCGACCTCATCATGGACGGCGACCACGTCGGCGGCGTCGTCATGCGCAACCTCATCTCCGGCGACATCACATCCCACACGGCACACGCCGTGGTGCTGGCCACCGGCGGTTATGGCAACATTTTCTTCCACTCCACGCTGGCGAAGAACTCCAATGCCTCCGCCATCTGGAGGGCTGCGCAGCACGGCGCCCACGTGGCGTCGCCCTCGTTCATCCAGTTCCACCCCACGGCCCTGCCCATCAGCTCGGTGTGGCAGTCCAAGACCATCCTGATGAGTGAATCGCTGCGCAACGACGGGCGGATCTGGGTGCCGGACCGGCCGGGGGACGATCGTCGCGCCAACGACATACCCGAGTCGGAGCGCGACTACTACCTGGAGCGCAAGTACCCGGCGTTCGGGAACCTCACGCCGCGCGACGTCGCCTCCCGCGCGGCCACCGAGCAGATCCGCTCCGGGCGCGGCGTGGGGCCATTGCGCAACGGCGTCCATCTGGACTTCCGCGACGCCATCGCACGCCTGGGCCGCGACACCATCACGGAGCGCTACGGCAACCTTTTCCACATGTACCGCAACGCCACGGGGGAGGACCCGTACGCGGTCCCCATGCGGATCGCGCCCGGCGCGCACTTCACCATGGGTGGGCTGTGGAGTGATTACGACCTCATGACCTCGCTGCCCGGGCTGTTCGTGGGCGGGGAGTGCGGGTGGGGCTACCACGGCGCCAACCGGCTGGGTGCCAACTCGCTGCTGTCCGCCTGCGTCGACGGCTGGTTCACACTGCCGCACGCCGTGGCCAACCATCTGGCGCCGCAACTCGGCAGGGAACTGTTGGGCGACGACTCGCCCCCCGTCAGGGAAGCACTCGCACGCACCCGCGCCCGTGTGGACGCCCTGCTGGCCGTGGGCGGCAGCCATGGCCCCACATACTTCCACCGTCGCCTCGGCGAGATCCTCTACGAGGGCTGCGGTGTGATCCGCACCGGCGAGACGCTGCGGAGAGCCATCGCAAGGATCAGGGAGTTGCGCGACCAGTTCTGGCGCGACCTGCGTGTGGTGGGGACCGGCGAGCACCTCAACCAGGAACTGGAGCTTGCCGGGCGCGTGGCCGACTACCTGGAACTGGGCGAGCTGATGTGCGTCGACGCCCTGGACCGTGAGGAGTCCTGCGGGGCGCACTTCCGCGCGGAACACCAGCGCGACGGGGAGGCCGCGCGGGACGACAGGCGGTGGGCGTTTGCGTCCGCCTGGCAGGTCGACCCCGACGGTGGCTTCGTCCGTCACCACGAGCCGCTGTCCTTCGACAGCGTGCCGCTCACCACGAGGGACTACCGATGAGACTGATCGTTGACGTCTGGCGGCAGGCGATGCCGGGGGAGGCCGGGCGCTACGAGACCCACGAGGTGGACGATGCCACGCCGGAGATGTCGCTGTTGGAACTGCTGGACCGCCTGAACCATGAGTTGGTCGAGAGTGGCCGCGAGCCGGTGGCCTTCGAATCCGACTGCCGGGAGGGCATCTGCGGTGCATGCGGCATCACCGTCGACGGCGACCCGCACGGCCCTGAGCGGAACACCCCGTCGTGCCACCAACGCCTCGCTAGCTTCCGGGACGGGCAACGCATTCGGTTGGAGCCGCTGCGCTCGGCGGCCTTCCCGGTGATCCGCGACCTCGTGGTCGACCGCACGGCACTCGACGCCGTCATCGTCGCCGGAGGGCACGTCGCCATCCCGGGAGGCTCCGCCCCCGAGGCCGACGCCCTGCTGGTGCCACACGCCCGAGCCGAGCAGGCCCTCGACATGGCTGCGTGCATCGGCTGCGGTGCCTGCGTTGCAGCGTGCCCCAACGGGGCGGCCCACCTGTTCGTCGGCTCCAAGTTGGCGCAGCTCTCGCTGCTCCCCACGGGGAGGCAGGAGCGTGGCAGGCGCGCACGCGCCATGCTGGCGGAGATGGAGCAGGACTTCGGCCCCTGCTCGCTGTACGGGGAGTGCGCAAGGGTCTGCCCAGCAGGGATCCCCCTGACCGCGATCGCGGCGGTGAACAAGGAGGGGCTGCGCAGCTTCTTCCGGCACAAGGACGACTGAGCTCGCCGGAGTGGGCGGCTGGAGGTGTTCTCGAACCGTGTGGTCGGTGGGCCTCCTAGACTGCAGGAGAGACGTCGCCTGCGGCGGCCAAGCAACGACATCGAAACGCAAGGGAGCAGTCATGCAGCTGGGAATGGTGGGCTTGGGGCGGATGGGCGCCAATATTGTGCGGCGGCTCATGAAGGACGGCCATGAGTGCGTCGTCAACGACGTCAGCCAGGGGCCGATCGACGCCCTCGTCAAGGAGGGTGCCATCGGCGCCACGGACCTGGCGGATCTGGCGTCGAAGCTTGAGGCGCCACGCGCCGTGTGGCTGATGGTGCCCGCCGGTATCGCCGGTGATGTCGTCGAGAAGGTGGCGGCCGTGCTGGAACCCGGCGACATCATCATCGATGGCGGCAACTCCAACTACCGCGACGACGTGCGTCGCGCCAAGTCACTCAAGGAGCAGGGCATCCACTTCATGGATGTCGGCACCAGCGGCGGCGTCTTCGGTCTGGAGCGCGGCTACTGCCTCATGGTCGGAGGCCCCGACGAGGCGTTCGATCGCGTCGAGCCCATCTTCAAGACCATTGCACCGGGCGAAACTGACGTCGACCGCACCCCCGGACGTGAGGGGGAACGCACCCCGGAGGAGCTGGGTTACATGCATTGCGGCCCCTCCGGAGCCGGGCACTTCGTGAAGATGGTCCACAACGGCATCGAATACGGCATGATGGCGGCCCTTGCTGAGGGCTTCAACATCCTTGACCATGCCGACGCCGGCATCACCGAGGCCGCCCACAGCGCCGAGATCGCCCCGCTGGAGTTCCCGGAGTACTACCAGTTCAACGTGGATGTCCCCGCCGTGGCGGAGTTGTGGCGCCGGGGGTCGGTGATCTCGTCGTGGCTGCTGGACCTGACCGCCGCCGCGCTCGCGAGCAACCCTGATCTGGATCACCTCGCGGGGCGGGTGTCCGACTCCGGTGAGGGTCGCTGGACCGTCAAGGCCGCCGTCGACACCGGAACACCCGCACCTGTCCTGGCTGCGGCACTCTTCGAGCGTTTCGCGTCACGTGGTGAGGACCACTTCGCCAACAAGGTGCTCTCCGCCATGCGTCTGCAGTTCGGTGGTCACGAAGAACTCCCCGCCGGCGACGTGCTGGAGGCTGGCGGCCGCAAGGCCGAGCACCACGACACGGGACAGTCGCAGCAGAGCTAGGAATCGTCGGGAGGGCCGCTCGGCGACGCAGTCGCCGGGCGTATCGAGGGTCTCCTCCACGTGACCGGCCCTTCGATACACCGCCATTCCCTTCGATACACCGCCGTTCGTCCCTCACGGGCGGCACTCAGGGCGACGCGTTCCTCATGGGCGGCACTCAGCTATTCGGCCGTTCCGGCACCGTGGGGTGGGGAAGCTTTACTTTCAAGTGAGGGAACAGAACAGGCCGTGTCCTTCGATTATCATTGTCGTGTCCTATTGGCGCTCGTTGGTGACTGGCCATGCGCCGCGCCGTCGCAACCCGCGTGCGCCCAGAATGACCCTAATCATTTCTTGTCAGCCAGGGTGGATAGAATCCGACGCGTGCGAAGAGTGGCACCACGAACCAGATTCTGGGGCGGGCCCCTTGCACCGCGAGACGCAGATGTCTCATGGTCAGCACACTTTTTCTGTCCATCGCCCGGCTGAAGCGGGCACTTTGGCGCTCAGGAAGCGGGACTCTGTCATGGCATCGGTTGCGAAGAAGATTTTTATTACACTCCTGGTGCTTGTGGTTGCCTTCGGTGCCCGGGTGTTCGCCCCAAGGTGCTTCCGAGCCTGGCGGCCTTCGGTAACGAGTCAGAATCCACGGACAAACGAATCATCCAGTCCGTGACGCGGGAGGAACAAGTCGTACTCCTCAGCCTGGCCATCCAGGGCATCTCCGAGAAGAAGGGGAAAAGCACCTTCATGGGAATCGACGTCCCCGGAAGCGGTCGGGCGTCATTCCTGCAGTACTCCTTCAGCGCCAAGCTGGGGGTCGAGGGTAGGGATGTCAGAATTGTTCGGACCAACGACAACGAATTCCTGATCTCGGTCCCGGAGTTCATCTTCATTGGCCATGCCAATGAGGACTTCAAGTTGGTTGCAGAAAACAAAGGCGTGCTGAGCTTCATCACACCGGAAAATGACCCGGTCGACATGATCAAAAGCGTGCTGAGCGAGGAGACGCAGGACGGATACGTCCAGGCGAACGCAGACATCCTCAAGGAGCAGACAATCCTGTTCTACTCGAGCATCATCACGGCCGTCGATCCGGAGATCCGGGTCAAGTACGACTTCCGCCAGTGAGTTCGCACACCGAAGAGGAGTCTTGAGGGAGGACCCCGGGGCGTCGCGATCATCTCGCGCGTTGGTCAAACGTCGTCGAGCGGGCCGCCTGCCACTCCGTTGACACCCCGGCTGGGTGTCCCGCGGTTCGACGGTGCCCTGCTGTTGCTTCGCCGGGCGACTAGTCCTTCAGCAGCCCTGGTGCCGAAGCCACGATCGCCTCGGCCATTCGCAGGGCCACGCGGCGGTAGTGGTTGGGGTCGCTCGGGTAGGACTTCAGTGTGATGGAACCGTCCGGGTCCGCTATGGCTCGCACCGCTTCGTCGCCTGCTCTGGACGCCAGAAGCTGCATGGCGCGGTGGTCGTCCATGGCCTCGGTGAACACCCGGTGCCGGATGGACTCCAGCGGCTGGCCGCGCGGCCCGGGGTAGACGACGAATGCGTCGCCCCCGAAGAAGCCGCCGCCGGCGGTGGTGTCGCGGAAGGGGTCAGTGGGGCGCACCGAACGGACGGTGTTGTAGAAGTTGAAGCCCCAGTGCAGGAATCCGTGGGCACCCGCGAGCCAGAGCTGCGTGCCCAGCACCCGGTTGCGGCTGGAGGGCAGCGACATGAAGCGGTTGGCGACGTCGCGTACCTGCCCGACGCAGTAGTACAGCCACAACGGCTCCACGTTCGCGTCCAGGAACGGCTGCGCATGGTCCGTGGCCACGACGGGGATGTCGACGACACCCTGCTCGTACAGCTCGAAGTCGCCAATGGCGTCGACGACGGTGCAGCCCTCGAGCAGGTCCTGCACCACGGCCTTGGCGGCGGAGTAGGTGGCCAAGTTCGCGGCGAGGGGTTCGTCGGAGACGTGGAAGATCACGTGGTCAAGCCCCCAGCGTTCGTCCATGAACGAACGCAGCTGGGGAATGAGCTGCTCCAGGAGCGTGCGGTAGCGGGGGTCCGTGGCAGGAACGTCCCAGCCGAAGCGGCGCTCCTGACCGGCTTCGGTGTCGACGTAGATGGCGGGGGTGGCCTCAGCGCCCCACTGCGTGAACAGGTGCGCCACCTCGATGCCACGCATGCGGTGCTTTCGGCACAACTGCAGCCAACGGCCGAGCTGTGCGAAGTCGAAGCTGTAGCGCTCCCCTCCGGTGTCGCGGATGCCGACGAGCTGTGTTGGCAACCTCAGCCCGCCCCGGGCCGTGTCCAGTGGCGGCGTCCAGACAGGCGTCAGGACGGAGTTGACGCGCATGGCGGCCGCGGACCCCATGAAGTTGTCGATGCTCTGCCAGTGGGGCTCGCTGAACACGTCGTGCCCGTAGTACTGCGCGAGTCCGTCGCAGTGGAACCAGTGGGTGTTGGTGATCGACAAGGCCGGCAGTGTGTCGGCGACAACCAAGACGGTCACGCAGTGGGTGGCGATGACCTCCCCGGTGGTGTCCAACCGCAGCGACACGTCCACAACGACGTCACCGCCGTCGGTATCGTCGGGGATTGTGACGTCCACCCATGCTGAGCGCCACTGGCCCATCACCATGGGGACGGGTGCGCCGTCCACCGGACGCAGGAGGTCCGGGAACAGGCCGGGCGCTGTACGCAGGTAGCCGTCGTCGGCATCCTCCGGGGCCGGCAGGTCGTTGGGCACCAACTCGACGGCGTGTACGACGGTCTCCACCGGCGACGACGACGTCACGTCCACGACTACGGCCGGCACCGCCGCCGGATCCTCCACGGTGGGCGGCAGGACGGCGATCTGGAACGACACCCGTTGCCCCCGGTAGGCGGCCAGGGGGATGGCGCTGTCGATGGGGCGGGGGGCAGCGTCGGCGAACACCTTCTCCAGGGAGTCACACAGGGTTGTCGTCCACGACGTACGTGCTGGGGTCGTCATCATCCACATCCTCGGAAAGTGCATTGGTGGGCGTGTTCGCCCATGCGGGAACGCGCCGGGGTCGGGGCCCGGTCAGCCCTTGATACTGGAGGACGTGACGCCCTCCACGAACTGCTTCTGCAGGAACATGTACAGGATGAAGGGCACGATGGTGGCGACAGCAGCGCCGGCCATCACAAGTCCGTACTCGACCTGGGTCCTTCCCTGAAGCTTCGCGGCGGCCAGGGTCACGGTCTGCATCGTGTCCTTGGAGATGGACACCAGGGGCCACAGGAAGTCGTTCCACACGGTCAGGAACGTGAAGACCGTCAGCGCGACGATGGTCGGCTTGATCACGGGCAGCACGATCCGGAAGAAGATCTGGAGGTCGCTCGCGCCGTCGATGCGGGCGGCGTCCAACAGGTCGTCGGGGATG
>JBDSRF010000178.1:0-25477 GCA_039929445.1 Arachnia sp. | reverse complement strand
ACCTCTATCGCTGCCTCCGCCGGATGAGCGCCGACGGCTGGAAGGCCAAGATCACGGCCGGGGACCTGCGCAGATTGTGCTGCGACGCCGACCTCATGCCGGCCGTCCTTGGCGGACCTTCCGAGATTCTGGACGTGGGACGCACCCAGCGGCTCGTGACCCCAGCCATCCGCAAGGCGCTGAGCCTGCGGGACGGTGGGTGCGTGTTCCCCAACTGCACCGCACCGGACTCGGCCTGCGAGGCCCACCACCTGCAGCCGTGGTGGGCAGGCGGCGCCACCGCCCTGTGGAACCTCGTGCTCCTGTGCCCTCACCACCACAAACTCGTCGAGCCCGACAGATTCAGCCGCCCCGGCGACCGGTGGGTCATTCATCTCGACCCGGACACGGGCACACCGGTGGTCACGCCGCCCGGCCGGACGGACCGATTCACCACCCGGGCATCCCCTTCCTTCGCCACGGACGGGGCGGCACCCGGATCCCGGCCACCACCGCTGCACTCGCCTGCCGAACCGGGGGCCCCGCCGCTGATTCATTCGTCGGCATGAGCGGCCGGCCTCCGCAGCGAGCAGAGGGACGTCTGAAGGGTGTCCGTCCGATAGGGTTCGTGATCGTGGATGCATTGCAGTTGTTGCCAGCCGTCGACGTACAGGACGGCCGCGCCGTCCAGCTTGTCCAGGGCGTGGCCGGGACCCAGAAGGAATTCGGCGACCCGCTCGCCGCTGCCATGCGGTGGCAGGGGCAGGGGGCGGAGTGGATCCACCTCGTGGACCTCGACGCCGCCTTCGGTCGCGGTTCGAATGCGGACCTTCTCAAAGGGATCATCGAGCAACTCGACGTGGCCGTCGAACTCTCCGGCGGCATTCGTGACGACGAGTCATTGAAGCGCGCTCTGGCCACCGGGTGCCGTCGCGTCAACATCGGCACCGCCGCCCTGGAACAGCCGGAGTGGTGCGAGCGCATCATCGCTGAACACGGCGACCGCATCGCCATCGGCCTCGACGTGCGGGGCAACAACCTCGCCGCGCGGGGCTGGACACAGGAGGGTGGTCCCTGGCCGGAGACGCTGGACCGGCTGTCCGCCGCCGGCTGCGTCCGCTTCGTCGTCACCGACGTCAACTCCGACGGCATGCTGACGGGGCCCAACACCGAACTCCTCGAGGCCGTGTGCGCCCGCACCGACGCGGCAGTCATCGCCTCCGGCGGGATCGCCACCCTGGACAATCTCCGTGCTCTGCGCGCGCTTGTGCCGGACGGCGTCGAGGGCGCCATCATCGGCACCGCCCTCTACACCGGCGCGTTCACGCTGCCGGAGGCACTCGCCGTGGCGGGGGGCACCACGCATGGCTAAGGCACCACGCAGCAGCTTCGGGGCCTCCGACACTGCGGGCGTGCACACGCCGCCACTGCTGACCGGCCGCATCAAGGACCTGCTGGCCGGCAAGAAGATCGTCCTGACCGGTGTCACCGGGTTCATCGGCGAGCAGATCCTGTGGAAGGTCCTGACGGAATGTCCGGATGTGCGCACCGGGGTCCTGGTGCGACGCAAGGGATCCGTCACGGCCGACCAGCGCGTCCGGAGCCTGCTGAAGAAGAAGATCTTCGCCGACGTCGTTGCCGCCGCCGGCTCCGTCGACGCACTCATGGCCGAGCGCGTCGAGGTCATCGAGGGCGACCTGCCGCAGGTGCCCGACCTGCCGCGCGACCTTGACATCCTCATCCACTGCGCCGGGGACGTGTCGTTCGACCCGCCCATCGATCAGGCATTCATGACCAACGTCGTGGGCACCAAGGCGCTGCTGGCCAAGCTGCGCCACGCGTGCAGCGATGCCGACGGCAACCTGGTCAAGGTGCCGCACTACGTGCACATCTCCACGGCCTACACAGCCGGTAGGCGACGCGGCCCCATCCCCGAGGCCGCCCACATCCACGACGTGGACTACGAGCTCGAGGCCGCGTCCGCGCTGGCCATGAAGGAACACGTCGAGGCCAGGTCCCGCAGCTCCGAGCAGCTCACGATCCTGCGTAAGCAGGCCGAGAGGCTGCACCGCCGCGCCGGCTACCTCACCACCTCGGAGGACACCGAGCGGCGCCGCAAGGAATGGGTGAAGCAGGAACTGGTGGACGCCGGGACCGAACGCGCCCGCTCGTTGGGGTGGACCGACGTCTACACCTTCGCCAAGGCCATGGGTGAGCGCGTCGTGGCCGACATGTGCTCTGACATGCAGGTCTCCGTGGTGCGCCCCGCCATCGTCGAATCCTCCCTCCAGTTCCCCTACGAGGGATGGATCGAGGGCTTCAAGATGGCGGACCCGCTCATCCTCGCCTACGGTCGCGGCCAGCTGCCCGAGTTCCCCGCCTCACCGGATGCCGTCATCGACATCATCCCCTGCGACTTCGTGGTCAACGCCATCGTCGCCGTCTGCGCCACCCAGCCAGAGGTGGGGGAGCCTGAGTACTACCACTGCAGCTCCGGCGCCCGGAACCCGCTGACGTTCCGCGGCATCTACCAGCACATCCGTAGCTACTTCTCGAAGCACCCCTACGTCTCCGGACAGGGCTCCGTCCCGCTGGCAACGTGGAACTTCCCCGGAGCAGAACCGGTGGAGCGCAAGCTGTGGTTCGCCGCCAAGGGGACCGCCATCGGCAACCGGCTCCTGAGCTTCGCCCCGCGCGGCCAGAGAGTCCGGGCCGCCGCCACAGCGCTGGACAAGACCAGCAAGCAGCTCGAGTTCCTCAACAAGTACCTGTCGCTCTACGGCGAGTACCTGCAGTCCGAGCTGCACTTCGTGGACGACTGCACCCTGGCGCTGCACCGCTCCCTCGACGAGGCCGATGTCGCGGCGTTCAGCTTCGACTCCGCCAGCTTCGACTGGACGCACTACATCGAGGAAGTGCACTGCCCCGCCGTCACCGACCCCGTCCGTCGCCTCGAGGCGGCCCGGAAGCGGCGACAGGCCAGGTCGGCCACGTACAAGGATCTGAAGCCGGCCGCGCCGGGCACGGTGCTGGCCGCCTTCGACCTCGACGGCACCGTCATGGTCACCAACGTCATCGAGACCTACCTCTGGCTGCGGCTCCCCGAGCTCCCCATCGTGGAGCGGGCCGCGGAACTGGCCCGCGTCATCGCGCAGATGCCCAACTACCTGGCGGCGGAGCGCAAGGATCGCGGCATCTTCCTGCGGCAGGTCTACCGCCGCTACGAGGGCGCCAACCTCGCGGACATGGAGAGGTTTGTCGACGAGAGGCTCGCCGCGCACATCCTGGACCGCACGTCCGCCGATGCCCTGCGACGCATCCGCGCCCACCGCGAGGCCGGCCACACCACCATCCTCATCACGGGCGTCATCCGTCCACTGACGAGGCCGTTCGAAGGTCTGTTCGACCACATCGTGGCCGCCGACCTGGGGGTCGACGACGAGGGCAACTGCACCGGATTCCTGACAGGCCCGCCCATGGTGGGCGAATCCCGGTCCGCGTGGCTGACCCACTACGCGGCCCTTCACGGGATCGACCTGGCCCAGTCCTTCGCCTACGCCGACAGCCATGTGGACCTTCCCATGCTGCGGGCGGTCGGCAATCCGGTGGCCATCAGCCCCGACATCGGGCTCATGAGGGCCGCCCGCGCCAGTGGGTGGTCCATCATTGACTGGCCGGTCACCTCACCGCAGCCCCGATGGAAGCTTCCTTCCCGCTAGAGAAACTGGAGCAGTCACGACCATGCCACGCCCGGGATTCGTCCTCGAAGTCGATGACAAGACGCCGTCGCTGCTCACCATGTCGGGCGCGGGGGTCCGGTTGCAGGGGTTCGGCCTCGGCACCAAGGTGGTCTATGCCGCCGACGCCGTGCCCTCCAGCGACCCCGTGGGGCTCATCGACGCAGCCCTGCAGTCGCCTGTGGCCGGCGACCGACTCCGGGAGCGACTCGGACCGGGCGTGAGCCTGACCATCGTCGTGACCGACAGCGGATCCCCGCAGCCGCGGATGCGGTTCGACGTGCGTCGCACCATGGTGGAGCGGGTGCTGGAGTTGGCGGCACGCTCCAAGGTGGACGACGTGCAGGTGGTGATTGCCACGGGGCTCAACCGCCGGTGGTCCGACCAGATGGTGACCAGCATCCTGGGGGACCGGGTCGCGACGTCGTTCATGGCCGACGGACTCATCACCAGCCACGACGTGACCGGCGACGACCTCGTGGCGGTCGGGGAGGTCGGCGGGCACGAGGTGCGGATGAACGCGCGTGTTGCCACCTCCGACGTGGTCGTGACGGTGGGGGTGCGCGACGACCATTCGCCGGGATGTCCCTCGACGCTGGGCCTCGTGGATGTCGCCACCATCAACCGTGTCGCGGGCCTGCGGGCGGACGCCGCCGCGGCCGACGAGGTGGCTGAACTCCTGGCGGCCACCGTCGACACCTTCGCGGTGGTGGCGGTGCTGGGCCAGCCGTACCTGAGGCCCAGCCTGTCCTTCCTCAACAGGCGCGAATGGGAGTGGCGCCCCGTTGACCAACTCGCTTTCGCTGCCGCTCGGCAGTTCGTGGCCGCGCTGCCCAAGCAGGGGGCGCAGAAGCTCTACGCGTCACCGGTGGCCGACTACGCCATCCTCGACGTTGTGGGCGGCAGCCCCCGCGCGGTCCACCAGGAGTCGCGGGAAGTGTGGCGCGCCGCCAACGCCGTCGAGGTGTCCGCCCCGGCGGACGTGCTCGTGGCGTCGGTGTGGGGGGCCGGGTTCGACATTGGCAACCCTGTGGGTTCGCCCATCAACGCCGCGCGCAACGCACTGGTGGACCAGGCCGGCTGCCACCTGAATGCCCCCCTCATCCGCGATGGGGGCGTCCTGGTGGCCATGCACCCGCTGTTGCGCAACTTCTCGAACCGGACGCAGGCGCCCGCCGCCGACTTCTTCGCCAACGTGCTGCCGGAGACGCTGGACCCCGCAGAGATCCACGAGCGGTTCGAGGGCTCCGCCGCCGAGGATCCGTGGTACCTCAACCTGTACAGGGAGAAGTTCGCCCACCACCCGCTCCGCGTGTTCCACACCTGGTACCGGATCCGGGAGGCCTCCCGCGGCCTCGCGGACGTCATCTGGGTGGGAGGGGACCGCCGCAGTGCCGCTGTCATGGGTCACCGGGCAGCCTCGACACTGGCGGACGCCTACGAGGTTGCCTCGGCCGTCGTCGGGGAGCGCCCCGCCATCACCTATCTCCACGGACCCGGACGGGTGCTGGGGGTCGTGAGATGAGCAGGGACCTGAGCCCGTGGGCCAGGGCGTCGCGGCCCTCATCCCGCCCCAGGATCACCTGGCCGGCTGACATGCTGGGTTTCGCCGGCACCCTGTTCGGTCTTCGCACCCGCCGCCCCAGCAGCGCCCCGCCGCGCGAGAGGGAGCCGCGTGAGCGGTTGTCCCGCAACGACATCCGCCGCATGCCCGACCTGTTCAACATGCTGGCCTGGCGTGTCGACTACCAGGTGATGGGCATCGACGGCCTCACCGGCCTGCAGGCGCCCGTGGTGTTCGCCGCCAATGAGCAGGGGGTGCTGGACTGGCAGGTGTTGAAGCTGGTCCTGCCGCCGCGGCTGCGCACCACCCACCGCCACCTGAGCAGGTCACTCACGCAGGGGCGCAGCGTTGCCGTGTTCACCGAAGACCCGCTGGTGCCTGACGAGGTGGGGGACTTCACCACCGTCGCCGCCGAACTGGCCAACCAGTACGGCATTCCCATCGTCCCCGTGGCGCTGGGTGGAACCTTCAAACTGAAGGAGATCCTGCGGCTCTCGCTGAAGTCCAAACCGCGCGTGTGGGTGTGCTTCGGCGCGCCCATCTACGTCCACGGCCGGTCCCTGGCGGAGACGACGTCCGAGGTGCAGGCCGCCGTGGGCGAACTCTTCCGCACCGAGCGGATGTCCTGGTGGGCTGTGCAGCGTGGGGCCACGGCGCCGTCGTGCAGCGCCGAGTCCATGCCCCGCTGGCGGCGCCTGTGGGGGCAGACGGCGCCACGCCCGACACGGGAGCGGCGGCTCTGGCGGTGACACCCGTCGGCCCGTCAACCGTCGTTCCTACATGGCGGCCCGTGTAGCATGTGAAGTTCTCCAGCAGTGGCGCAGGGAGGCCGGCAATGGACCATTGGGTCGAGGATCACCTGCAGTGGCGACTGATGACGGCGGCGGACGCCGACGAACTCTCCCATCTGAGGGAACAGATCGAAGTCTTTGACGACACGATGGTCTCAGCCAAGGAGCATCCGGGGACACCGTCGTTGGCTGAGTCCTCAGGCAACGACTGCGTCGGTGGGTGGGACAACTACGGCAGCCTCGTGGCCTACGCCTGGAACCTGCCGGATCCCGAACCCGCCCAGGCACGGGTGCTGTTGGCGGGTGGGGTACACCCCACGCACAGGGACCTGGCCGTCGGGCGCAGCCTCATCGCGTGGCAGCAGGCGCGTGCCATGGAGTGGCGCGACGTCCACCGCCCGGGTCAGGACCTCTGGCTGGGCAGCTACGTCGAGGACGTCCAGCCCGGGCTGCGGCATCTCCTGCGTGCCTCCGGGTTCCACGAGGAGCGACACTTCTTGGACATGCACCGGCGCCTGGACATGATCCCGACGCCCCGTCACATCGATGGTGTCGCGTTCGTGCCCTTCGACATTTCCCGCAGCGAGGAACTCCACCAACTCCATCACCTGTGTTTCCTGACCGACGGGGCCGCCGAGCTTGACCACTGGGACAGGTCCCTGACGCGGGTGCGGCCCGACTGGTCGTGGGTGGCCGTACAGGGGCAGGAAGCAGTGGGCTACGCCCTGTCGGGTGTCGACGACGCCGCGGCGCTCGACGGCGTCGTGGAGGGGTGGACCGACAGGCTCGGCGTCCACCCGTCCCATCGACGCCGGGGGATCGCCAGCGGGTTGCTGGAACACACGATGGTGTCCATGGCACGCTCCGGGTGCCCCGGCGCGGGCATCGGTGTTGACACCATGGACGCCGAGCTTCCGCAGGTCCTCCACGGTTCGCTTGGCTACGAGGCGCGCGACGCACTGGTGCTCATGGGTAAAACCATCCCCGCTTCCGAGTCTGTAAGCTGACGACGCACTTATCGAACTCCAACCGAGGCGGGATGCATGTCTGGCCACTCCAAATGGGCTACCACGAAACACAAGAAGGCGATCATCGACTCCAGGCGCGGCAAGTTGTTTGCCAAGCTCGTCAAGAACGTGGAGGTGGCGGCGCGGATCGGCGGCGGGGACATCGCGGGCAACCCGACCCTGTACGAAGCCATCCAGAAGGCGAAGAAGTCGTCGGTGCCCAACGACAACATCGACAGGGCTGTCAAGCGTGGCTCGGGCGTGGAGTCCGGCGGCGCCGACTACGAGACCATCATCTACGAGGCCTACGGTCCCGCTGGCGTGGCCGTGCTCATCGAGTGCCTCACTGACAACCGCAACCGCTCCGCCTCCGATGTACGGGTGGCAGTGACGCGCAACGGCGGCACGATGGCAGACGTCGGATCCGTGGCACGCATGTTCGCGCGCAAGGGTGTTGTGATGGTGCCCAAGCACCAGAACGGCAACGACGTCAGCGACGACACCGTCCTCGAGGCAGCCCTGGATTCAGGGCTGGAGGAGGTTGTCGAGGCCGGCGACTCGTGGGAGGCCATCTGCGACCCCAACGACCTGGTGGAGGTCCGCACGGCCGTCCAGGCGGCCGGGTTGGAGTACGACTCCTCAGAGGTCGGCTTCGTTGCGTCCTTCGAGCAGTCCGTCGACCAGGTGGAGGTCGCCCACAAGGTGTTCCGCATCATCGATGCGCTCGAGGACTCCGACGACGTGCAGAACGTGTTCACCAACGTCGACCTCACCCCCGAGGTCGAGGCTGCCCTGGAAAGCGAAGACTCAGCCTGACCATGGAGCGGGGGGATGACCGTGCGCGTCCTGGGAATTGATCCGGGCCTGACCCGGTGCGGGGTCGGCATCGTTGACGGCACGGTGGGGCGTCCACCCACCTTCGTGGCCGTGGGTGTCGTCCGTACCGACCCCGCGCTCGACGTGGCCCGCCGGCTCGCGGAGATCGCCGCGGGCCTCGACGAATGGTTTGACGAGTACACACCGGAGGCGGTGGCCATCGAACGGGTGTTTGCGCAGCACAACCTGGGCAGCGTCATCGACACGGCCCAGGCATCGGGCGTGGCCGCCCTGCTCGGGGCGCGCCGGGGACTGCCGGTGACCTACCACACACCCAGCGAGGTGAAGGCAGCCGTCACTGGCTCCGGCAGTGCGGACAAGGCGCAGGTGGGGGCCATGGTGGCCCGAATCCTGCGGCTGGCGTCGCCTCCGAAACCCGCCGACGCGGCGGACGCCCTGGCGCTGGCCATCTGCCACGCATGGCGCGGCGGACACACGAACCGATACGCCGCTGCGGCGGCTGAAGCAAGGAGTAGACGTTGATCCAGCAACTGCGCGGCACGGTCATCGAGGCCGGTGCGACGACGTTCACGATCGACGTCGGCGGTGTTGGCTTCAAGGCCCTCACCACACCGGCGACAGCCGCCGGGCTGCGGCTGGGGGAACCAGCGACCGTTCACACGAGTCTGGTGGTGCGCGAGGACTCCATGACCCTGTTCGGATTCGACGACCCGGCCGAGCGTGACGCCTTCGAGCTGGTGCAGACGGCCTCGGGCGTGGGCCCGAAGCTGGCCGTGGCCATCGTGTCAGTCCTCAGCCCCCCGGAGTTGCGTCAGGCCATCAGCAGCGAGGACCTCAACCGGCTGTGCAGCGTGCCCGGCATCGGCCGCAAGGGAGCCCAGAAGCTCGTCATCGAGTTGAAGGACAAGGTCCTGCTGCTCGCCGCCGCCGAGGGCACCCCGCGGCCGACCGCCGTGACGGGCCAGAGGTGGAGGGAGCAGGTGGCCGAAGGCCTGCAGGGCCTCGGCTGGTCCAGCCGCGACGCCGACTCCGCGTGCGACAACGTGGCACACCTGGTGGAGGAGGAGCCGGGCATCGCCATCGGGAAGCTGATGCGCTCCGCTCTGAACTCGCTGGCGAAGCGATGATGGAGCACTCCGAGGTCGATCCGGAGATCCTGCCGGAGGAGCGCGACTTCGAATCCGCACTGCGGCCGAAAAGCCTCGCCGAGTTCGGTGGCCAGCCACGCGTCCGCGACCAGTTGGGCCTGGTCCTGGACGCGGCCCGCCACCGGGGCCACAGCCCCGACCATGTGTTGCTGTCGGGACCCCCGGGTCTTGGCAAGACCACGCTGGCGATGATCATCGCCAATGAACTCGGGGTGGCGCTGCGGATCTCATCCGGCCCGGCCATCACCCACGCAGGGGACCTGGCCGCGATCCTGTCGGGGCTCAGTGAGGGCGACGTCCTGTTCCTCGACGAGATCCATCGGCTGGCGCGCCCCGCCGAGGAGTTGCTGTACCTCGCCATGGAGGACTTCCGCGTGGACGTTGTGGTGGGCAAGGGGCCCGGCGCGACAGCCATCCCCATCGAGCTGCCGCCGTTCACACTGGTGGGCGCCACCACCCGCGCCGGCCTGCTGCCGGGGCCGCTGCGCGACCGGTTCGGCTTCACGGCCCAGCTCGACTTCTATGAGGATGAGGACCTGGCCCGCATCGTCACCACATCCGCCGCCAAGCTCGGCGTCACCATCCACGCCCGCGCGGCCGACGAGATCGCGTCGCGCTCCCGGGGAACGCCCCGCATCGCCAACCGGCTGTTGCGCCGCGTCCGGGACTTCGCCCAGGTCAAGAAGCACCCGGTCGTGAACCTCGAGGTCGCCTGTGCCGCGCTGGAAATGTATGAGGTGGACCAGTTGGGCCTGGACCGCCTCGACCGCGGGGTGCTGGATGCCCTCTGCCGGCTCTTCGGGGGCGGCCCCGTCGGGTTGTCCACCCTGGCACTCAGCGTGGGGGAGGAGACCGAAACCGTCTCCGAGGTGGCGGAGCCGTTCCTCATCCGGGAGGGGCTCATGATGCGGACCCCACGGGGCAGGGTCGCCACCCACGCGGGCTGGTCCCACCTCGGCCTGCGTCCGCCCGCAGGGGCCGCGCAGTCACTGTTCGACGACACCGAATGATCCCGATGGGGCTCTCAGTGGCTGGTCGGCTATTCTGATCGCTGGCCAACCCCGCATTCCAGCGAAGGAAGAACCATGGACCCAACATTTTTGCTGATGATCGTCGCCTTTGGCGCCCTCATGTACTTCCTCATGATCCGCCCGCAGCAGAAGCGACTGAAGGAACACCAGTCGACAATCGCCGCACTCAGCCCCGGAACGCGCGTGCTGCTGACCTCCGGGATCTTCGCCACCATCCGCCACATCGGTGAGCGTCAGGCGATCGTCGAGCTGGCCCCCGGCACGGAGGTCACCGTCGTGAAGAACAACATCGCCCGCCCCATCACCGAGGACGAGGAGGAGTTCGAGTTCGCCGACGAGGTCGACTCCGAGCCATTCGCCGGTGAGTCCCTGGTTGACGAGTCCCCGCTGTCGGACCCGGTGGAGCCCCTGGCGATGGACGAGGCCGGTGAGCCGGACGTGACGTTCGACCCGCGCGGCGATCGTGACATCACGCCCGAGGAACTCCAGCGCAGGTTCGACAACTGAGGCCCTGACACCTCACCCATTTCGGAAGAGAAAATAGAAGACTGTGGCAACTAGCTCTCGCAAATCACGTCCGGCAGTGGTCCTGCTGCTGCTCCTGGTGGTGATCGGCCTGATGTTCGGCATCATGGCCGCCACCAAGACCTGGACCCCCAAACTCGGCCTGGACCTCCAGGGCGGCATGACCATCACGCTCAACGCCACCAACAAAACGGTGCCCGCAGAGTCCCTGGAACTGGCGAAGAACATCATCCAGCAGCGCGTCGACGGCCTCGGCGTCGGTGAGGCCTCCGTCGCCACCCAGGGCGACCGCCACATCGTTGTGTCGGCCCCCAACGTGCAGCGCGATGACCTCGTGCAGCTGGTGGGTGCCACGGCGCAACTCGCGTTCCGTCCCGTCCTGACGTATTCGGCGGCAGGAGCCTCGGCTCCTCCGCCCAAGGACGGCACCGGCCCCGGCCTCCCCACGGCCCCGCCGAGCGCCGCGCCACCCGCCGAGGGCGAGGGGGCGTTGCTCCCCATCGAGGCAGTGCTGGCCTACCAGCCCACCCAGGCCGACACCGACGGCTTCGCCGCGTACGAGTGCGGGAGCAAAACCCCCGACGCCTTTGACACGGTCCTGTTCGCGTGCGACGACGCAGGGACCACCAAGTACCTGCTCGGTCCCGTGGCCATCACGGGTCAGGAACTCAACACGGCTGCCTCCGGCATCCCGCAGGGCCAGTTCGCCCCCGTGGTGACGCTGGAGTTCAATTCCGAGGGGAGCGCCGCCCTCTCCACCCTCACCGGCGCGCTCGTCGGCAAGCCCGAGCCAACGAACATGTTCGCCATCGTGCTCGACGGCGTCGTGCAGTCGGCTGCCACGGCCAACGAGAAAATTCCCGGTGGACGTGCGCAGATCAGCGGCAACTTCACGGAGGCGAGCGCCGCGTCGCTGGCCAACGTCCTGAAGTTCGGTTCCCTGCCCCTGACGTTCGAGCCGTCGCAGGTGGAGAGCGTCTCCGCCACGCTGGGTGGTGAGCAGTTGCGGGTGGGCCTCATCGCCGGCCTCATCGGCCTGGCCATCGTCATGGCGTACTGCTTCGCCTACTACCGCGGCCTCGGCTTCGTGGTGCTCGGCTCCCTTCTGGTGGCCGCGCTCGCGACCTACTCGTCCATGGTGCTGCTTGGCTCCGTCGTGGGGTTCTCACTGAACCTGCCCGCCATTGCGGGTGCCATCGTGGCCATCGGTATTACGGCGGACTCGTTCGTCATCTACTTCGAACGCATCCGGGACGAGATCCGGGACGGGCGCAGCCTGCGCTCGGCCATCGACACCGGCTGGACCAAGGCGCGCCCCACCATCGTGGTGGCCGACCTCGTCAGCCTGCTCTCAGCCGTCGTCCTGTTCGTCCTGGCCGTGGGCGGCGTCAAGGGCTTCGCGTTCACGCTGGGCCTCACCACGCTCATCGACCTCGCCGTGATCTTCTTCTTCACCCATCCGCTGATGCAGCTGCTCGGCCGCACCAAGTTCTTCGGTGAGGGCCACAAGCTCTCAGGCCTGGACGCCACCCACATGGGGGTCTCCCGCGACTCCCTGCTGGGTCGTCGTACCCGCCGCACCACACGCATCGCGCAGGAGGCATGATGTCCACCACCAAACTGGGCCTGGCCCATCGCCTCTACACCGGCAAGGTCAGCTACGACTTCGTCAAGAACCGGAAGCTCTGGTACACGATCTCCGCCGTGCTGCTGACCGTCTCCATCCTGGCGCTGGTCATCCGTGGCCTGACGCTCGGCATCGAGTTCAAGGGCGGCACCGACTTCCAGGCACCCACGCAGGTGACGGCTTCCACCGTCGATGACGTGCGCACGGCCGTCGACAACTTCGACGTGTCGGACCTGGGCGCCCAGGTGTTCTCGATCGGCAGCGACGCCGTCCGCATCCAGACCCGCGTCCTGACGCCGGAGGAGACCGCCTCGGTTCGCGTCTCGATCGCCGAGCTGACGGGCGCCGCCCCCGCTGATGTCACGTACAACGCCATCGGCGCCTCATGGGGCCAGCAGGTCTCACAGCAGGCCACCCTTGCCCTCGTGGTGTTCGTCGTGCTGGTGATGCTGCTCATCTGGGTGTGGTTCCGGGACTGGAAGATGTCGGTGGCGGCCATCGTCGCCCTGGCGCACGACCTCGTCATCACCGTCGGGATCTACGCGCTCGTCGGCTTCACGGTCACGCCCGCCACGGTCATCGGGGTCCTCACGATCCTCGGGTACTCCTTGTACGACACGGTGGTGGTGTTCGACAAGATCAAGGAGAACGTCCTCGGCCTGGAGGACACGAACAAGACCTACTCCGAGGCCGCGAACCTCGGTATCAACCAGGTCCTTGTCCGCTCCATCAACACCACCATCATCGGCGTGCTGCCCGTGGCGTCCCTGCTCATCGCAGGCTCCGTGCTCAGCAGCGGACCGCTGCAGGACCTGGGCCTCGCACTGTTCATCGGCATGATCGCCGGTGCCTACAGCTCGATCTTCATCGCCACCCCGGTCCTGACCACGCTCAAGGAGCTCGAGCCGGCCCAGATCGCGCACCGCGCCACCATCCAGCGCCGCGCCGAGCGTGCCTCGGTCAAGGCGACCCGCCGCTCCGACGGCGTCGAGGACGGGGCCCCCGAGGTCACGTTGGTCACGGACGGGGTTCGCACGCAGCCCCACACCGGGGCATCCCGCGCCGACCGCCGGAAGCGGCCCGGCACCCGATGAGCGCGTCCCGACTGGAACTTCTGCATTCCCTGATCCGGGACGTTCCGGACTTCCCGCAGCCGGGCGTGGTGTTCAAGGACATCACCCCGCTGCTGGCGTCGGCACACGGGTTCCAGGCCTCCATCGATGAACTGGTGGCCTCGGCGCCCTCCGGCATCGACGTGGTGGTGGGCATGGAGGCGCGAGGATTCATTTTCGCGGCCCCCGTGGCTCTGGCCCTGGGGGCGGGCTTCGTGCCCGTCCGCAAGCCGGGGAAGCTGCCGGGCGACGTCGTCTCCCAGTCCTTCGACCTTGAATACGGGGCCAGCGAACTGAACATGCACCGTGACGCCATCGTCTCGGGCGCACGGGTGCTCGTGGTCGACGACGTGCTCGCCACCGGCGGCACCGTCGGCGCCACGGCCAAGTTGCTGGAGCAGTTGGGCGCCGAACTGGTGCACGTCAGCGTCCTCATGGAGCTGGAGTTCCTGGGCGGGCGGGCCGCTCTGGAAGAGCTGGGCATCCGCAACTGCAGTGCCGTGCTGAGAGTCTGAGCCATGGCCAGGATGCGGCACGCCGACAGGCGGGGCGGACCCACGTCGCTGGTCAGCATGCCGCGACTCGGGGTGCACCCGTTCAGGGAGCTGGGCCGCCGCGCACTCTTCGCTGGACTGCTGCTCGCCGTCAGCACCCTGCTGGTGTGGTTCGACCGGGCCGCCTACGTCGACAACACCGGAGCCGACGGTGTCAGCTTCATCGACGCCCTCTACTACTCCACCGTCACCATCACGACCACCGGCTACGGCGACATCACGCCGCTGGCGCCCCACGCCCGTCTCATCAATGCCCTGGTGATCACCCCCATGAGGATCGCCTTCCTGGTGCTGTTGGTCGGCACCACTATCGAGGTGCTGGCCAACGAGGGCAGCCGAATCGTCCGCGACCTGCGGTGGAGGAGAAGAATGCGCAACCACGTCGTCGTCATCGGCTACGGCACCAAGGGCCGCAGCGCAGTCAACACCATGCGCCGTCACGGGCGGGCCGCCGACAAGATTGTCGTCGTGGACAGCGATGCCCTTGCCGTCAGCGATGCCAACCTGGATGGGCTGGCCGCGTTCCAGGGCGACGCCGGCCGACGCGACCTGCTGCGGCGGGCCGAGGTGTCCAAGGCCAAGGAGGTCGTGATCTGCCTCGACCGGGACGACGCCGCCATCCTCACCACCCTCCTGGTGCGGCAGCTGAACCCGCAGGCCGGGATCGTGGTGTCGGTCCGGGAACACGAGAACGTCCCGTTGGTGAAGCAATCCGGTGCCACGTCCGTGGTGACGTCCTCCGACACCGTCGGCCGCCTCATGGGGCTCTCCGCCATCGGCCCTGAGCTCGGCGCCATCATCCAGGACCTCCTCACGAGCGGCACCGGTCTGGAGGTCACGCAGCGCCAGGCACGCCCCGATGAGGTGGGCAACAATCCCAGCGGCATCGGCAACGAGCGGGTCATCGGACTCGTCCGCAACGGCACCCTTCGCCGCTTCTACGACTCCACGGCCGCCCGCGTCGAGGCCGGCGACCAGCTGATCGTCGTGCGCAAGGCGGTCACCCACGTTGAGGGACTGCGAGATCTCGAGGACTGAGCGCTGCCGCGTGCGCGTACACTTCCCCCAGTGAAATACTGAAGCGGATCCTGGAGGGGGTGCCGGATGGCTGAGCTGCCGGTCGAGCAGGGGCCCGAGCATGGCGTGCTGAAGCGCGTCTCCACGGGCCCGGAACAGCCACGGTTGCGCATGCGCCACCGCCTCGCCCGTCTCGGCGCCGTCCGCACCAAGGTGGCGGTCCTCGACCCGCTGTTCAAGATCGTGCGCAGCAACCATCCCAAGGCAGACCTCGACCTGATCGAGCGCGCCTATCGCACCGCCGAGCACTACCACGACGGGCAGAAGCGCAAGTCCGGCGACCCCTACATCACGCACCCGCTGGCCGTGGCCACCATCCTCGCCGAGCTCGGCATGACGGAGCCCGTCATCGTCGCGGCACTGCTGCACGACACCGTGGAGGACACGGCCTACTCCATGGAGCAGCTGCGCGTCGAGTTCTCCGACGAAGTGGCGCAGATGGTGGACGGCGTCACGAAGCTGGACAAGGTCACCTACGGGGAGACCGCAAAGGCCGAGACCATCCGCAAGATGATCATGGCCACCAGCGAGGAGGTCCGCGTCCTCGTCATCAAGCTGGCCGATCGCCTCCACAACATGCGCACGCTGGGTTTCCTGCGCGAGGAGAAGCAGGTCCGGATCGCCACCGAGACCCTCAACATCTTCGCCCCCCTCGCCCATCGCCTGGGCATGAACACCATCAAGTGGGAGCTCGAGGACCTGTCCTTCGCCGCCATCGAGCCGAAGGTGTACCGGGAAATCGTGGAGATGGTGGGGGCGCAGGCCCCCGGCCGGGAACGCTACCTGCGGGAGCTCATCAGCCAGTTCCAGGCGCTCATGGTGGAGAACAAGATCAAGGCCACCATCTATGGCCGGCCCAAGCACTACTACTCGATCTACCAGAAGATGATGGTGCGGGGACGCGATTTCTCCGACATCTTCGACCTCATCGGCCTGCGTGTCCTCGTCGACGACGTGAAGGACTGCTACGCCGTGCTGGGGGTGGCCCACAGCGCCTGGAAGCCCATCCCGGGGCGCTTCAAGGACTACATCGCCAACCCCAAGTTCAACATGTACCAGTCCTTGCACACCACGGTGCTGGGCACCAGCAACGAGCCCGTCGAGTTCCAGATCCGCACCCACGAGATGCACCGCCGGGCCGAGTACGGTGTCGCGGCGCACTGGAAGTACAAGGAGAACCTTCGCGAGGGCGTCACGCCCGAGGAGGCGGGCCTGCGCGCCATGCACCAGTTGGGCGTGATGAGCAAGGAGACCCAGGACCCCGGCGAGTTCCTCGACTCGGTGCTGTTCGAGATCAACCAGGACGAGATCTTCGTCTTCACCCCCAAGGGCGAGGTGATGGCGCTGCCCGTCGGCGCCACCCCCGTTGACTTCGCGTTCGCGGTCCACACGGAGGTGGGTTTCCGGTGCATCGGGGCCCGCGTCAACGGTCGGCTCGTTGCGCTGTCCACGAAGCTGCAGCAGGGCGACAAGGTGGAGGTGCTGACGTCGAAGAGCCCCAACGCCGGCCCCAGCCGCGACTGGCTGAGCTTCGTGACCTCGAGCCGTGCCAAGCAGAAGATCCGCCAGCACTTCACCCGTGAACGGCGCGACGAGGCCATTGACGTGGGCAAGGACATGCTCGCCAAACAGCTGCGGCGCACCGGCCTGCCCATGCAGCGACTGCTGACACTGGAGAACCTGACGGCGGTCGCGAACTCCTTGCGGACCAAGGACGTGCCGAGCCTCTACATGGCCATCGGCGAGAACCACATCGGCGCCCAGGCAGTTGTGCAGCACCTCATCGACCTGCACGGCGGCGAGGACGAGACGGTTGACACCGTCACCGAGGACACGGTGGTGAAGCAGCGCCAGCGCGCGTCCGCCAAGGCCGACGTGGCCGTCCTCGTCGACGGCGACCCCACCATGCTGGTGAAACTCGCCAAGTGCTGCTCGCCGCTGCCGGGTGACGACATCCTGGGCTTCATCACGCGGGGCGACGGCGTGTCCGTCCACCGGACCGACTGCACGAACGCCCCCTCCCTGCGCGAGCAGTCGGAGCGGCTCGTCAACGTGAGCTGGGCCGGCTCCACAACTGGTAGCTACCTCGTCACCATCCAGGTGGAGGGGATCGACAGGGCGCGCATGCTCTCCGACGTCAGCGCCGCGTTCTCCGAGCAGCACGTGGACATCCTGTCCGCGTCGATCTCCACCAACAAGAACCGGCAGTTCGTTGGGCGCATCACGTTCGAGTCGCCCGATCCGACCCACCTGGCGCACGTCCTCACCCAGGTCCGCCGCGTGCCGGGCGTCTACGACGTCTTCCGCGCAAACTACTGATTCATCCGAGTGGGAGAAGGCATGTGATGGCACTGAGCGTGTGGGTTCGCAGGGTCCAGGAGGAGCCAACACACAACGACGGCACCAGGGTGCTCGTCGATCGGCTGTGGCCGCGCGGGATCAAGAAGGAGCACGTCGCGTACGACCACTGGAACAAGGACGTGGCCCCGTCGACGGAGCTGCGGCAGTGGTACGGCCATGACCCGGAGAAGTACGACGAGTTCGTCAAGCGCTACCGGGCCGAGCTGGAGTCGCCCACCGGGCAGGAGGCACTGCAGGCGCTTCGGGACTGCGTCAGCGGCAAGCGACTGACCTTGCTGACGGCGACGAAGGACGTCGAGCACAGCCAGGCGCAGGCGCTGGCGGACCTGCTGGGGGGCACCTGAGCATCAGTTGCCCAGCAGGGTACTCAGGGGCCGTGTGCCGTCCGCAAGTTCGTCGGCGCTGAAGTCCCGCCCGGAGGTGACCAGCGCGGTGATGTCCCGGACGACCCTCGGGGTGTTGACGTTCATGCCCGCGAGCAACCGTGTGCCGCGGAGCCAGAAGGCAATGTAGCTCTGGCTTTCCGGCTCGCCACGGAAGACGACCCGGTCGTAGCCCTGCGCGCCCACGTACCCGGTGTACTCCATCGAGAGGTCGTACTGGTCGCTGTAGAAGTAGGGGAGCCTGTCGTAGGACGCGTCAATGTCGAGCATCGCCCGCGCGGCCACCCTCGGCTGCCAGGCGGCGTTGCTCCAGTGCTCGACGCGCACCCGCTGGGCCAGCGACGGGTGCCACGCGTTCGCGACGTCCCCAGCCGCGAACACGTCCGGGTGGGATGTGCGCAAGCTGGCGTTCACGTGGACACCGTTGCCGACCGCAAGCCCGGCGCGTTCGGCGAGTTCGGTCCTCGGCGTGGCCCCGACGCCGACGATGACCGCGTCGGCGACGATGCGGGTGCCGTCCGTCAGGGTGACCCCGGTGGCACGGCCATGGAGGCCGGTGATGGCGGCCACCTGCACCTCGGGGCAAAGGTGGACGCCGTGGGACAGGTGCAGGGCGGCGAAGTGCTGAGCAACCTCGGGCCCCAGCACTTTCTGCAGTGGGAATCGACCGTGCTCCAGCACGGTCACGTCGACGCCGTGCATGCGTGCCGCGGCGGCGATTTCGAGGCCGATCCAGCCGCCCCCGATGATGGCGACCCGTGACGCCGTGGACAGGGCGTTGCGGATTTTGTCACTGTCGTCGAGGGTACGCAGGTACAGCACCCGATCAAGGTCGGCGCCCGGCAGCGCGAGCGGGCGGACGCGTGAGCCGGTGGCAAGCAGCAGCTTCTCGAAGCCGAGCTCTTCCCCCGACGTGAGGATGACCCGGTGGCGACCGGGGTCGATGTCCCCCACACGGGTGGCCAGCCTGAGGTCAACATCGTGGTCCGCGTACCAGCCGTCCGACAAGACGTTGATGGTGGTGCGTTGCTCCGCGTCGTTGAGGTACTCCTTGGACAACGGTGGCCTGTTGTACGGGGCCTCCGCCTCGGCGCCGATCAGGGTGAGCGGGCCGGCGTGACCCTCCCGGCGCAGTGACTGGGCGGCTTTGGCGCCGGCCAGGCCTGCACCGACGATGATGATGCGTCCGGGGGCCGAGGTGGACATCGTGAGGCTCCTCGTCAGATGTGGGCTGGTCACTCGTGGGATTTGCGGACCCATGCATGGTCGTAGACGGCGGCGAGGCGGCCCAGGGCAAGGGCTCCTACCAGCAAACCGAAGTCACGAAGGGCCACGTCGTAGAAGCCGGAGTACGTCAGCAGGTTGACGATGATGCCCGCCAGCCACAGCGCCACAACGTAGGCCGCGTACCGCGGCTTGATGGCAACCATGATCGCAGCCAGGATCTCGACGGCCCCCACGACATGCATCGCGGTCTGGGCAGAGAACGGCAGGATGGCGACGACCCATGGCGCAAGGTAGCCCGGCCAGTCGGTGAGGACGTTCATGAACTTGTCGATGCCCATCCAGAGCGGGAGGACCACGTACCCCACGTGCAGCAGCACGAAGGCGGCGTATGCCGGATCGTGCACGATGCGGTCCCAGACCCCATCATTGGGGTGGACGACGGACGACCGTACTTCAGTTGCAGACATTGCGAACTCCTTAATCGGATAGATTCATTAGTTTTAGAATCCATCCGATCGACCCTTTTGTCAAGAGATCTTGGTGATACAGTTTTGTGATGGACACAACGAACCGCGATGACAGGCTTGCCGGTGACCTCGCGGCTGTCAGCACCCTTGTCGATCCTGTGCGCCGAAGCCTGTATGACCACGTCGTGGTGCAGTGCAGTCCCGTGACACGGGACGAGGCGGCGACGGCCGTGGGGGTCAGCCGTACGCTCGCGGCCTACCACCTCGACAAACTGGCGGAGGCCGGACTGCTCGGCGTGGGCTACGCCAGGCCCGAGGGTCGTGGCGGCCCGGGGGCCGGTCGGCCAGCGAAGTACTACACGCGCTCGGACCATCAGGTGTCCGTGAACCTGCCGGCACGCAGTTACGTGCTGATGGCGGACATGCTGGCCACCGCGCTCGACGCCGACGAGACGGGTGCCGTGCGCGCGGCCGCGAAACGGGCCGCCGATGACATCGGTCGGGCCGCCGGGGAAGGATCCGATCTGGAGGCAGCACTACGCGACGCCGGCTACGAGCCCACACAGACCACCGGCGGCGACATCGAACTGCGGAACTGTCCGTTCCACCAACTGGCGGCAAGCCACACCGAACTGGTGTGCGGGCTGAACATGGACCTCATCACCGGCGTCCTGGAAGGCATCGGTCAGCCAGGAAGCAGGGCAGAACTCAAGCCACGCGAGGGGCGATGCTGCGTGGTCATCCATCCCGGCGATGGACCGGGCTGATGGGAGGCCGTGGGGTCAGGCCTGCAGGAACTCCTTGAGGGTCGCCTTGGCCTGGTCGAGCCACGCGGCGTAGGTCTCCAGCGACTTCGACGCATCGCGCGCCTTGCGGGAGTCGCCCTTGCCCTCGGCGTCCGTCACGTCGCGGTTGAGCTTGTCCACCTGGGCCTGGAACAGGGCCACCGTGTCCTCGGCACGCTTGCGCGCCTCGGGGTCGGTGCGGCGCCATTCGTCGGCCTCCATGGTGGACACCTTGTCGCCGAGGGAGCGGACGCGGGAGTCGAGGTCGCGCATGGACGTCCGCGGCACGTGGCCCAGTTCGTTGAACTTCGAGAGGAACTCGCGGTGGATGCCCTTGGCCTTCTCCACGTCCCGCACGTCGGCCAGGTCCTTCTCCACCTGGTCCACGAGCTCGGTCTTGGCCGCAAGGTTCTCGGTCTGCTCGCCGTCCATGGCGCTCTGGGCGGCCGTGCGGGCGTCGAAGAACTGGTCCTGCAGGCCGCGGAATCGCGCCCACAGTGCGTCGTCGTCTGAGCGGCGGGCGCTGCCGGCGGCCTTCCAGCGGGCCATCAGGTCGCGGAAGGCGCCCGAGGTCGGCCCCCAGTCGGTGGAGGTGGCCAGCGGCTCCGCCTCCGAGATGATGGCCTCCTTGGCCGACTTGACCTCGTCGCGTCGGCCGTTCAGCTCGGAGAAGTGCGCCTTGCGACGACGGGTGTAGGCAGTGCGTGCCGAGGAGAATCGGTGCCACAGGTCGTTGTCGGTGGTGCGGTCGATGCGCGGCAGTGCCTTCCACTCCTCCAGCAGGGTGCGGAAGCGATCGACGCCACCGCGCCAGTCGTTCCCGGCTGCGAGTTTCTCCGCCTCGTCCACCATGGCCTGCTTGCCTGCCACGGTGACGGCGTTCTGCTCGGCACGGGCCTGCTTGCGGGCCTCGATCTGCGCGGGCAGAAGTTCCTCGATCTTGCCGAGGCGCTCCGTCAGGGCTGCGAGGTCGCCGACTGCGTTGGCCTGCTCCACGGACGCCTTCGACCCGGTGATGGCCTTCCGTGCCTCCTCCGGGGACATCGCCTGTGCATTGACGCGGGATTCCAGCAGGCCGATCTCGGCCGCCAGATTCTCGTATCTGCGGGTGTAGAAGGCCATGGCCTCCTCGGGTGTGGCATCGGGCACCTGTCCCACGTTGCGTTCACCATCGGAGGTGCGGACCCAGACGGTGCCGTCCTCGTCGACGCGACCGAAGTCTGAGGGCGCTTGCATATCGCTCATGCGCCCAATCTAGCCGGATAGGGTGGCGCAATGCTCATCGAGGTTCATCCCGTCTCACCATGGCAGGCCAATTGCTACCTCGTGGCTGCCGGAGACGGCGGCTCCCCGTCGCCCACGGCGTGCCTCGTCGTGGATCCGGGCATAGCCTCCATCGACGTCATCGCGCCAGCCCTCCAGACCCGTGGATGGCGACCGGCCGCCGTGCTGCTCACCCACGGCCACCTCGACCATGCGGGGGACGCCCACGAGGTCGCCGCCCGGTGGGGGGTACCGGTGTACTGCGCCGCGGCCGACCAGGCCATGCTGACACGGCCGTCGCTGGGCCTGGGTGCCTCCTTCACCGACGTCATCGAGCAGTTCCTCGGGGCCGACGCCCTCCCCGTCCCCGCCGATGTGCGGGGACTCGAAGGGGCATTCGAGGCAGCCGGGCTGAGCGTCAGGCCGCATGCGGCGCCGGGTCACACCTCGGGGTCGACCCTCCTGGAGGTCAGCGACGGCGCCTCCACCGTGGTGTTCACCGGTGACGTGCTGTTCGCCGGCACGATCGGGCGAACCGATCTGCCGAGCGGTAACATGTCCGAGATGCGCGAGACGCTGCGGCGGATCCGCGCCACCTTCGCCGACGACGTTCCGCTGCTCCCGGGCCACGGCCCCGGGACGACGCTGGCCGCGGAGAAGGTCGGCAACCGCTTCATGCACGACGAGATGTGAGGAACAAGAGGACCCCGATGGCACGCCCCAAGCCGATTTCCGGCTTTCCCGAATTCCTGCCCGCTGGCCGCATGGTCGAGCAACGGGTCCTCGACATCATCTCCACGACCGCCGAACTCCACGGCCTGGCCTCCGTCGAGACCCGCGCCGTCGAACCGCTTGATCAGCTTGCCCGCAAGGGCGAGATCGACAAGGAGATCTACGTCGTGCGACGGCTGCACGCCGAATCCTCCGACGTCGACGAGCTCGCACTGCACTTCGACCTCACCGTGCCCTTCGCCCGGTACGTCCTGGAGAACTCAGGTCACCTGCACTTCCCGTTCCGTCGCTACCAGATCCAGAAGTCGTGGCGCGGTGAGCGACCCCAGGAGGGCCGCTACCGCGAGTTCACGCAGGCCGACCTCGACATCGTCGGCTCCGGCACCCTCGCCCTGCACCACGACGCCGAACTGCCGCTGGTGGCGCTGGAGGCGTTCGAGCGCATGCACCGCGATCTCGGACTGCCGCCGGTGCTGATGCGACTCGGCAACCGGAAACTTGCTCAGGGCTTCTACGCCGGCCTCGGCATCGACGACCCCTCCACCGTGCTGCAGCGCGTCGACAAGCTCGACAAGATCGGCCCGGACGGCGTCGCGGCCCTGCTGCGCGACCAGTTGGGCATGGACGACGCCCAGGTGGCCGCCGCCCTGGCGCTGGCGCGGATCAACTCCACCGACCTGTCCTTCGCGGACGAGGTGGCCGCGCTCGGCGTGCAGGACCCACTGCTGGACGAGGGGATCGCGGAGGTCTCCAGCGTGCTGGCGGCCGTCTCCGCGCAGTTCCCCGGCCGCATCGCCGCCGACCTGCGCATCGCCCGCGGACTCGACTACTACACCGGCACCGTCTACGAGACCGAACTGGTGGGCTTCGAATCCATCGGCAGTGTCTCCGGGGGTGGCCGCTACGACGCGCTCGCCAGTGACGGCAAGAACACCTACCCCGGCGTCGGCCTGACCATCGGCGTCACCCGCATCCTCGCGCCGCTGGTCGGGCGAGGCCACCTCACGGCCAACCGGTCAGTCCCCAGCTGCGTGCTCGTGGCCGTCGACGCGGAGGACACCCGACCCGCCGCCGACGACGTGGCGCGCCAGCTCCGGGCCCGCGGCATCGCCTGCGAGGTGGCGCCCAAAGCCGACAAGTACGGCAAACAGATCCGCCATGCCGACCGGCGGGGGATCCCGTTCGTCTGGTTCGGTGACTCGGTGAAGGACATCCGCACCGGCGAACAGCAGGAGGCCGATCCCGCACTCTGGGAGCCGCCAGCAGCCGATCTGCACCCGGGGATCACCGCCGCCTGGTGAGGCGCCCCAGCTCCACCCATCACTCAAGAATCCGTTGTCAAGGAAGGGAAACACTCACATGCTTCGCACCCACAAGGCCGGAGACCTGCGCGCCAGTCACGCCGGTCAGACCGTTGTGCTCACAGGCTGGGTGGCCAAGCGCCGCGACCACGGCGGTGTGGCCTTCATCGACCTGCGTGACGCCTCCGGCGTCGCCCAGGTGGTGGTCCGCGACGTTGTGCTGGACTCCTCCGGCGCCCACGATCTGCGCAACGAGTTCTGTATTCAGGTCACCGGCGTCGTGGAGCTGCGTCCCGAGGGCAACGCCAACGCAGAACTGGCCACCGGCGAGATCGAGGTGGCCATCTCCGAGCTCGAGGTGCTGAACACCTCCGCGCCCCTGCCGTTCCAGATCGACGAGCGCAGCGGTGTGGGGGAGGAGGCCCGTCTGAAGTACCGCTACCTCGACCTGCGTCGCCCCGCCCCCGCCGAGGCCCTTCGCCTTCGCTCCGCGGTCAACCGCGCCGCCCGCGCCGTGCTGGACGCGCGTGACTTCGTGGAGATCGAGACCCCCACCCTGACCCGCTCCACCCCCGAGGGGGCCCGCGACTTCCTGGTGCCCGCCCGCCTGGCACCCGGCTCCTGGTACGCCCTGCCGCAGTCGCCGCAGCTGTTCAAGCAGTTGCTCATGGTGGCAGGCATGGAGCGCTACTACCAGATCGCCCGCTGCTACCGCGACGAGGACTTCCGCGCCGACCGGCAGCCCGAGTTCACCCAACTCGACGTCGAGATGAGCTTCGTCGACCAGGACGACATCATCGAACTGGCCGAGGCAGTTCTCACGGACGTGTGGGCGCTGAAGGGTCACGAACTCCAGACACCCTTCCCGCGGCTCACGTTTGCAGACTCCATGGACCGCTACGGCTCCGACAAGCCCGACCTGCGCTTCGACCTGGAGCTCACCGAACTGACGGACCTGTTCGCCGACACCGCCTTCCGCGTCTTCAAGGCCCCCTACGTGGGTGCCGTCGTGATGCCGGGTGGCGGGTCGCAGCCGCGTCGCACGTTCGACGCCTGGCAGGAATGGGCCAAGCAGCGTGGCGCCAAGGGCCTCGCCTACGTCACGGTGGCAGAGGACGGCACCCTCGGCGGCCCCGTCGCCAAGAACCTGTCCGAGGCCGAACTGGCGGCACTGCCCGTCCGCACGGGTGCCGCACCCGGCGACTGCCTCTTCTTCGCAGCCGGCGCCCGCACCGCGTCCCAAAACCTGCTGGGCGCTGCCCGTGCGGAGATCGGCCGACGCTGCGACCTGATTGACGAGTCTGCGTGGAGCTTCCTGTGGGTGGTGGACGCGCCCCTGTTCAAGCCCACCAACGAGGCGCTCAGCGAGGGCGACGTGGCGCTGGGAGACTCCGCCTGGACGGCCGTGCACCACGCCTTCACCTCCCCGAAGCCGGACTCCCTCGACACGTTCGACACCGACCCCGGCAGCGCGCTGGCGTACGCCTACGACATCGTCTGCAACGGCAACGAGATCGGTGGTGGGTCGATCCGTATCCACCGCCGCGACATCCAGGAGCGGGTGTTCCGGGTCATGGGCATCGGTGCGGAGGAGGCCCAGGAGAAGTTCGGCTTCCTGCTGGACGCGTTCGCCTTCGGCGCCCCGCCGCACGGCGGCATCGCCTTTGGCTGGGACCGCATCGTCGCCCTGCTGAGCGGCGCGGAGTCCATCCGCGACGTCATCGCCTTCCCCAAGTCGGGCGGCGGCTACGACCCGTTGACCCAGGCCCCGGCGCCCATCACGCCGCAGCAGCGCAAGGAGGCGGGTGTGGACAGCAAGCCCGTGGTCAAGGACCAAAAGCCTGCCCCGGCGGAGTCCGCGGAGGCCACGCAGGTTCCGTGAACCATGCCTGACGTTTCAGTCCGATGACACGGCCGGGGGCGCCGGGCGCTGTCGGTTTGCGGCGGTACCTGTGGGGGTTGCGTGCGT
>JBDSRF010000177.1:0-17806 GCA_039929445.1 Arachnia sp. | reverse complement strand
ATTTTGTGGGCACGCAATGCACCTTTCCTCGCGACTTTGCAGAGCTGAAGTGATCTTCCCACCCGGGGGAGTGGGGCTCCAAGGTCTGACGTCAGATCGCGCGGTCGGTGCGAGCGTTTTGCCCGGTCCCCGCCTCAGCGGCGGTGGGTGATGCGGCCCCGCCACATGGTCATCTCCACCGGGTCGGGCAGGTCGCGGCCGTGGTACGGGTTGTTGCGGCTCAGCGAGGCGGAGGTGTCGCGGTCGACCGTGGCGCGCCGCGACGGATCCACCAGCACCAGGTTGGCGGGTTCGCCGACGGCCAGCGGCCGGCCCTGCTCCGCTACGCGACCGATCCGCGCGGGTGCCGCGCTCATGCGGTCGGCGACGCCAGCCCAGTCGAGGCGCCCGGTGTGGAGCATGGTTTCCATGACGACGGCCAGCGCCTGCTCCAGCCCCAGCATCCCGGGCCGGGCGTCGGCGAAGGCGTGGTCCTTGTCCTGCGGGGCGTGGGGGGCGTGGTCGGTGCCGACGATGTCGATGGTGCCGTCAGCCAACGCGGCACGGATGGCCTCGACGTGCTCGTCGGTGCGCAGCGGCGGGTTCACCTTGTAGAGCGTGTCGTAGCCCACCACCTCGGCGGTGGTCAGGTACAGGTGGTGCGGGGTGGCCTCGGCCGTGACGTTGATGCCGCGCGTCTTGGCCCAGCGGATGACGTCGACGCCCTCGGCGGAGGTGACGTGGCAGACGTGCAGGCGCGATCCGGTGGCCTCGGCGAGCTGCACGTCGCGGGCGATGATGACGGACTCGGCGACGGGCGGCCAACCGGCCAGCCCCAGACGGCCCGATAGCTCACCCTCGTGGCAGCAGGCCCCGGGCCCGGCCAGTCCGGAGTCCTGGGCATGTTGGGCCAGGACGCCGTCGAAGGGCCGCACCCACTCGAACGCGCGGCGCATGATGCCCGGGTCCATCACGCAGTTGCCGTCGTCGGAGAACACACGGACTCCGGCACGGGACTGGTGCATCAGCCCCAGCTCGGCGAGTTCCTTGCCGGCGAGCCCCTTCGTGATGGCGCCGATGGGCACCACCTGGGCGTGGCCGGCGTCGCGGCCGAGGTCGGCGATGTGCTCGGCGTTCTCGGCTGTGTCGGTGACGGGCGTGGTGTTGGCCATGGCGTGGATGCACGTGAACCCGCCGCGGGCGGCGGCAAGGGATCCGGAGGCCACCGTCTCGGCATCCTCCCGGCCCGGCTCCCGCAGGTGCGTGTGAAGGTCCACGAGACCGGACAGGGCGATGAGCCCGTCGGCGTCGATGGCCTCGGCATCGCTGGGGCGCTCGCCGACGAGGACCCCGTCGGAGATGAAGAGGTCGGTGCGGCTGCCGTCCGGGAGCTGGGCACCGGTGATAACGAAGGCGGAGGTGTCCTTCGATACGCCCGGCTCCTTCGTCGCGGGGCTACTCAGGAAGCGGGGAGAGGTCATGGTTAATCCTGGGGTCTAGGCGGCGAGCAGGTGGTACAGCACGCTCATGCGGACGGCCACACCGGCCGACACCTGGTCGAGCACGATGGAGCGGGCGCTGTCGGCGGCGGCCGAGGAGATCTCCAGACCGCGGTTCAGCGGTCCGGGGTGGGCGATGACGGTGTGGGCCTGCAGCTTGGTGAGCCGCTGCGCCGTGAGGCCGTAGCGGATGGTGTACTCCCGCTCCGAGGGGAAGAACCCGCCCAGCATGCGCTCGCGCTGCACGCGCAGCATCATGACGACGTCGGCGGCGGGCAGGGCGGCGTCCAGGTCGTGGTTGACGTCCGCGTTCCACGTCGCGACCCCGGGGGGCATGAGCGTGGGGGGCGCCACGAGGGTGACGTGGGCGCCGAGCTGCGGCAGCAACAGGCAGTTGGAGCGCACCACGCGGGAGTGGAGCAGGTCACCGACGATGACCACCTCCTTGCCCTCCAGGTCGCCCAGGTTGTGGGCGCGGAAGTGGCGCAGCATCGCGTGCGCGTCCAGCAGTGCCTGCGTGGGGTGCTCATGGGTGCCGTCGCCGGCGTTGATCATGGCGGCCTTCACCCAACCCGCGGCCTGTGCCACCGAGCCGGAGCCGCCGTGTCGCATGACGATGGCGTCGACGCCCATTGAGTCCAGCGTCATGAGGGTGTCCCGCATGGACTCGCCCTTGGACGCAGAGGAGCCCTTCGCGGCGACGTTGATGGCGTCGGCCGACAGCCACTTGGCGGCAAGCTCGAAGGAGGAGCGGGTGCGGGTGGAATCCTCGAAGAACAGGTTGACCACGGTGCGGCCACGGAGCGCCGGCAGCTTCTTGATGGGCCGCTGCTGGATCTCGTGCATCTCCTCGGCCGTGGCCAGGACTGCCCGGATGTCGTCCAGGGGCATGCCCTCGATGCCAAGGAGATCTTTCACAGGGTGGCCTCGTCCGGTTCGATGGTGACTTCGTCGTGGCCGTCCATCTCGGCCATGGCGACCCGCACGCGTTCGCTGCGGGATGTGGGGAGTTGGCGTCCGACGATGTGGGCCTGGATGGGCATGTCGCGGTGCCCGCGGTCCACGAGCACCACGAGGAGGATCTTGGCAGGGCGGCCGAGGTCGGCTAGCGCGATCAGCGCCGCCTGGACGGTGCGGCCGGAGAACAGGACGTCGTCGACCAGCACCACGACCTTGTCGTCGATGGGACCCGGGAGGACCGTGCGGCCCACTGGTCGCAGCGGCTGGCTGCGGAGGTCGTCGCGGTACATGGTGATGTCCAGTTCGCCGCAGGGCACCTCGACGCCTTCGGCGTCACCGACGGCCTGCGCGATGCGCCGGGCCAGCGGCACACCGCGGGTGAGGATGCCCAGGATGACGAGGTCGTCGGCACCGCCCGCCAGTTCGAGTAGCTCGTGGCTCATGCGTGTGGTGGTCCGCGCGATCTCGGAGGCGTTCATGACCGACTTCACGTCGCCGGCCGGGCTGTCGGGGGTGACGCTGTCCGGGCTCAAGCGTCGAGCTCGGTCTGTCCGCGGCGTGCCACGGGTTCGACGGCGCGCTGCGCGTGGGCCGCGTCCTCGAGGGCCGGGTACGCCTGGGCATGCGCGTCCTCGGCGGCGAGTTCGCCCCGGAAGCGGCGTCCCAGGGCGGGGGTGAAGGCGAGGAGTGCGACGACGATGGCGCAAGCCAGCGGCGCGATCACCAACAAAAAAATCATGTGTGTGGCGGAGACCGCGGGTGCCTCAGGCCAACCGGGAAGGGTCTCGAGCGGAAGCAACCAGTTCATGGAAGGCAAGGATACGGCCTGCGCCGGACGTTTGTCGCGCCCGGCGCAGTCGTGGTCACTCCGGCCGTGCAGCCACCCGGCTGCGTTCCTGGCAGAGCAGGGCGCGGCGGGCCTCGTCGAGACGCTCGGTGACGGAGCGCTGGACCTGCGGGCTGGGGCCGGTCTCCGCCAACCACGCGTCGTAGCGTTCCACGAGGTCGTGGCTGATGAGGGGGTCGGGGAACAGCCAGCGCAGCACGGTGGCCATGGTGGCGTACCCGCGCTCCGCCCAGATGCCCTCGCGGCGGGAGATGCTGCCGGCGACGTCGAGGTACTTCTCCGCGTAGCCCGCGGTGGTGTCCTCCTGGCCGAGGTGCCAGAACCCCATGGCGATGTTGCGGTGCGTCTCGTTGGGGACGTCGGAATCCTCCGCGGCGAGGCGCCAGGCCTCCGCCTTGTGCTCCGGGTCGGGCAGTCCCGCCCTGGCACCGGCGGCACGTTCGGCCCCGGCGCTGGTGTTGTCGCGATGCAGTTCCTCGTCGATGGCCGAGGCGTCGATGGCACCGAGACGCGCCAGGGCCGACACGATGGACCAGCGCAGGCCGGTGTCCACGGCGAGCTTGTCGGGGACCTCCTCGCCGTCCAGCCAGCCGCCGACCAGTTCGACGGCCTCGTCGGAGCGGGCAGCCCCGACCAGTGCCTTGGCAATCACCAACTGCTTGTCGGAGCCGGGCTCGGCGTGCTGGAGTAGCCGTGCGAGACCGGAGGCGAGGCGGGCGTTGGCGGCCTCGCGCAGCTCGGGGGCGGTGAACCGGCCCGAGCAGGCGGCGGCCTGCGACAGCACCGTGGTGGTGGCCGCCATGTCCGTCTCGCTGTGGATGCCGCGCAGCGCGAGCCGCACGAAGTCCTGCGCTGCGATGTCGCCGTCGCGCACCGAGTCCCAGAACGAGGACCACGTGACGGCGCGCGCCAGGGGGTCCTTCAGGGAACCGATGTGCTCGACGAGGGCGGCGGCGGAGTCGGAGTCGAAGCGGACCTTCGCATAGGTGAGGTCGCCGTCGTTGACGAGCACCACGTCGCCACGGTGGACGCCCACGAGGTCCGGGACGTCCGTGGATTCCCCTTCGACGTCGAGTTCCACCCGGTGGGTGCGGGAGAGCTCCCCGCCGGCGAGGGTGAAGATCCCGACGCCGAGGCGGTGCCGGCGCAGGGTCGGGTGCTCGGCTGCGGCGCTCTGCGTGATGGCGAAGCGGGTGAAGCGGCCGTCCTCGTCAACGTCGAAGTCGGCGCGCAGCGTGTTGACGCCGGCGGTCTCCAGCCACTGGCCCGTGAACCACGACAGGTCGCGCCCGCTGGCGGCCTCGAGTTCCACCAGGAGGTCGCTGAGGGTGGTGTTGCCCCAGGCGTGCTTGTGGAAGTACTCGGTGACACCGGCCGCGAAGGCCTCGGTGCCGACGACCGAGACCAGCAGCTTCAGCACCGATGCGCCCTTGGCGTAGGTGATGCCGTCGAAGTTCTGTTCCACCTTGTCGAGGTCGCCCATGTCGGCGGCGATCGGGTGGGTGGTGCTCAGCTGGTCCTGCAGGTACGCCCACGCCTTGCGCTCGTTGCTGAACGATGCCCACGGGTTGGCGTCGCCACCATGGCGGCGGGCGATCTCGTCGGCGGCGAAGTGCGACGCCCATTCGGCGAACGACTCGTTCAGCCACAGGTCATCCCACCAGGCCATGGTGACGAGGTCGCCGAACCACATGTGGGCCAACTCGTGCAGGATCGTGTTGTCGCGGGACTCCATCTCGCGGGCCGTGACGCGGAACCGGAACAGGTACTCGTCGCGGAACGTCACGCAGCCGGCGTTCTCCATGGCACCGGCGTTGAACTCCGGGACGAAGATCTGGTCGTAGCTGTCGAAGGCGTAGGGCACGCCGAAGGTGTCCTCGAACACCTCAAAGCCGCGCTGCGCTGTCTGCAGGATGCGGTCGGCGTCCAGGAACTCCGCCAGTGACGCCCGGCACGCCACTGCTGCGGGCAGTACCCCGGCGGCGGAGTGGATCTGGCCGTCGACCACGTGGTATTCGCCGGCCACCAGTGCCGTGATGTAGGTGGACACCGGCGGGGTGGGCGCGTGCACCCAGCGCCCGACGCCGTCGCCGAGGTCCTCGGGCTGCACGCGGGCGGAGTTACTGATGACCACCCAGTCGAGCGGCGCCAGCACGGTGAGCTGGAACGTGGCCTTCTGGTCGGGCTGCTCGAAGTTGGCGAACATCCGGCGGGAGTCGGCGGTTTCGAACTGGGAGTACAGGTACAGCTTGCCGTCGGTGGGGTCGACGAACCGGTGCAGGCCCTCGCCCGTGATGGAGAACCGGCAGATGGCCTCCACCGCCACGGTGTGGTCCCCGGCCTCCAACTCGGGCAGTGGCAGCCGGTAGCCGTCGAACCCGTCGAGTGGAATGGGCTCCCCGTCGACGGTGGCGGAGGTGACGCGCTCGGCGATCAGATCCAGATGCGTGGCCGGGCCCTGCGACGTGATGTCCAGTTCCGTGCGGGAGGTGAACGTTCGGGTGGGTTCGTCGGTGGCACGCTCCGTCACGTCGACTGTGACGCGGTAGGCGTGGGCACGGACGACGCCGGAGCGCTGCTCGGCCTCGGTGCGGGTGATGTTTGCGGTGGCCACGTGGGTGGGCTCCCTCATCTGGACGGCGTGTTCATTGACCCATCGATACTAGTGCGACCTGCAATCATCTGGCGGGCGGGCGTGGAATCGGGGACGCAGAGGGATCGTGGTGGGGGCAGGGCTGTGCCAGCATGGGCCCATGATGATGCAGGCCACACCGTCCGGTGACCCACTCGACGAGGCCCGGAGCCAGTGGAGCCAACTCAACGACATGCTGACCAAAGCGCAGCAGGCGTACTACGGCGCCGACGCCCCCACGATGTCGGACGAGGCATACGACGAGGCCATGCGTGCCCTGCAGTCGCTGGAGAAGACGCACCCCCAGTTGGCGTCCGTGGACTCCGTCACGGCCCGTGTCGGCTCCGCCCCCATCACTGATTTCGCGCCCGTCACGCACCGGCAGCGGCTGCTGAGCCTGGACAACATCACCACCGGCGAGGAACTGTCGGCGTGGCTGGCGCGCTCCGGCGAGGGGCCGTGGCTCTGCGAGGTAAAGATCGACGGCCTGGCCATCAACCTGCTCTACCTCGACGGCAGGCTGGCCGTGGCCGCGACCCGCGGCGATGGCCGCGTGGGGGAGGACGTCACGCACAACGTCTCCACCATCCACGGGATCCCGCACACCCTGACCGGCGACGACGTCCCCGCCGTGCTGGAGGTACGCGGTGAGGTGTTCTTCCCCGTCGCCGGGTTCGCGGACCTCAACGCCGCACTCGTCGAGGCGGGCAGGGCGCCGTTTGCCAACCCTCGGAATGCGGCCGCCGGCTCGCTGCGGCAGAAGGACCCGAAGGTCACCGCCAGCCGCCCGCTGCGCATGATCGTGCATGGGGTGGGGGAGCGCGAGGGCCTGGGCGTCTCGTCACAGAGCGGCACTTACGAACGCTTCGCCTCCTGGGGGTTGCCCGTGAGCCCGCTGTACAAGGTGCTGGACACGCCCGCCGAGGTGGAAGCGTTCATCGCGTACTTCGGGGAGCACCGCCACGAGGTGGCCCACGAGATCGACGGCGTGGTCATCAAGGTGGACGACTTCACAGGGCAGGGGCGGCTCGGTAACACGTCGCGCGCCCCGCGGTGGGCCGTCGCCTTCAAGTACCCACCGGAGGAGGTCAACACCAAGCTGCTGGACATCCGCGTCAACGTCGGACGCACCGGTCGCGTCACACCGTTCGGCGTCATGGAGCCCGTGGTGGTGTCCGGCTCCACCGTCGAGATGGCCACGCTGCACAACGCCCACGAGGTGAAGCGCAAGGGCGTCCTCATCGGCGACGTGGTGGTGCTGCGCAAGGCCGGCGACGTGATCCCGGAGATCGTCGCCCCCGTGGTGGCGCTGCGCGACGGCACCGAACGCGAGTTCGTGATGCCCACGCACTGCCCGTCCTGCGGGACGGAACTACGGCCCCAGAAGGAGGGCGACAAGGACATCCGGTGCCCCAATTCGCGTTCCTGCCCCAGCCAGTTGAGGGAGAGGCTGTTCGCCCTGGCCGGCCGTGGCGGCTTCGACATCGAGGCACTCGGCTGGGAGGGCTCCGCAGCGCTGCTGGCGGGCGGCCTCCTGGTCGACGAGTCGCGGCTGTTCCAGCTCACCGCCGAGGACCTGCTGGGCACCGAGTTGTACACCCGCGCCGCGAAGAAGCAGGAACTGGAGGACCCGTCGGCGGCCCCGACGGGCGGGGTGCGCGACGGTCGTGTGCTCTCCAGCACCGGCGAGAAGCTGCTGGCCAATCTGCAGCAGGCGAAGGACCAGCCGCTGTGGCGGGTGCTGGTGGCGCTGTCCATCCGGCACGTGGGGCCGACGGCGGCACGGTCGCTGGCCGCTCGGTTCGGCTCCCTGGACGCCATCCGGGCTGCCAGCCTGGAGGACCTGGCCTACACCGACGGTGTCGGCCAGGTGATCGCGGAGTCGGTGAAGGAGTGGTTCGACGTCGACTGGCACGTGGCGATCGTGGACCAGTGGGCCGCCGACGGCGTGCGCATGGCCGACGAGGTGGACGAGTCGTCGCCTCGCACACTGGAGGGCCTGACGGTGGTGGTCACCGGCACCCTGCCCGGCTTCACCCGCGACGAGGCCAAGGAGGCCATCCTGTCGCGCGGCGGCAAGGCGGCGGGCTCAGTGAGCAAGAAGACGGACTTCGTGGTGGTGGGGGACAACGCCGGCACCAAGGCGGAAAAGGCCGAGCAGCTGGGCCGCCCCATCCTCGACGAGGACGGCTTCCGCACGCTCCTGGCCGAGGGCCCGGATGCAGTCAGTGCCCCCACAGTCGCGGGGGAGTGACCGCGAAGAAAGTGCGGCGCAGTTCTTCAGCATGCCCGGCGGTCGTCTCGCGAACATCCGGGTGATGTGCCGGGTCAGGGTGTCTCCGGACCCTCCGGATGGCTCATGGGGACGAACGAAACGTCTGAGAGATATGGGGGTTCACGCCCGAGCAGGTTCTGTCACGACGATTCGGGGATTCTGAGCGCGCACGTAATCGGCGATGAGCGGCGCCAGCCGAGCGTAGGACGCAGGGCCGACTGGCAGAGTCAGGTCAAGAAACGCGCTGCGGCCGTCGACGAGCTGCACTCGCAGCGATCGGTGGCCGTCGCGCAGCCCGAGCCCGAGCCCTGCCGCACTGTCGAGTCGCCGCTTCGTGGTCTGTCCGATGACGTGACCGGCATTGAGGTTCGCGAGGTCGCTCGATCGTCGTGTTTGGGGCGCCTGACCGTCGAGAGTGAATGACTCGATCGCGCTCCAGGGGAGGCAACCGTCTGCACCCGCCCCGACGAGACCGGTGACACCAGTCGCTTCGAGCGAGAGCAGCGGATGGGGCTGTCGGGATGACCGGATGATCCGCGACAAGATCTCGGCGCAGCCCACCAGCGACATGAGGGCGAGGAGGGCGAAAAAAATCCCGAACCCGGTACCGATGATCGTCCCCGCCCCCTGCCACTGGGCGAGGCTGGCGATGATCATCCACACGCCCAAGGCGCCGAGGCCGAGCATCATGAGCGTGGCTCCGCCGAAGCCGATGAGCTGGCGCGCCGCCCTACCCGAGTCGTAGCCAACGGTCATGGCCGACGGGGATGGGGCACTGGGGATCATTGTGGCGGCCCTGTCTGTGTGGTGGCGGAGGGAAACGGGTGTCGAATGTCGCAGTCGACCGCCCTGGTTCATGACGTCAGCATCAACTGGGTTGCACTGGGGATCAGACAGCGGGTCGGGTGCGTCTCAGAAGATCGACGCCGCGACGGGTGGGCGCATTTTCGCGAACAGCGTACTCGTCTTCTCCAGGTCCTCGGGCGACCCGAAGGCCAGGCCCGCCACCGCCAGTTCGACGGCGCCCTGCAGGCCTGAGAGCACCGTGGCGAAGGCCGCGACGTCGATGGTGACGTCCGGGGTCCCAGTGGCGGGCACGGCGGTGGCGTGTCCATCCTCGACGGTGATGTGCCAGGTGCCGTCGCAGTAGCCCTGTGAGTCCTGCACGTGCAGCGTGATGGATCCGTCGTGGTCGAATGCGCGGAGCTCCACGGCCTTCTCGACGTCGAGGACCCGCACCCACACGGTGTCGAACTCCTCCTTGGTGCGCACCACGCGCGGGTCGACGAGCGCCCACGGCAGGGGGTGGCGGGCGTCGTGGCAGCGCGGCCAGATCACCTTGTCGTGCGCTTCGCCGTGGCCCAGCAGCCGCAGGAGCTCGATCTCTGCACCGGAGGTGAGGCCCACCAGGTCGATGATCTCCAGGTGGTTGTCCTCCACGGAGAACACCAGCGTGGCGTCGGGCTCGCCCTGCTCGTCGAAGTGAACGGCGGCGCGGCGCGCGACGGGCTGCTGCTTGCTCCAGTCGAAGCCCGAGGACCAGTAGTGGTGGGCGCGACCCACGGACCAGAACTGGCCGGCGTGGAAGCGTTCGAAGAGGCTCTGGCGGAGGTCGCTGATGGCCTCCGGGTCGGCGAAGACGGAGTGCCCCACCGGGTCCGTGCGGACCTGGAATCTGGGTCCCGACTCGATCTCCAGCCGGCGTGCAGTGGCGGTGACACCGAACCCGAACCTGCCGTAGAGCCGCGCGTCGGTGGCGGTCAGGACGGCGAAGACGTCGCCGCGAGCCTTGGCCTCGAGAAGGTCGGTGGTCATCAGTGCGTTCATGAGCCCGCGGCGACGGTGCGACGCCTGGACGGTGACGTCGGTGATGAAATTGGTGGGGGCCAGCCCGTGCCCGGGGTTGATGGTGCCGTTCCAGGAGGCGAATGTGGCCACCGGTTCCTCGGCCTTCCCGAACGGGCGTTCGGTGTCCCGCACCACCCGCAGCCGGGTGCCGTCGGCCAGGAGGTGCCGCTGCCAGGTCTGCAGCCCCTCCTCGGACATGGGGGATTCGAAGAAGCCGTCCCGCATGGCCGCGGCGTAGGCGCGCAGCTCAGGGGTCATCGTGTCGGCAAGAGGGATCGTTTCCACGCGGTGCATCTGCCCAACCTATATGGCTGACACGCCTGCCCCGCAGTCCCGTTCCACATGGAATAGTTAAGGCCATGAGAGTTCACATTGCCACCGACCATGCTGCTTTCGAACTGAAGAACTACCTTGTGGAGCAACTGGGGCGGGCCGGCCACGACGTTGTGGACCACGGTGCGGAAACCTACGACGCCGTCGACGACTACCCAATGTTCGTGATTCCGTGCGCCGAGGCCGTGGCCGCCGAGTCCGGCATCGGCATCGTGTTGGGTGGCTCCGGCAACGGCGAACAGATCGCCGCCAACAAGGTCAAGGGGATCCGGGCCGCGTTGGCGTACAACAGCGAGATTGCGCGCCTGGCCAGGGAACACAACGACGCCAACATCATTTCACTGGGCGGCCGGATGCAGTCGCTGGAGGACGCCTGGGAAATGGTGGACGTGTTCATCAACACGCCCTTCTCCGGTGAGAAGCGTCACCAGCGGCGCATTGACCAGATCAGCGAGCAGGACAACAAGGGCTGAGCCGGTCCTGCGGGCCGGCCCGGTGCAGCGTCAGGCCCGCAGTTCCCCGCGCATGATGGTGTCGCCGGAGTGGCGGGGCTCGTTGTCGAACTCTTCGTTCGACAGGTCCACGATGAGGTAGCCGGCGTTGATGAGGTCGTCATCCACGTAGAAGTTGGCTGCCGTCCCTGCGGCGAAGATGCCGACGGAGATCATGCGCTTGAGGTCGACGTTGATGAGCCACACCTCGACGTAGCCGCCGACGTGGGTGGCGCCCTTGGGCACGTCCACGGACAGGCTGTAGCCCACCTTCAGGGGGCGAAGTTCCGCGATGCCCAACTTCTCGTCAGTCTTGTCCAGCGGCGTGAGGACGGCGCGCTTCACGGCCGAGTCGCGGACGTCTGCCACGGACTCGACGGCGCGGTAGCCGGCCACGCCCAGGGCGGCGCCCACCAGCAGTCCGCCTGCGCCGAAGAAGAGTGCGCGGCGCCCGGGGTTCCTGGGTCCGGCGTCCGGGTTAGGGCCGATGTGGGTGTCCGGGGCGGCGGGGGGCGCGAACTGGAGTTCCTTGGTAATGCGCTCCCACGTGCCTTCGGAGGGTGCTGACCACTCCGGGGGGTTGGTGGAGGAGTGACGGAAGCGTTCGATGACTGCGTCCATGGTGTTGTCGTCGATGATCTCAGGCATGTAATGAATCCACCTCCTCAAAGATGTTGCGTAGTTTTTCGAGGCCACGTCTCACGTGGCTCTTGACTGTGCCCAACGGTAGTCCCAATTCCTTGGCGACCACGTCATGGGTCTTGTCCTCCAGGAACACCATCCTCAGGACCTGCCCACGGGGGTCTCCCAGACCTTCCAGCGCATCCCGCACGACCACCCGGTCAAGTACCTCATTGACGTGGGCGTTGGTCTCGGGCTCGCCATTCACTTTTGCCGATTCCTCGGTCCTGAAGGAACGGGTCCGGGCCCTCAGCGCGTCGGTGATCTTGAACTTGCAGATGCCCAGGAGCCAGGCCGGTAAGGCTTCGTCGCTCGGGCGGAGCGTGTGGCGGGATTTCCATGCGGCGATGAAGACCTGTTGGGTGACGTCGTCAGCGTCGGCGGAAGATCCAAGGGCGGACCGGGCGATGGTGTGCACCAGCCTGGACCAGCGTGTGAATGCCTCTTGGAGTGCGCTTTCGTCACCCGCCACCAGTCGAGCGGCCAAGGCGGCCACCGGACTGGGGAACGACTCAACTGTCACAACGGGCAGTCTGCCACAAGCGTCGTGGGGAAGAAGGAACTCCCGGCCCGCGGGGGGCGGCGGGCCGGGAGTCCATGGAGATGTCAGGCCTTGGTGGAGACCCGACGGCGGGTTGCGACGACCGCGGTGCCTGCGATGAGCAGGGCGCCGAGGAACGCGGCGGTGATGGGAGCAGAGGAGCTGGGGCCCTCGGCGCCGGTGTGAGGCATGCCGGGCTTGGTGCCGGCCTTCATGAGGTCAACACTCTGGACCGCGAGGGCCAGGTTCTTGTCCGTGAGGCTGCCCCAGGCGTAGACGATGACGTTCTTGCCAGCTGCGATCTTGACGTCGGCCGGGCCGAGGACGACGGTGTCGGTGCCGGCGGCAACAACATCAACGTTCAGGGTGCCGGCGGCGATGTCCATCTTGGCTTCCTTGGGGTTCGTGAGGCCCTTGATGACGGCCTTGCCACCTGCGCGGATGTCGACGGCCGGAGCGGCTGCCACGTGGCGCACCGTGATGCGTCCACCATCCTTGGAAGCGGAGGTGTCGTTGACGAACGCGTTCAAGGCCGGCTTGCCGTCGGCGGTGAGGTTGGCGACGACGGTGATGTTGGCGCCGGCCGGGACGGTGACGCCCCTGGCCTCGACGACAGCGGCGCCGTCAGCGCCTGCCCCTGCAGCGACGACCTTCAGGTCGTAGTCACCGGCGGGAAGCATCTGGGGATCGGTGAGCGTGCCGGGCTTGAAGTCCTTGAGGAGCTCCTTGCCGTTGGCGTAGACGTCGACGGTGGCGCCGGGAATGGCGTGCAGGATCGAGACGCTCGCGTTGTCTGCTGCGTGCGCCGCGGGTACGGCGGAAAGTGAAGCGGCCAGGGCGAGGGCTCCGGCGGCAAGAAGTCGCTGCAACTTCATGGGGACGATCCTTTCAAGATGTGTGTGAGTGGTGATCACCACCCTCTGACCAGTACTTCGCTCGGGGCGGTGCGTTTGGATGCAGTAGTTCAAAAGTATTTTCTTCCCTACTGTTGTGGAATGCCTGAAGGACACGTGATCCACCGCCTGGCCACGCATCTTGCCGCCGCTTTCGGGGGCGAGGATGTGCGGGTCGATTCGCCGCAGGGACGGTTCGCGGTGGAGTCCCAGCGCCTTGACGGTGCCACGCTCGTGGGGGCGGAGGCCGTCGGCAAACACCTCTTCATCGAGTTCGACGTCCCTGAGCCCCGCTGGATCCACATTCACCTGGGCCTCATCGGGAAGCTGCGGATCGAACCGGCCGCCCCGCTGCGCGGCCAGATCAGGTTGAGGATCACGGATGGCGCCACCGAGGCCCTCCTCAGCGGGCCGCAGTGGTGCAGGGCCATCAGCACGGCCGAGAGGGACGAGGTGCGGGCGGCGTCCGGACCGGATCCGCTGCGCGAGGATGCGGACCCGGAGGTGGGGTTCCAGCGGCTGAGCCGGTCCGGCAAGACCGTGGCGGCGCTGCTCATGGACCAGCGGATCGCGGCCGGGGTGGGCAATATCTTCCGCGCGGAGGTGCTCTATCGGCTGCGCCTGCGGCCCACCACCCCGGGCCGGGAGATCGACCGTCGCACCTGGCAGGCCATCTGGGGCGACCTCGTCGAAATCATGCACACGGCCGTCGGTGCCGGCCGTATCGACACCGTCGTCGACGAGCACTCCCCGACGGCGCAGGACCGGGAGCCGCGGGAGGACCGTCACGGCGGGGAGGTCTACGTGTACCGCCGCGCCGGCCAGCCGTGCCTGGTGTGCGGGCGCGAGGTCCGCACCACCCTGCTGGAGGGCCGAAATCTGTACTGGTGCCCCGGCTGTCAGAACCGCAAGCACGCGCCGAAACGCTGACCGGCCCGGCCGCCTGCTGGGTGTCGTGTTCAGGCGCACTCGTGGCGGGCCGCACCCGCCGAACGTTGTTAGGCTGCAGCCATGGACTTGACCTCTTATCGGGCCTGGCTGTTCGACCTCGATGGGGTCATCACTCCCACTGCCGAGATCCACATGCTGGCCTGGGCCGACATGTTCAACGACTTCCTGGCGCGCCGGGGGATCACCCAGCCCTACACCGACGACGACTACTTCACCCACGTCGACGGCAAGCCCCGCTACGACGGCGTCCGCGACTTCCTTGCCTCCCGTGGCATCACCGTGCCCGAAGGCACCCCCGAGGACGACCCCACGCGGGAGAGCGTGTGCGGCCTCGGCAACCTCAAGAACGATGCCTTCAACACCATCATCGAACGCGACGGCGTCACGCCCTACCCCGGCTCCGTGGCACTGCTCGACCGACTGCGCGAGGGTGGCGCCCGACTGGCTGTCGTGTCGTCGTCGAAGAATGCGCCGCAGGTGCTGCGGGCCGCGGGACTCTCGGATCGCTTCGAGATCGTCGTCGACGGCAGCGTCGCCCGGGACGAGGGGCTGCCCGGTAAGCCGGCCCCCGACACCTACGAGTTCGCGGCCGATCGCCTGGGCGTGGCCCACGAGCAGTCCGTGGTCATCGAGGACGCCATCTCCGGCGTCGCCGCAGGCGCGGCCGGGGCGTTCGGGCTGGTGGTGGGCGTCGACCGTGGCGTCGGCGAACCCGCCCTGACGCTCGCCGGCGCCGACGTTGTCGTCAACGACCTCATGGAGTTGGTGGGACCGTGAAGCGCAGCGTGTTCTCCGACCCCCTGAACAGGTGGCGGTTCCCGCTGGAGGAGTGGCGCCTCGTGGAGGTGGAGCCCCCCGGAGCCGACGACCTGGGCACCACGGAGACGCTGTTCTCCGTCGGCAACGGCTACTTGGGGATGCGGGGGAACCCGGAGGAGGGCCGCAAGTCGTACGCGCACGGCACCTTCATCAACGGCTTCCACGAGACGTGGCGGATCCGCCACGCGGAGGAGGCTTTCGGGTTCGCCGACACCGGCCAGACCATCGTCAACGTGCCCGACACGAAGACCATGAAGCTCTACGTCGACGACGAGCCGCTGATGCTGTCGCAGGCGGACCTCGAGGGCTACGAGCGCGCGCTGGACTTCCGCTCCGGCAAGCTGACCCGCACCCTGGTGTGGCGGACGCCCTCGGGCAAGCGGGTGCAGGTCAACTCCAGCCGCATGGTGTCCTTCACAGACCGCCACCTGGCGCTCTACGAACTCGAGATCACCATGCTGGACGGCGACGCCCCCATCGTGATCAGCTCGCAGATCCTCAACCGCCAGGACGGATTCGACGACTTCCGCCGCCCGGAGGTCAAGCAGGTGGGCAACTTCGACCCGCGGCGCTCCAGCCGCTTCAACGGGCGCGTCCTGCAGCCGCAGGGCCACTGGTCCGTGGGGAACCGGACCGCTTTGGGGTACGAGACCACGGACTCCGGCATGACGCTGGCCGTCGGCACGGACCACTACATCGACACGGACAACGAGTTCGAGTCGATCGCCGCCGCCGAGGACGACCTGGGACGCCAGATCTACCGCATCGAGGCACGCCAGGGCCGCCCCATTGTGGTGCGCAAGGCCGCCGTCTACCACTCGTCGCGCGGCGTGCCGGTGCCAGAGCTGTTCGACCGGTGCCGCCGGACGCTGGATCGTGTCCGCGACAAGGGCTTCGGGTACTACTGGAAATCCCAGCGGGAATGGCTCGACGACTTCTGGCGCAACACCGACGTCGTCATCGAGGGGCAGCCGCACGTCCAGCAGGCCGTCCGCTGGTGCCTCCTGCAGCTTGCCCAGGCCGCCGCCCGCAGCGACCAGCACGGCATCGCCGCCAAGGGCCTGACAGGCTCCGGCTACGAAGGCCACTACTTCTGGGACACCGAGATCTACCTGGTGCCGTTCCTCATCTACACGACCCCGCGGGTGGCACGCAACGTGCTGCGGTTCCGCGTCAGCCTGCTGCCGCAGGCCCGTGAGCGTGCCCGCGTCCTGTCGCAGGACGGTGCGCTGTTCCCGTGGCGCACCATCAACGGCGAGGAGGCCTCCGCCTACTACGCGGCAGGCACGGCGCAGTACCACATCGACGCGGACGTGGCGTTTGCCTTCGCCAAGTACAGGGACACCAGCGGCGACACCGAGTTCATGTACCGCGACGGCGCCGCCGTCATGGTGGAGACGGCGCGGCTGTGGGCGGATCTGGGGTTCTGGCGCACCGAGCGCGACGGGACCGAAACCTTCCACATCCATGGCGTGACGGGCCCCGACGAGTACACCACCGTCGTGAACAACAACATGTTCACCAACGTGATGGCCCGCGCGAACCTGTCCAACGCCGCCCACCTCATGCGGGAGATGCACCGGGAGGATCCGGCCGCCTTCCAGCGGGTCGCGGAGTCGCTGGGGCTTCGGCAGGACGAGATCGACGAGTGGGAACGGTGCGCCGGCGGCATGGTCGTGCTGTTCGACGAGACGCTGGGGATCCACCCGCAGGACGACATCTTCCTGCAGGGGGAGTTGTGGGACCTCGAGAACACCCCTGAGGACAAGTACCCGCTGCTGCTGCACTACCACCCGCTGGTGATCTACCGGTTCCAGGTCATCAAGCAGGCCGACGTGGTGTTGGCCCTGTTCCTGCAGGGAGACCAGTTCTCCCTGGAGCAGAAGCGCGCGGACTTCGAGTACTACGACCCCATCACCACGGGCGACTCCACCCTCTCCGCGGTGGTGCAGTCCATCATCGCTGCCGAGGTGGGCTACCAGGACATGGCCATGGACTACTTCCAGACCGGCCTGTTCGTGGACCTGGCTGACCTGCACAACAACGCCCGCGACGGCGTCCACATCGCCTCCACCGGTGGGGTGTGGAACGCGCTTGTCTACGGCTTCGCTGGCATGCGGGACTACCACGGCAAGATCACCTTCGACCCGCGCCTACCCGGGACGTGGCCCAGCATGGTGTTCCCGCTGCGCATCCGGGGCTCCCGCATCCGGGTGAGCCTGGAGCGCGACCACATCAGCTTCACCCTGGAGGAGGGGGACCCCGTCGAGTTGAGCGTTCGCGGCGAGAAGGTGTGCGTGGAGGGCCCCGACCCCGTGCGGGTGGAACTCGACGGCCAGGGCATCTGCCTGCCGTCACTGGACGCCACGCACCCCGTCACCGGCAACCGCCGGGCCGACGGGTCGGTCATCACCGCACTGGTGCCGGAACCACACACGCCCGAGCCCTCAGGAAACGACTGACTTGCTCGTCGACGACGGTGATCCCGGCCGCATCGAGGCCCGTGTTCTGGCCTCCGGGCTGAGCCTGGAGTTCGACGACAGCACCTGGGACTTCTCCTTCCCCGCTGACTGGCGACGGGTTCCCGGCGACGAGGACGACCTGTGGGCCTGGGAGGTCCCCGGTGTCGTGGCTGCCCGAGTGCGGTTGCGACGCCACCCGCGTGTGCAGTGGGAGGTGGACGTGGCGAATCTGGGAGCCGACGTTGCCACGGTCACCACCCCCACCGTCGCCGTCACCGCGCCGGGTGCGCTCGTGCCATGGTTCGCCGGGTCAGCCGGGGAGGTGGTGGTGGCGCTGCCGGGGGCGACGGTGGAGTGGTCGCAGCGACGAGGATCGTGCGCCGGCCATCCGGGCGCCTTCTCGCCCTTCCCGGAGCCGCTCGTCCTGCGGGGCGGCCAGGCCGCCTCCGCGGCCTGGCGCCGCCAGGTGTTCCCGGCCGCCGCGCAGGTGCCGGCGCCGTCGTTCGTGCCCAGGCGTCGGTACCTCCCGTCCGGTGAATCGTTGGAGGTGGAACACAGCGACGCCGCCTTGCTGGGCCCGGGGCTTCACGTCGCC
>JBDSRF010000176.1:0-11138 GCA_039929445.1 Arachnia sp. | reverse complement strand
GTTGGGGTCCTTGTTGGCGACGGTGCGGGATCCGACGAGGCCACCAACGGCGGCCACGAGGCTACCCAGGAGGAGCCCCCAGAAGCCGGTGGTGGCGCCCTTCTGGGCCGCGTCGGCAACGTCTTGGGCGGTCTGCTTGGCCTGTTCCTGGTACTGCTCCAGGGTCTGGCCGGCCTTGTCGAGCTGTTCTTGGGTGGGCGTGGGGACGGTGTCGCCGGGCTGGACCTGGACCGCCTGGCCGAGGCCTTGGGTGACGGTGCCCAGGACACCACCCACGGCACCGGCGGCGCCGAGGGTGATCATGGTCGCCAGCACAACGGCGGCCACCACGGAGCCTGCCCAGGTGATGAACCCGTGGAGGAATCCCGCCCTGACGGCCAGTGCACCGGCGACGGCGCCGCCAATGAAGAGCCCCAGGACCAGCCCGAGGATGGTCATGATCGTGGCACCGGTGGAGGATCCATCGAGCCCGAATGAGGCGGTGGCCAAAGCGAAGAGCAGGACGATGGCCAAGAAGCTGGCGATGCCGGCGAAGATGGCCCCCCAGGAAACGTTGCGGACATCTTCGGAGCGGTCGCTACCAAAGAGTGTGTCTTTCCACGACAGGGTGTCATCGTCGGTGCGCCGGTCAACGGTGCCGGCTGCTACCACGGCGTGGCTGCCGTCGGCCGCCGCTGGGTTGGTTGCTTTGGGTGTGTTGGACATGACTGGGTACTCCAAAATATTTGGATGGGGCAGGTGGTATCCACCGGCCTGCTGGAATCAACGACTTCACCCGCGATGACGGGCAAAGTGTGTGCGTCGGATCCGCTCGAGTTCGGTCCAACAGTCAGGCACGGAAATGTGTTGGGGCACGGCGGGGTCGCCGTGACTCAAGGGCCCAAAGGTGGGCTCATGCGAGTCGTGCGCCTCCGGATCAGCAACACGACCGCTCATAAGCATAAACGGCGAAGGGGCTAGTCAAACCCACATGGGGGTGTTTTCGCAGAGTGTGGCCTAAAGGGTAGTAAGAGTTGCGACGGAAGTAGGGCATCAGGGGTAGTCTCAGGCCCGTGCTGGAAAGCAAAATGGTGCGAGTAGCCGTGGAGGGTGCCCCCGAGATCACAACGCACGGGATCGCCTCCATGCTGAAAGAGGCGGACTCCAGCATCCGGGTCATCGGTTCCGAATCGCAGCATGCGAACTCGGCGACGGTGGATGTGACACTGATTGACACCACATCACGCCCACCTTGCTGGACACGGCCATCCACATAGGATGTCGTGGCTGCATCTCCAAGGCCTCCTCCACACCGGAGTTGACCACTGCCATCCGTGCCATCCACGGCGGCCAAGTCTTCATCTCAGGGGCTTTTGGCCAAGAGCTACATCCGCACCGCCTACCGCAAGATGGGTGTGGAGCGGCGGGCCGATGCTGTCAGGTGGGGTGTCGAACGCGGATTCCACCTCCACGCACCCGAGGACCTGACTGCCGCAACTTCTCTACCCGCCCGGTATTGACGGCGCGCTAGCAGCGGATCCAACGCCCCTGGCACGGATACGTATGCCCCCGGGGCTCCACGCCCCTGACCCAACTTTGCGGGCCAGGGGCGTGGGTCGCCGTCAGGACAGGTGGGACTTGAAGAATCCCTTGGCTTGTTCAGCGGGACGCTGCTGTTCACCCTGCTGGGCACCCAGCACAATGGCTGCACCCGTCAGAGCCGGGATCGCCCACTGGCAGTAGCGCAGCTGACGCTGCGCTGAGGCAAGTTCCGGATCGGCGTTCGGGGCGGGTTCAGTGGCGCCCTCGGTGGGTTCGTCCTGGTGGTCGTACACCTTCTTGCCCAGAATCCCGCTGTAGGCAGTCACCGCGGCCGCAGCAACAGTCAAAACCAGCTTGATGACCGTGTTGGCCTTGGCCTCGTCCTGGCGCTTCAGCCGGTCCGTGTTGCTGGCGATGAGCCCGACCCCACCCACAGCGTGGGCACCGATAGCGGCGATCGCCACCGGAGTCCACCGTGCCCACCCGATCGAGGACAGACGCAAGGTCTCCTGGGACGACTTGGCTTGCGCGGTGGCCCCGTTGAGCCCCACCGCCCCCATCAGTGATCCACCGAACCAAGCCGCCAAACCAACATCATGGAGGCTACGAGAAAACGTGTTGCGCTTCGACATACAAACTCCTGAAAACAGCTCTTTTGACCCCCCCTGCTGAGCGGCCATCGATGCATCAAGCCTACTCGGAGCATGATTCACCTCAGATGGGCACCACGATCTGTTTCCTGAGTAGCCATCGCGACGAAGTCGCCTGGCGTATCGAAGGACCACCCCACACCTCAGTCGGCGGCCCTATGCGTGGATCTGATCACCCGCAGGTCATTGACCTTCACCGCGACGAGGCGGTGCCACCGAGGACCGGTTCGCTCGTGATGACTTTGTTCGGCAACCCTCGAGTGCCAGGGCCGCGCCTACCGGCTGATCCACGGTCTTGAGGCCTAGCCGGCGACGCTCACCTACGTCACCGGGGCCGGGGGCCAGCCGAAGCGGGATGCTGGCTTGGGCCCTTCTCGCCGTCAGGGTCCTCGTACGCGGCCAGGATGCCATGGGCGGGAAATCTCGGTGGGTTGAGGTAGTCAATTTCGATGGCTCCGTCACTACCTTGAGGAACCCGCCTATCCGCCAGCCGAAGTCTGTCCCGGGGCGCTTTCTACGGATCAAGTCGAAGTCAGACTGAGTCTTCTCCAGTGGGCCCTGACCCATCGGTTGGAACGCTTTCGGGATTCTGAATTGGGGTTGATTGGAGCGGATATTCAGAAGACGTCAATTCGTCGGTATACCAAGATCCGCCCGCCCTATTCGATCTGCTTGAGCGAGCAGCAAGCAGCCCAATTATTTTTTGGGATTGATCTTGCTGTAATGTGCCGACCAGGCGAAGCGGGGGCCGCCTTGGAAAACTTCCTACACATGCGTGCCGGGGATTTTTGTTGTAGGTACGTTGCGAAGGAGAATGAGCATGAATGCGCCCGTCCCTCGCACCTCGACGGAGCCGGCGCGCGAGGCGCCCAGTTCTGTCGTCACCCCTCCACGTCGGGGTACGCGCAGCGATCGTCACTTGCGAAGGGGGCAGCCCGTCCACGAGGTTTCGGCAAGGGTGGTGGGACCCTGGTCGCTGGCGATGAGTGCCCGGGTGTGGCGGAGATCCTCCTGTGTTGTCGACGATCTCTCCTCGACGTCGCACAACGGCACCGTCGGAATCACATTTCGAGCCGAGTGCGACTGGCGCCTCGTGGAAGCGCGGATCAGCCAGCGTGACGATCACGCCGTGATCCACGTGACCGGTGACGGCGACCTTGAGGCTGCGGCGGCTCAGGTGCTGCGGTTCACGTCCCTGGATGTGGACGCAACAGAGTGGCCACGGGTTGCCGAGCGCGATCCGGTCATGGCCGATGCGCAGACCCAACTCGAAGGGCTGCGGCCATGGGGATTCCACTCACCCTACGAGGCGGCCGCGTGGTCGGTCATGGTTGGACGCATGCGCGGGGACGAAGCAGTGCGGGCGTGGAAGGGTTTCATCTACCAGCACGGGGAGGAAGGGGCGCTTCCCTGCCCGAACGTCCTGAGGCAGAGGGTGGAGGAGATGCCCGGCCGAAAGCCCGGGTACCTGCATGACGTCGCGGTCGCCGCGCTCGACGGACGCCTGGACGCCTCCTTCCTGCGGTCGCTCGACCCGGCCTCGGCACGCGCGAAACTGGGACGCATCAGGGGCCTCGGACCTGCGGGCATCGACACCGTCCTCACCCTGGGTGCCAATGCTCCTGACCTTCTGCCTCGGCATGACCGACTGCTTGCCCAGGGAATGGCGGAACGCTACGGGCCGGAGCACGATCTCTCGGAGGTGTCGGAGGCGTGGAGTCCGTTTCGGAGCTGGGCCGCTCTGTACCTGGGGGTCCTGAGCGAGCAGGGAACGCGCGAATAATCGGCCTGCGGAGCGTTCGTGCGAGACGCCTCGTACGGGCCGCCGTTTGGATTGCTGGCACCGCTGCTCGTCCGCATGCTTGTGCTCTGATCGGTGCCGAACTCCTAAGAACGGCCAGCGGCTATCCTCACGACCTGCGATTCGCCAGCCAACAGGTGGATTCCGACGTGCACCGGATCTCCCAAGTCCGAGGCAATGTGGTTGATCGAGAAGAGGCCGGATCGACAGGAGAGTTCAAGGCTGCCCTCGGTCATGCGCACGAGTCCCCAACCGGTATCCGTCATTAATGGCCACACCTGCGCAGCGCGCCAGGTCTCGACCTTGACCGTGGAGGATGGCGCGTCCCAGGAAAGACCGCTCCATGCCTGGAGCACGCTCCATCCGGACAGTGCCCGCACGTAATGGTCGCCGCACTCGATTTGGTTGTAGGGGTTTCGGCGGCGCCCGTCGTACCTTCCCCAGAGGCCGCGAAGGATGTGGTCTGCCTCCCCGGTGAGGCCTTCGCGGATGCAGTGGGCGGCCACTTGCTGCTCGCTACCCGTCCACACCTCGTCGCAGTACCGCGTGGGGATGTCGGGCCTCCCTCCGAGCGGCCACGTGCACATCAGCAGGCCCGTGTCGTCCGCATCAGCGAACGTGCGGTAGGGATTGTGGAAGTCCTTGAATCCGACGCGGAGGTTGTATCGGACCACGGACTTCAGCGCGGTGCGCACATGTTCAGCGGGCAGCACGTACCCGAGGCCGAGTTGGTGCGCCCACCACTGGCCGATGAGCTGGTCCGACAGGCAACCGGATTCCCACTGGTACTGGGGCGGGTCACCATCCTCAAGAACCTGGGCGAAATACTCCCCGTTGAACAGAGCTTCGTCGTATCCCCGGCTTCCGAGAGTGAATCGATCGCGGCACCAGGCCACGTCGTCCTCACAACCCAACAGGGCTCCCATCTCTTCCATTGCCCGCAGGGCGGCCAACCACAGGGTTCCCATGAACGGGTTGAGTCCCGAAAGATCTATGTCGTGTGTGGAGGGCTGGATGCCGTGCAGCATTCCACTGGAGTGGGGATCCCACCGCGTGGCGATGTAGTCCATGAGCAGCTGCAGCCGGGGCCAGTAATGTTCCAGCCATTGCACACCAGCACCCCTGCGGACTTCGCGAAAGGACTTCAGGACCGTGCTCAGCATCCCGTCCAGGGCGGGTTCGCCGGGGCCGCCGATGTCCCGATCCCACAACTGCGGCAAGTAGGTGGGGGAAATGACCCGGTGGGGGATGAACCCTTGTGGCGCCTGCATGATGTCCAGTTCGCACTCGCGCATGTCCCGCTCAATCTCGGGGAACAGCTCTGCGACGCCTTGTGCGTAGGCAAAGACGTGGGTGCAGTTCAGGGGACAGGATCCGCCGACGTCTCCCGACCACATCGGGGTGGATGCTCCTTGGACCCCCTCGAAGCCGAAGAAGTGGCCGTCGGCAGTGCGGAAGAAACTGGGGCTGCGGATGATCGAGGCCTGCGCAGCCATGTGCTCCAGCGCCTCATCGTCCAGCGAGCTCTCCGCAAGTACGGATGTCCACTGGCGTGAGCTCCTCTCCAGGTCCTCCCACTCATGTTGGACGCGTGCGGCCACCGCGACGGCATCCGGGTACTGCGTGGTGTAGTGGTTGCCGAGCAGGAACCGGGTTGCGCCCCACTCCGATCGGATGCCGCCGAATTGTGTGAAGTTGACGTGGCGATTCGGGAAATGCCAGGCGAGGGCGAAGCGCACGGTCACCGTTTCACCAGCCGCGGCCGAGAACTGGGCGGCGAGGCCGCCATCCCACGTGCTCCCTGTGGGGCTGGCTGCAGGTGTGGTGAATGTTCCCGACGGCTGGGGGTCGGCCATGTCGTTGGGCATGTGGTCCCAGTCGTTGGGCCCGAACGGCTGGCGGGAGCGAAGGAAACTGAGGAACTGGTCCGTGCTCGACCACTGGGGGAGTGCGGTGGTCAAGGGCGCATCGGCTGTCAGGACCATCTGTCCTGCCCCCGGATGATCGGAGGCCAGGGTGTGGTTCTCCATGACGAGGGACGTCCACCCGCCGGTGCGGTCAACCCGATTGGTGTTGCCCCCATAGCCAGGGTGTTGGACGCCGTCAGGGGGAAGGATCCCGTCGCCCCCGATGGCGTTCTGCAGTGCGCCGCCGAGCCATCCGTGCACGGGCACCACGTCGGTGTTGGTGATGGTGAAGGTGAACATGGCCACGGGTATTGAGCTGCGGTCCAGATCAAGTGGCACCAGGGGCGTGAACGCCTCCAGGCTGATCCGAACGGGTAGCGAATCGTCCTCGTAGACCACGGTGGCGAACGGGTAGGTGCCGGAGAACGTCGTGGCGGTGACCCCATCCGCGTGGGACAGGAGGTCCCTCTGCCAGCGTGGGACGTGGTCGTCGTTCACCAGTGGTGTCTGCGTGCCGGCCTCCGGCCCCGGTGGTGCCTGGAGCACCCGCACCGCGTTGAACGGGGGTTCCCACTGGGAGATTCGCACGGCGAAGAAGGATCCGGGGAGCTCTCCCAAATGGTTGCCCGTGTTGCGCAACTGCCATTGCCGCAGGGCACCGTCGGCACACAGGGAGACATTGCCCGTGCCGATGCCACCGAGGGGCATGGCGATGTGTCGCCCAGCACTGTGAGGTATCCGTCGGGGGACGCGGGTGGGTGGCATGACGAAACTCCTGTCATGGGCAGGGGGCCATCGGGTTTGTCCGGCACCTGCCCTTGGAGACGAATGGAGAGAAAACGATTTCACACGACGTTAAGGGTGAAGCAGGTCTGTGTCAAGGGTTCCGGGCGCGTGAGGAACGAGGGTGGCGGGCGTGCCAACGGGGAGGAGGGCGTCCCACAAGCCATGACGCTCGATCAGTGTCTCCTCAGAACTGCCGTCAGGGTGAGAAGGCGGTGTGAAAAGAGACCGAGCCGTTGACAGTGGAGTCGCGGTGACCTACATTTGAGAAAACGATTACTTGAGTTTCTCAGCGACAGTGGTGTCGCGGAATGAGGAGTATCCATGACAAGTTACGGCGACTATGGTTCCAGCCTCCGTGATCTTCCACGGTTGCGGTCCACCCGACGACGACGTGTCTCGTCCTACGACGTCACGGGCGGCAACGAGGATCGTGTGACGCTGCAGCCGGGGGATACGGCGGAACTGGCCAACATCCAGGGAGCTGGAAGCGTCAACCACATCTGGATGACGGTGGCCCCGATGCTGCCGCCCGGTCCTGACACGCCAGACAATGACTTCATGCGGAAGCTCGTGCTGCGCGCCTATTGGGATGGGAACGAGCACCCGAGCGTCCTCGTGCCGCTGGGGGACTTCTTCGGAGTGGGCCACGGGCGGACCACGAACTTTGCGTCGTTGCCCCTGCAGATGAGCCCACAGGACGGAAAGTCCCTCAACTCGTTCTTCCACATGCCGTTTGCGGACGGGGCGCGCTTCGAGATCACCAACGAGTGCGAGGACCTGGTGCTGTGGTTCTACTACTACATCGACTACGAGGCCTTCGACGAACTTGAGGACGGCATCGGTCGTTTCCACGCCTCCTGGCACCGGGAGAACCCCTGCGACGGGGAGGAGCAGGGGGACAGGACCAACGGCGAGTTCCTTTTCGAAGGAGACAACACCACCGGTGACGGCAACTACACGATTCTCGACACCCACGGCCGGGGGCACTACGTGGGGTGCACCTTCAACGTCACGAACCTGCGTCACACCGAGGCGTGGAACTGGTACGGGGAGGGGGACGACATGATCTTCGTGGATGGTGAGTCCTGGCCCCCGAACATCCACGGCACGGGCACGGAGGATTACTTCAACACCGCGTGGTGCCCGTCCGAGGCCTACCAGTCCAACTATCACGGCATCACCATTCCGGGCGGTCCCAACTGGTCGGGGCAGATCTCGATGTACCGGTTCCACATCGAGGACCCCGTCACCTTTCAGGAGTCGGTGCGGGTCACCATCGAGCACGGACACAACAACGCACGCAGCGACGAGATCTCGTCGGTGGCCTACTGGTACCTCGACAGGATCGACGAGACGCTCACGCTTCCGCCGGCCGCCCAACGCGTTCCACGGTTGGGCTGACCGCTGCACCCGGCCCCGGCGCGTAGCCCGGGGCACCACTTGACCATGGGGACCATGGGTCAGGCAGACATCGACACCCGCACAGCCGCGGGTCGACCTCAGGGAGACAAGATCATGCAACCCACCATTACTCGACGACACCTGCTGGGGACGAGCCTCGGACTTGCCGCGGCCAGCGTGCTGACCGCCTGCGGCTCGGGGACACCAGGGGAGCCCGCCCCCACCGGTGAAGCTCCTGCTTCGAGCGGGGCCACAGAGGCGGCAGCCGCCGTCACCATCCAGTTCTGGCACCGCACCTTCACCCCTGTGGAGAACGAGTGGTACGCCGGCATCATCAAGCAGTTCAACGCAGCGCAAACCGCCGTGAAGGTGGTCGGTACCGAGGTTCCGGCTGACGCGTGGGACCAGAAGATGAAGGCCGCACAGGCTGCGGGCAAGGCTCCTGACGTGTACACACACCCCGGGTCCATCCAGGATGCCGTCACAGCCGGGCAGCTCCACGAGCTCGACTCCGTTGTTCCGGCCGATGCCCTCGCCGAGATCATCGACGCCGCCAAGCCCGTGTCTGAACTGGGCGGGAAGTACTACGCGTACCCTCTGCTGTTGGAACCTCAGGGTGTGCTGTTCTGGAACAAGGACATGCTGACCGCTGCAGGGCTTGACCCCGAAAAGGGGCCCACGACCTGGGATGAGTTGTTCGGCATGTGCGAGAAGATCAAGCCGACCCTTCAGAAGGGCCAGTACTGCATCTCGCCGGCCCAGGATGCGGTCACGTTCGCCTGGTCGAGCGTCGGACAGCAGTACAACTTTGCGGGTCACACCGCGTTGAAGGATGACTGGACGGCCGCGGCGGTTGAGGATCCGGGCTACGAGGCGTTGATCGCCGTCTACAAGAAGCTGTGGGACAACGACTACATGCCCAAGCAGCCGTTGGCGGCCTACGTCGAGGGCAAGGACTTCGGCGAGAAGAAGGTGGCCTTCAAGATCTCCGGTTCCTGGATGATGTCCGAGATCGGCTCCGACTACCCGGACCTGCTCACGAAGACGGGAATCGGGCCACTCCCCAACTCATCGGATGCTGGGGACCGCACGGCCACGACGCTCGGCAACTTCAAGTGGGTCATCGACGCCAAGGCGAAGGACCCGCAGGCCGCTGGCGACTTCCTCTCCTGGGCCATCGCGGGCGACCCGGAGCTCCTCGTGCCCTTCTTCGTCAAGACACAGTTCACCAAGGTGCCGGTGCGTGACTCAGTCCAGAAAGCAGTGGCAGGCGATGAGAAGGCTGCCAACGCCCCGTGGGCGAAGGTGATCACCGACGAGATCGCCCCCACGGCCATCCCCGAGCCCAGCTACCCCTGGGACGTCTCCGTGGCTGTGGGTACCGCCATTGAGGCGGGCATGAAGGGCGCCTCGCCCATCCCCGCGGCGCTGGCCACGGCGACGAAGTCGATCCAGACGGTGATCGACCGTGAAGGCCTCCCCGCCAAAGCCCCGAAATGATCGGTGGTGGCGGAACGGGTGCCGTCACCCGCCCGGTGTGAGGCAACGACCAGTTCCTGAAAGGGGGACCTGTGACCAGCACGACTGCAAAACGCTCGCCCGGCCGTCGGGCTGGCCGTCGACGACACGACACGTTCCGATACCGGGACGGGAAGGTGGCGTACCTTCTCATCCTTCCCGTGATGATCCTGCTCGGAATCTTCGTGCTCTGGCCCGCTGTCTACGCGGGGTACCTGTCCTTCCAGAATTGGAGCTTTTACAAGGATCCGGAGTTCGTCGGCTGGAAGAACTTCACCGACGTCCTGAAGGATCCCCTCTTCTACGCCACCATCCGTCGCGGCTTCATGTTCGTCCTCATGACGGTGCCGATCATGTTGGTGCTGGCCTTCCTGTTCTCGAGCCTCGTGGTCAGTGTCTCGGGCCGGTTCGCGGGCGTCTTGAAGGTCAGCATCTACATCCCCACCATCATTTCAACCGTCATCACCTCCATCGTGTTCGTGCTGATCTACGACTACTCCGGCGGCCTGTTGAACTGGGTGCTGGGGTACTTCTCGATCGACCCGGTCGCGTGGATCGGTGATCCGGCGTGGGCGCTGTTGGCCATCGCGGTGCCCGCCATCTGGTTGGGTATGGGCCTGACGTCCTTGATCATGGTCGCCGCCATGGTCGACATACCGCAGGAGTTCTACGAGGCGGCGGCCATGGAGGGGGCGAACTGGTGGCAGAAGACGCTCTACATCACGCTCCCGCAGATGAAGAACATCATCTTGTACCTGCTCATCACCGGGTTCGTGGCGGCGATCCAGCAGTACGAACTGCCACTCGTCATGACGGGCGGCGGCCCCCTGGATTCGACGACGCTGCCGAACCTGTTCATCTTCAACCACTTCCGCAACGACGTGAACGTGGGCTACTCCATTGCCGCGGCGCTGCTGCTCTTCGTTGTACTCGGGACGGTATCGGCCGTGGTGTTCCGCATCCTGAACTCAGAGAAGTTGGTGGACTAAGATGAAGACTGCCGTCGTCCCTGCACGCAAGCACCACCACAGCCCCGCCTGGTGGGTGGGGGCGGTCCTGAAGGTGCTCGTGGGGCTCGTGTTCCTGGTGGCTGCGCTCTTCCCTCTGGCCTGGATGGTGATTGCCGGATTCAAGTCGAAGACCGAGGTGATCGCGACACCCTTCCAGTTCTTCCCTGAGGTGTGGAAGGTCGAGAACTACACCCAGATCCTGAGCGACCCCAGCTTCCTTCTCACCATGGGCTGGACGTCGCTGGGTGCCCTGCTGTTCACGGTGCTCGGGCTGACGGTGAACTCGTTGGCTGCCTACGCCTTCGCCCGCCTGGAGTTCCGGTTCAAGCGCACGCTGTGGGTCATCCTCCTCGGCACCATGTTCATCCCCGGCATGACCATCCTGCTGACCAGCTTCATCGTCGTGACCAGGTTGCAGATGCTCGACACATTGGCTGTCCTCGTGGTGCCGGGGGCGGCCAGCGCAGGGGTCGTGTTCTTCATCCGGCAGTTCTACCTGAACATCCCCTCCAGCCTGGAGGAGGCCGCCATGCTGGATGGCTGC
>JBDSRF010000175.1:0-19393 GCA_039929445.1 Arachnia sp. | reverse complement strand
GTGCTCCAGCAGGTAGACGTCGAGGGGGTTCTCCCGGGCCAGCATCACCACGAGCGCCTCCTGCCCGGTGCGGCCAGCACGGCCGGCCTGCTGCCAGAAGGCTGAGAGTCTGCCCGGATAGCCGGACACCAGGACGGCGGCGATCCCGGACACGTCGATGCCCAGTTCCAGGGCGTTCGTGGTGGCCAGCCCGCCCAGCTCACCGGTCTGCAGGGCCGCCTCCAGCGCTCGCCTCTCCATCGCCAGGTAGCCGCCCCGGTACGAGGCGATCCGGGCAGGTTCGGCGGCGAGTTCCTGCGCCCCCACGGACACCAGTTCGGCACCGGCACGGGACGCGACGAACGCCAGCGTCTGCGCGCCGTCGTCGGACAGCCCCGCCAACAGCCGGGCGGTGTCGTGGCGGAGCGAGGCAACCGGCTGCCACAGCGCCACCGTGCGGGGTCCCACCGGCGCGGTGGAGACGTCCACCACGTCGACCGCCTCCTCCCCCACGAGGGCGCCTCCGAACTCTGCCGCGTTGGGCGCCGTGGCCGACGACAACAGCATCGTGGGTGCTGCCCCGTACAGTTCTGCGACCCGGCGCAACCGGCGCACCACGGCCGCGACGTGGGCGCCGAACATCCCGTTGTAGCGGTGGGCCTCGTCGATGACGATGTAGCGGAGGCCGGCCAGAAACGACGACCAGCGCTGGTGGTTGGGCAGCACCGAGAAGTGCAGCATGTCGGGGTTGGTCACCACGAGGCTGGCGTGCTCCCGCGCGAAGCGCCGCTCCGCCACGTCGGAGTCGCCGTCGAGCGCCCCCACCCGCCACGTCCGTGGGGCGAGCGCCGTGGCGGCGCGGAGCTGATCGTGGGCCAGCGCCTTGGTGGGCGCGATGTAGAGGGCGGTGGGGCGTGTGCGGGTGAACCGCGGCCTGGCGCCGGTGCCGGACGGCAGCGACGCCTCCGCCGTGGTGGCTGCCAGGACGGGCATCAGGTAGGCCAGCGACTTGCCGGATCCGGTCGGCGTGGAGATGGCGACGTGCCTGCCGGCGTGGGCCAGTTCTGCGAAGTCAACCTGGTGCTGCCACGGCCTCTCGATGCCCGCAGCCCGGACGGCGTCGATGCAGTCGCCCGGCAGCCACTGGGGCCAGTTATCCGGGACGCCGTCGCACGCCTCACGGCGGCGGGTGGCCACCACCTCGTCGCTGTCCAGCACCCAGTCCCAGTCCACGACCCCCACTGTGCCACCCGCATCCGACGAATCCCCCGCCAGCCCGAGTCGTGCAGGCTGCAGCGATCCCGTATCCCGCCCGCCCGTCCACTATCGGGACCAGACTGGGGGCATGTCGCAGTGCACCAACGGTCAGGCCGCGATGGCAGAGGTGGTCGACGACGCCGTCGCATTGGCCCTGCAGTGGCGCAGGAGGGCCGCAGCCGAGGAGACGTCGCGGGAGCGTGCGACCGAGCGTCAGCTTGCAGGGCTCCTGTCGGATCCGGCGGGACTCGCGATGGCGGTGAGATTCGTCGACGAGGTGGCACGCGCCGAGGACGTGCACGTGGCCGCCAAAGTGCTCAGCACCCTCGGCGGCGGCGCCGCCTTCCTGGGAACCGTCGACCGTCTCCTGCTGCGTGCCGGCGCACTGGCGGCTCCGCTCGCCCCGCGACTGGTGGTGCCACTCGCCCGTCGCCGACTGCGCCAGTTGGTCGGACACCTCGTGGTGGATGCGCACGATCCGGCGCTGGCCCGGCACCTGGCCCGCTCGCGTGCCGACGGCGTCGTCCTCAACGTCAACCTTCTCGGGGAGGCCGTCCTCGGGGAGGCCGAGGCGACCTCGAGGGCGCAGCGAACGGTCGAGTTGCTGAGCCGCGACGACGTGGACTACGTGTCGGTGAAGGTGTCGTCGCTGGTGTCGCAGATCTCCGCATGGGACACGGCGGGCACGGTGCAGCGGGTCGCGGAGCCGCTGCGCACCATCTACCGGGCGGCGGCCGCCCGCAGCCCGCATGGCTTCGTGAACCTGGACATGGAGGACTACGCCGACCTGGATCTCACGCTGGCCGTCTTCGAGACGCTGCTCCTGGAGCCGGAGTTCCTCTCTCTGGCCGCCGGGATCGCACTGCAGGCCTACCTGCCCGAAGCGCTGGGGGCCATGGAGCGGCTCATCGACCTCGCCGCCCGACGACGCCTGCTCGGCGGCGCCCACATCAAGGTGCGGGTGGTCAAGGGCGCCAACCTGGCCATGGAGTCGGTGCTGGCAGAGATGCACGGCTGGGCCACGGCGCCCTACGACACGAAGGCGGACGTGGACGCCAACTACCTCCGGGTGGTGGAACGCGCCCTGCGGCCCGACGCCACCGACGTCATCCGGCTAGGGGTTGCCAGCCACAACCTTTTCGACGTCGCGGCGGCGCACCTGATGGCTGAGGGTCGCGGCGTGGGGCACCGCATGGACGTGGAGATGCTGCAGGGGATGTCACCGGCACAGGCCCGGGTGGTGCGCTCCGACGTCCACGCGATGGTGCTGTACACGCCGGTGGTGGCGCCGAAGGACTTTGATGTGGCCGTCTCCTACCTGGTGCGGCGGCTGGAGGAGAACGCCCAGCCGCAGAACTTCCTGCACGCCATGGCTGCCGACGACAGAGGGTCCAGCCCGGCCATGGCGCGTCAGGAGCGCTGGTTCCGTGAGTCCGTGGCGGCCATCGACGCCACACCCCGCCACCCACGCCGGACCCCGCAGCGCCCGGCCGTCGTCGACCGTTTCGCCAACACCCCCGACTCCGACCCCGCCCTCGCGGAGACACGCCGCTGGGGCGCGGCCGCCGTGGCGGCGGATGCCGGCCCACCGGTCACCCCCCTCAGCTCCGCCGAGGAGATCAACGTCGCCGTGGCCACGGCCGTGGAGGCGGCCCCGGGATGGGCGGGGACTGCACCCGACGCCAGGGCGGCCATCCTGCGCGAGGCGGCGCGACATCTGGAGGCCCGCCGCGGGGACCTCGTCACGGCCATGGCGGTGGAGGGTGGCAAGACCATCGCGCAGGCAGACCCCGAGGTCAGCGAGGTCGTCGACTTCGCCCGCTACTACGCCGACGCTGCCGAGCAGCTCGCGCCCGGACACGACATGACCGACGGGGCCCGCTTCGAGCCGCCGGCAGTGACGCTCGTGACGCCCCCGTGGAACTTCCCCGTCGCCATCCCGCTGGGCGGTGTCCTGGCGGCGCTGGCGGCGGGGTCCAGCGTCATCATCAAGCCCGCCCACCCGGTCCCCCGCTGCACCGAGATCGGCGTGGCGGCCATGTGGGCCGCGGGTGTCCCCCGTGAGGTGTTGCAGGTGGTGCGCACGGACGAGCGCGAGGCGGGCCAGCACCTCGTGTCCCATCCGGGCGTGGATGCCGTCATCCTCACCGGCGCGATCGAGACGGCGGAGATGTTCGCCACCTGGCGCACCGGTCGCAGGTCGGGCCCGCAGATCCATGCGGAGACCTCCGGCAAGAACGCGCTGATCATCACCCCCGCCGCGGACATCGACCTCGCCGTGGTGGACCTGGTGGCGTCGGCGTTCGGGCACGCCGGCCAGAAATGTTCAGCGGCCTCACTGGGCATCCTGGTGGGCTCCGTGGGCACGTCGCGCCGGTTCCAGCGGCAACTCATCGACGCCGTCCGTTCGCTGCGCGTGGGCTGGCCGGATGATCCCGGGGCAACCATGGGCCCGGTCATCGAACCGCCGGATGGCAAGCTGCTCCGGGCCCTCACCACACTGGAGGGGTCGGAGAGGTGGCTGGTGACGCCGCACCCACTGGATGATTCGGGAAGGTTGTGGTCCCCCGGCCTGAAGGCGGGCGTGGCGCCGGGCTCCTTCTTCCACCACACGGAGGTTTTCGGGCCCGTGCTGGGCCTCATGCACGCGCCCACGCTGGAGGCGGCCATCTCCTGGCAGAACGGGACCCGGTTCGGTCTCACCGGCGGCCTCCACAGCCTGGACCCCGACGAGATCAGCATCTGGACCGACCGGGTGGAGGTGGGCAACGCCTACGTCAACCGAGGAACCACGGGGGCAATCGTCAGGCGCCAGCCCTTCGGCGGCTGGAAGGATTCCACGGTGGGGCCGGGCGTCAAGGCCGGCGGCCCCAACTACGTGGCCAGTATCGGTGGGTGGGTCGCCGACGGCCTCCCCGTGCTGCGTCGGCGTCCCCTGCCCCGCCTCACTGAACTCGCCCGCACCCTGGACCCTCTTCTGGGAACAGACGCGGAGCGCGCGTGGTTCGACGCCGCCCTGGAGTCGGATGCCCACGCATGGGAGACGGAGTTCGGTCATGCCCGGGACGACTCCGGGCTCACCTGCGAGCGCAACGAGTTCCGGTACCGGCCCCTGCCGCTCCTGGTTGTGCACTGCGGCGACGGGACCCATTTCGTGGAGCTCGCGCGCATGCTGGCCGCCGCGTCCCTGTCAGGGACACCCGTGAAGGTCAGCCTGTCGCCGGAAACCGGAGCGGCACTGGAGGCGAAGCTGGCGACGTCGGGGCCCGGCCGGGCACTCGCGGACCTGTTGGCCGGTCAATGGGACGTGCCCGCTGGGCCGTTGGAGGAGTGGGTCTGCGGCATGGTCCCCGGCACCCGGGTCCGCGGGCTCGGCGACGCACGCCATCTGCACGATGCCCTGGCCGGCGCCGGCGTCGACGTGTCGACGGGACCGGTGCTGGCAACGGGGCGCCGGGAGTTGCTCACCGTGCTGCGTGAGCAGTCCGTGAGCAGGACGCTGCACCGCTTCGGCCACGTCCCACCGGAGCTGCTCCGCTGAGCGGACCCGGGCCTCAGGAGAGGTCGACGAAGGGCACGACGTCCTTGCCGAGGGCCTCGGCGACGGCGGCGTTCACGACGTTGCCGGCATGCACGTTCAGTCCCAGGGCCAGGGCCGCGTTCTTCTCCATGGCCTCGCGCCAGCCGTGGTCCGCCACCATCAGCGCATACGGCAGGGTGGCGTTGGCCAGCGCGTAGGTGGATGTGTGGGGGACGGCACCCGGCATGTTGGCCACGCAGTAGAACGTGGATCCGTGGACGCGGAACGTGGGGTTGTCGTGTGTGGTGGGGTGGGAATCCGCGAAGCAACCCCCCTGGTCGATGGCGATGTCCACCAGCACCGAGCCGGGTTTCATCTCGGCGACCAGTTCGTTGGGGACCAGCTTGGGTGCGCGGGCGCCGGGGATCAGCACGGACCCGATCACGAGGTCCGCCTCCTTCACCTGCTCCCACACGGTGAGCTCGTTGGACGCCAGTTGCTGCACGGCGCCGTTCCAGTACCAGGAGGCGTCCCTCAACTTGTTGAGGTTCGTGTCGAGCAGCGTGACGTCGGCGCCCATCCCCGAGGCGATGTTGGCGGCGTTGCGGCCGGAGACACCCGCGCCCAGGATGACCACCTTCGCGTTGGCCACGCCTCCGATGCCACCCATCATCACGCCACGTCCACCGAGTGGCTTGGTGAGGTGGTAGGCGCCGAGCTGCGGAGCCAGGCAACCCGCCACTTCGCTCATCGGCTGCAGCAGTGGCAGTGACCCGTCCTGCATCTGGACCGTCTCGTAGGCGATGGCAGTTGTGCCGGCAGACAGGAGCGCCTCGGCGCACTCTCCACCGGAAGCGAGGTGGAGGTAGGTGAAGAGGGTGAGGTCGTCGCGCAGCATGCCGAACTCCTCCTCCACCGGCTCCTTCACCTTCATGACGAGTTCACCGAACGCCCACGTGGCGTCGGCATCCGGCAGGATCGTGGCCCCCACTGCCTCGTACTCGCTGTCCGGGATGGACGAGCCCAGCCCTGCGCCAGCCTGGACCGCCACCTCGTGGCCGTGGCGCACGAGTTCGTTGACGCCCGTCGGGGTGAGGGCGACCCTGAACTCGTTGTTCTTGACCTCAAGCGGGACAGAGATCCTCATGGTGGCTCCTCAAACTGGGGGTGAAGTGGCCTCACACTACTGCCCGCGTCACCCACGGGGCGGGTGATCAGGGTGAAAGCAGACGCTCCAGCAGGCCGGCGATGATGGGCACCACCCCCACGAGGATGAAGGCCGGCAGGAAACAGGCCATCAGCGGAACGACAGACCTCACACCCGCCGTCCGGGCCCTCTGCAACGCGACCTCCTGCCCCGCGAGCCGCGCCTCGTCGGCGTGGACGTGCAGCACCTCCACCAGGGAGGTGCCTGAGCGGGCGGAGCGCGCGACGTCCCGGGCCACGGGACCCCACACCTCGTCGTCGGCGAGTTCGCACCAGGCCTGCTGCTCGGGCACGCCGAGCCGCAGCTGCCCCAGGACACGCCCGAGGACGGACGCCGTCGCGGTTCCACTCACCCCCGCCACCACCGCGAGCGCCTCCCCCATCGCCCGCCCTGCTTCCAGGCAGACGGCCAACAACTCGACGGCATCAGCCAGTCCAGCCTGCTTCGCATCGGGCCCCCTGCCCGGGAGAACCACCCAGCCGCCCGCACCCACCACCACCACCGCGGCGACGACACCCCACGCCGCCCCCACGGCCGTGGGCTGCCACGCAAGGATGGCGGCCGCCGCCGTGATCCCCGCGAGGACGCGGGTCCTCTGCCGGGGTGACCCGGCTCGGCCAACCACCAGCGGGGCCAGGCGCCATGTCGCGGGTCCGGTCTGCGTTCCGAGGCGGCGCAGCTGCACGCGGGGGTCGGGGAAGGCCACCCACAGAGCGGCGCACAGCAGCGCGGCCGCGAGCGTCGCCCCGTTCATCCGGGGGCCCGCCGTGCACGGCTGCCGGAGCGCGAGATCCGCTCGGTCCACACGACACCCAGCGCAGCCAGCAGGGTCCCCACCACGAACACGGCCTCCCCCAGCAAGGACCCGAAGAGGAAACCGACGGGGTCCGCGCCGACGATGATGCCGAGGCCGATGGCGAGGAACGGCAGCAGCGCCATGATTCGTCCGCTGGCCCGGGCGGCGGCCAACTCCGACGCCACGACGGCGGCGAGGTGGCGTTCCTGCCGCAGGGTCTCCGCCACCCTGGCGAGGATGGCAGCAATGGGTGCGCCGGTGCGCTCACTGACGGTCCACGCCGCCGCCATTCGCGTGAGCCCCTCCCGCCCCGCAACCGCCCCTGCCTCCCGCAGCGCGGCCGCCACGTCGCCGCCCAGTCGACCCGTCAGGGCGGCGGGCGCCAGCACGGAGCAGTCCGAGGCTGCGTCCTCCAGCGCGCGGGTGGGGATCTGTCCCGCCTGCAGCAGCACGGACATGGTCCTCACCGCCCGTGACGTGTGTTCCCGTTCGCGGACAAGCCGCCGCTCGGCACGCGCGCCCACCATCACCCACGCCGTCGTGGCCACCATGACGGCACCCGCCACCGCCCACCCGGCCGGCCGTGGGCCCACCACGACGAGCAGGATCACGATCAGCACCACCAGGGCGGGGACCATGGACGCACCGCGCGCACGAGAGCGACGGCGCGGCTGCAATCGGGCAAGGCCCCGCTCCGACGGCTGGCCCACCGCCACCACGACCGCCAGGACGAACAGGACGATCACGGGGGTCATGGGAGCCCCACCCACTCCCGGAGTCGCCCGGCACCGCTGTGCCACTCCACACCGCCTCCGCCGTCGAAACTGACGGCCGGCTCGATGCCGACGCTGCCGTCCATCCGGCGGGTGAAGAGCCCCATCTCGGCCACTCCCCGAGACCCGTCCGCCCAGCGACGCACATGCACGGCCACCCGCAGCGCCGATGCCAGTTGTGCGTGACAGGCATCACGCGCCAGTCCCCCCAACGACGCGAGCGCCTCGAGCCGCGCCGGGACGTCGGCCACGGAGTTGGCGTGCACCGTGCCGCACCCGCCCTCATGACCGGTGTTGAGGGCCGTCAGCATGTCGCACAGTTCCCCACCCCGCACCTCCCCCAACACGATCCGGTCCGGCCGCATCCTCAGCGCCTGGCGCACCAGAGCCGTGAGGGTGATACCGCCCACGCCTTCGGTGTTGGGGGGCCGCCCCTCCAGCCGCAGACAGTGGGGATGCTGGGGCGCCAGTTCCCGGGCGTCCTCCACCACCACGATGCGTTCCGAGGCCGGAACCAGGCCGAGCATGGCGGCCAGCAGGGTGGTCTTGCCGGAACCGGTGCCGCCGCTGATGAGGAACGCAACCCTGTGCGCCACCAGCCCCACGAGCAGCGCGTGGGCGTCCGGCGCCAACGACCGCTGCTCAAGGAGTTGTTGCAACGTCAGTCCCGCCGGGGCCGGGATGCGCAGCGAGATGCAGGTCCCAGGCGAGGACACCGGTGACAGCACGGCATGGAGGCGGGTGCCGTCGGCGAGCCGGCCGTCGACGAAGGGCTGGGAGTCGTCGAGCCGCCGCCCGGCGGCCGTGGCCAGCCGGATGGCGAGTCGACGCACCTGTTCGTCGTCGAACATGACCACGCCGGTCCGTTCCAGCCCCTGCCCCCTGTCGATGAACACCCCCTCGGTGCCGTTGACGACCACGTCCGTGACCCCGGGCATGCGCAGCAGGTCTTCCAGTGGACCGGCCCCAATGCTGTGGCGCTGCAACAACTCCATGGTCTCCAGCAGCACGTGGTCGGTCACCACCACACCGAGGGCACGCAGGGCCGCGGCGACGTCCGCCGGCGTGTGGGGGCGGCCAAGCCTCCCGAGCGCCGACTGCAACGCCTGCAGCAACTCGACGCCTGTCACAGCCACCCCTGCACCACCCGGGCCACGTCCCTGCGGAACCTTCTGGCCGGGCCTGACGTGATCCCGGCTCCGGACCCGGCAAGTCTGGGGACGGCGGCATCGTGGCGCACCAGGCCCAGCAGCGGCAGGCCCAGCGCCCGCGCGACGGCCTCGGGCGGCAGCGTCGCACCCGGCCCCGTGCGCACGAGGAGTTGGGCACCGCCCGACTCATGCCTCTCCAGAACCATGCGGGCCGCCGCCACCCCACGCACGTGCGCCGCGACGACAACCACCACCTGCGCATCGCCCAGCCAGTCGAGGTGCCGACCGTCACCCGTGTCCACCACCACGACGTCATGGGAGCGGTCCAGGCTCCGCAGGACAGCATCGGTGGCCGTGCGCGTGGGCGCTGCGTGGGGATCCCTCGACAGCGGCAGCACCGACACGCCGTCGCCCTCGACCAGTTGTTCGTCCAGGCGCCCCAGCTCTCCGGACGCGCCGGCGAGGTCGTTCCACCGGAGGCCGGGCGCCGCCTCGAGCCCCAGCAGCAGATCCAGCCCTCCCCCGCACTCCGCCAGTTCCACGGCCGCCACCCTCCGCCCACCACGCGCCGCCATCAGCGACAGCGCAACCGTCAGCGAACTGGTCCCCACGCCGCCGGAGCCACCCACCAACGCCAGCCGTCGCGCGCCGGGGCCCGGGCCGCCGCGACGCACCATCACCTCCGCGAGCTGGGCGGACGACTGTGGGAGCGCCAACGCGGGCACGCCCAGTTCGGCGGAGGCGGCCAGTAGCGCAGCGTCCGCCTGACCCACCACCCACGTGTTGCCCTGCGCCGGGGCAAGCACCGCCGCCCTTGACACCATGTCCGTACCCACCAGCCTCAGACCGGCCGCCGACCACAGGGCACGCAACTCCTCCCTGTCGCCGGCAACCTCCACAGCGACCCCCAACGCCAGGGCCGTGGCCGACACGGCATCAACCAGCGAGGGGTTGCGTGTGACGAGCAGGCATTCCAGATCCTCCGGTGTGGTCCTCACGCCGGGCATGTTGGGCTGCGTCAACGCTGCATCGTCAGATGCTTCACCCCGTTGTGGATAACCTGAGGGGACGAAGACCTCCCGCAGAAGAAAGTGTCATGCCCAAGCACAACGCGATTCCTCCCGAGGCCCTGACCTGGCTCGCCGCCTGGTCGGGCGTACGCGCCCTGACGATCCACGGCGGTGCCGCTCTGGCCCGCCGACTGGTCGACGACGGCCACACGGTGTTCGCCATGGCCGCCACGGAGACGGAGGTCGACAAGTTGCGTGCCGTCAACGGGGCAACACCGATCTGGGCGCGCCCGGAGGCCATCCCACTGGACCCGTGGCAGTTCGACGTGGTCATCAGCCATCAGGGATTCCACCTCATGGATCCCGCGCAGGCGCTGCCGGAGATCGCCAGGGTGTTGCGGCCGGGCGGTTGCCTCAGCGCCTCGTACGTGATCCGGGATGACTCTGTCCCGTGGGTCCGGCGCCTCACCGCGCTCCTTCGCCACTACGACCCCGTCGCCATGCGCGGCAACTACGGCCACGACAGCCTCGAGCGACTCTCCGCTTCAAAGTACTTTCCGGAGGTGGAGCAGCGCGCCTTCCGCATCTGGCAGTCGGTGTCCCTGAAGAACCTGCAGAGGCTCGTGGCGCAGCAACCGTTGTCCGCCAGGCTGGACGAGGGACAGCGCACGCGCCTCGCCGCCGAGGTGCGGGACCTGTACGAGCATTCGGTCCGGCCGGGCGAGCACCTCCGGTTGCCCTTCCAACTCCTCTGCTGCCGCGCCTGGGTCAGCCACGATGAGCTGACGGCCCCCGTCGTGGCCCCCGACCACGGCATCAAGATCCACATGTGAAGCACGCTCGGCCCGATGGCCCCTAGGCTGGGGTCCACGGCGAAAGGATGATGATGCTCAACAACGACACCGGTGCGACCACGAGGAACACGCGCGCCACCCTCAAGGACAGCGGCGCGACGTTCCAGCAGGTCCGCGCCTCTCTGGCGGAGTTCGTGTCCAAGGAGACGGAGCTCGCCAAGGCAGAGCTCGTCCCCACCGCCAAGCAGGCGGGCATCGGCTCCGGCATGTTCGCCGGGGCGGGAGCCTTCGCCCTGCACGCACTCTGGATGATCATCATTGCCATCGCACTGGCGATCGCGTGGCTGCTCAACTCCGTCACCGTGCTGGGGCCCTGGGGTTCCGGCACCATCGCCTTCGTGATCACCGCGGTGTTCTCGCTGCTGGTGGCGTTCATCCTCGTGAAGCTCGGCCAGTCGAGGTTCAAGAAGGTGAGCGCGCCGGAGGCCACGATCGCCGAGGCGAAGGCCACGTTCACCGCCATCGGCGACGCCATCGGCGGCCACGACCCCGAGCGCGAACTGGCCGCCCGCAACACCATCGAGGGATCCACGGCAGTCGAGCGCTGACGCGGGACCTCAGTCCCGCAGGAAACGCTCCGGCACGTCCACGACGACGCTGGTGTCCCACGGCCTGGCCCATTCGGCCAGGTCGAGGGCCTCGTCCAAAAGGTGCGCCGTGAAACCCCAGATGAACAGGTCCCCGGCCAGGAAGGCCGGACCCACGTAGCCGCCCGGGTGGCGGCTGCGGACCCTGTTGGCGGGATCCGCGAGGTGTGAGACATGGATCGAGTGCACGGCGCCCACCTCGGCAGGATCGGCGGGCCACAGTGCGATCGAGCCGTCCCACGACCCCACCACCGGCGTCACGTCGTAGTTGCTGGCGGGCACCCACGCCACGGGCAGTTCACCGAGGACGTGCACCAGGTGCGACTCCAGCCCCACCTCCTCCTGCGCTTCACGCAGTGCGGCGTCGACGATGCTGGCGTCAGTGGGCTCCATGGCACCGCCGGGGAATGCCACCTGACCGGCGTGCCGGCGCAGTGTGGTGGCCCGCTCGATGACCGTCACGCGGGGGTCGGCCTCGTCGCTGAAGAGCATGAGGACCCCCGCCCGCCGGCCGCCGCGCGGCCGACGGATACCGCTGGAGTCGGGCAACTGGCCGCCCAGCCCCGCCGTCAGCCGGGAGAGCGCGTCGTTCATGACACCTCAAGGTAGTCGCTGATGAGGTCGAGGAGTTGCTGGGTGGACTCGATGCCGCCCACGTGGCGGCCGACGACGCGCCCGTCGGCGGCCACGAACAGCGTGATGGGCAGGCCCGGCACCTTCAGGGGGGTCTGCAACGTGCGCTCCATGTCCATCACATGGGGATAGGTCCACCCCACGAGGCCCGCGAACTCGATGGCCCAGTCGGGCTGGGGGTCCTGGTAGTTGATTCCAATGAAGGTGACGCCGCCGGCGGCCGCCGCCGCCTCGGTGAGGAATGCGGATTCCTCACGGCAGGGCCCGCACCACTGCGCCCAGAAGTTCACGACCATGGGTTCCCGGGGGAGTCCGGCGAGGTTCACCACCTGGTCCGTGCCGAGGCACGGCAACGCCGTCCGGGGCAGTCCGTCGGTCACGGCTTCGGCGTTGGGGTCGGTATCGGGGCAGACGGGGAGCCCGTACTGCAAACGCAGGGCGTTCAGGTCCGCCGACGCGGTGGCGCTGGGTGTGGGTGTCGACGTCGCGGCCGGGGACGTGCACGCCGCGGCAGACAGCAGGGCAACACCGAGCAGCGCGGCCAGCACACGCCTCACGACCGCGGCTCCCTGATGAGGGTGCGCGCCGTGTCCGGGTCGGTCTCACCGACGCCGTAGCTGGGGCAGATGTCGGCCAGGACGCAGGCGCCGCAGGCCGGGCGCCGGGCATGGCAGCAGCGGCGTCCGTGCCAGATCACGCGGTGGCAGAGCAGCACCCACTCGGGCGGGTCGAAGAGCTCGCCCACGGCCGGCTCCACCACGTCAGGCTTGTTGGACGTCACCCATCCCAGGCGGTTGCTGAGCCGGATCAGGTGGGTGTCGGGCGTGACGCCGGGGACCCCGAACGCGTCCCCGAGCACCACGTTCGCAGTCTTGCGGCCCACCCCCGGCAGGGTCACGAGCTCCTGCAGCGTCGCGGGAACCTGCCCGTCGAACTCGTCGACGATCCGGGCGGAGAGCCCGAGGACCGCAGTGGTCTTGTTCCGGAAGAACCCCACGGGGCCGACGATCCGCTCCACGTCCTCCCGGGGAGCCCCCGCCATCGAGGCGGCGTCCGGGTAACGCTCGAAGAGTTCCCGCGTGACGCCGTTGACGCGGCGATCGGTGGACTGGGCGGACAGGACGGTGGCGACCAGCAACTGGAAGGGGTTGACGAAATCGAGTTCGCACCGCGCGTCGGGGTAGAACTCCCCCAGCCGGGCATTGACCTCGGCCGCCTGTTGCCTGTCCGCCGTGACCAACTAGACCTCGACCACCAGTTCAACCTCGACGGGCGCGTCCAGGGGCAGCACGCTGACGCCGACGGCGCTGCGGACGTGCGCGCCGCTGTCGGCGCCGAAGATCTCGGTCATGAGTTCGGAGGCGCCATTGGCCACCTGCGACTGTTCGATGAAGTCCGTGGTGCTCGCGACGTAGACGACCACGCGCACCACCCTGAGGATGGCGTCGATGCCACCGGCCTGGTCCGCGACCGCGGCCACGGCGTTCAGTGCAGCCGTCCGGGCGGCGGCGCGACCCACCTCGGTGGTCACTGCCGCGCCCAGTTTGCCCGTTGCGACGAGTTGCCCACCAGCGAGCGGCAACTGGCCCGACGTCCAGATGAGGTCCCCGGAGCGGCGGGACGGCACGTAGGCCGCGATCGGCGCGGCCACCGGCGGCAGGGTGATCCCCGCTGCGGCCAACCGATCCGACCTCGACGTCATCAGCTGTCCTTCAACGGCCGCTTGAAGTAGCCGACGAGCGTGTTCGGGTTGGGACCGGGCGCCAACTGGATGAGTTCCCAGCCGTCGGCGCCGAAGTTGTTGAGGATCTGCTGTGCCACGTGGGACAGGATCGGGGCCGTGAAGTACTCCCATTTAGTCATGTCGCCAGCTTAGTCATGTGGCCAGTCCTCGACAGCCCCGGCGCCCGCGGTGCGGGCGCCGCCCGATGGCTCGGTCAGCCTGCCTGTATCTCGCCGGGGAACCCGACGAGCACGTCGCGCCAGGACTCGATGTCCGGGCGGGTGCGCAGCAGATGGCGTCGTTCCCTCTCGGTCATCCCTCCCCACACGCCCCATTCGATTCGGTTGTCCAACGCCTCGGCCAGGCACTCGGACCTCACAGGGCATCCCATGCACACCGATCGGGCCCGCTTCTGGTCCTTGCCCTCCGGGAACAGGGCATCAGCCATTTCCCGACACTTGGCCTGCATCGTCCACTCACTCACTTCTGCCAACGACATCAGTGCCCTCCCTTGCGCAACTGGTGATCCGTTGAGCCGACCGTAGCGCATACGGGGCCCAGCGCAACAGGGGGTCTCGGCAGTATGGGCGCCCCGGCTCGCCGCCAACTCGGGATACAGGGCCCCGTCACGTAGAATCCACATCATGAAGTCACCCTCCTTGAGCCGCAAGGCCTACGCGATGCTGATGTTTGTGGCTGTCAGCGTCCTGTCGGGCCTCCTGCTGGCAGGACTCGCTGTCCCCTTCACCGCGCTTGCGAGCAGCGGCACGAAGGTGGCGGCCGAGAGCCTGCAGTACCTCCCGGAGGAGCTGGAGACGCCGCCGCAGTCGGAGCGATCCCGCATCGTCATGGCCGACGGTTCCACGCTGGCCACGTTCTACGACGAGAACCGCGTGTACGTGGGACTGGACGAAATCGCCGGCGTGATGCAGGACGCACAGGTCGCCATCGAGGACCACCGCTTCTTCGAGCACGGCGCCATCGACGTCACCGGCCTGGGCCGCGCCTTCTTCAAGACCGCGCTGGGCGACACCCAGGGCGCCTCGACGCTGACGCAGCAGTACGTGAAGCTCGTCCAGGTGGAGGCCGCCAAGGCCAAGGGCGACGAGGCCGGGGTCCGCAAGGCCACGGAGGTCAGCTTCGACCGCAAGATCCGGGAGATGCGCTACGCCATGGCCGTGGAGGAGCGCCTCACCAAGAGCGAGATCCTGGAGCGCTACCTCAACATCGCCTACTACGGCGACGGCGCCTACGGCGTCGAGGCCGCTGCACACCATTACTGGGGCACCACCGCCAAGAACCTGACACTGGACCAGGCCGCCATGCTGGCCGGCATGGTGCAGAACCCCGTGCAGACCAACCCCGTGAAGTATCCGGAGAAGGCCACGGAGCGCCGCGACGTGGTGCTGAACCGCATGAACGAGCTCGGCATCATCACCGCGGCCCAGGCGCAGACCGCCAAGGAAGTGAAGTTCGACGTCTCCAAGGTGCAGAAGACCCCCAACGGGTGCATCTCGTCGCCGTTCCCGATCCTGTGCGACTACGTGGTGCAGACGCTGAAGTCGGACAAGATGAGCTCCCTGGGGGACTCGCCCGAGGAGCGCGAGAACCTGCTGAAGCGCGGCGGGCTCACCGTCCACACCCTCATCGACCCGGAGGCCCAGAAGGCCGCCGAGCTGGCCGTGGCCGCGCAGGTGGCGCCCACCGACCCCGTGCTGTCCGCCTCCGTTCAGGTCCAGCCGAAGACCGGCCTCATCATCTCCATGGCCCAGAGCCGTCCCGAGATCGGCACCGGCCCGGGCCAGACGTACTACAACTTCAGCGTCGAGGAGTCCATGAACGGACTCGAGGGGTTCCAGGCCGGCTCCACCTTCAAGCCGTTCGTCATGGCGGCGGCTCTGGAGGCCGGGGCCACCCCCAGCAAGACCTACGACGCGCCGCAGGTGGGCAACTACGACGGCACCACGTTCAAGAGCTGCGACGGGCCGTTCGTGTTCAACTCGAAGGGCACCTGGAAGCCGAAGAACTACGACAGGGCCTACGGCACCATCGACATGATGAAGGCCACCCAGTCCTCGGTGAACAATTATTACATCCAGCTCGAGCGCGACATCGGCATCTGCGCCTCCATCAACATGGCCAAGAAGGCGGGCGTGAAGCTCTCCAACGGCGATGATCTGAGCACGCAGTCCTACTTCCCGACCTTCGTACTGGGCACCTCCGACGTCACCCCGCTGTCCATGGCGGAGGCCTACGCCACGTTCGCCAACCGCGGCGTGCACTGCGACCCCATCATCCTGGAGTCGGTGCAGAACAAGGACGGCGGCGCCATCGCCGTGCCGTCCGCCAACTGCACCAAGGTCATGGAACCCGAGGTGGCCGACGGCGTCAGCTACATCCTCGAGTCCGTCATGAGCAAGGGCACGGGCCGGCCCGCCCGCATGCCCGATGGACGCCAGCAGGCCGGCAAGACCGGTACCACCAACGACGCTGCCGCAGTCTGGTTCGCCGGTTACACCCCCGAGATGGCGGGCGTGGCCATGATCGCCATCGACAAGACCAACCCGTACTTCAAGACGCACCGCAAGTCGTTGACCGGCATCAGGGTGGCCAACGGCAACCGCCTCAGCGGTAGCGGTGGTGGCGACGCCGGCAAGATCTGGAAGGTCGCCATGGCCTCGGCCCTGAAGGACCTGCCGCGCACCAAGTTCACCGACCCGTCCAGGAAGATCCTGGAGGGCGAGAAGGTGCCCGTGCCCAGCGTCTCGGGGATGGGGTACAACGAGGCAAAGCAGACCCTGGAGGCGGCCGGCTTCAGCACCGTGCGCCGCCCGGTGTTCGACAAGCGACGCAAGGGAGCCTTCCTGGGCATCTACCCGTCCACCACCGCCACGAAGTTCGGCACCATCTCCATGAAGGTGTCGCTGGGCCCGGAGCCCGCCCCGCCGCCGCCTCCGCCCGCCCCGAAGCCGGACCCGGTGAAAACCACCGCTCCACCGGCGGCACCCCCCTCGGCGCCGCCGCCGGCCTCAGCAGCACCGCCCGCCCCGCCTGCGACCAACGGCTGATGGAGCTTCGTCCCGGCCACATCCTGGGAGCCCTGGGCGGCGCAGCGATCGGCTGCTTCGCCTGGGGTCTGCTGGAGGCCAACCTGTTCACGGTCCGCCGCGTCGAGTTGCCGCTCCTGCCTCCCGGTGGCAAGAGCCTCCGGATCCTGCACGTCTCCGACCTGCACCTCACGTCGAAGCAGCACTTCAAGCTGGACTTCATCCGCAGCCTGGCATCGCTGCGCCCCGACCTGCTGGTGACCACGGGCGACAACATCGCCGACGCGGACGCCATCTTCCCGCTCATGGCCGCCTGGAACAGCCTGCGGTTCACCCCCGGCGTGTTCGTGTTCGGGTCCAACGACTACTACGCCCCGCGCTTCAAGAACCCCCTCAAGTACGTTCTCGACGGGCGTTCCCATGCCGAGGAGGACCCGGAGGAACTTCCGTGGCGGACGCTGCGCGACAAGATGACGGCCGTCGGGTGGAAGGACCTCACGCACCGCCGCGAAGTCCTTGAGGTCAACGGGTACAGAATCTCCCTCCGCGGCACCGATGACGCTCACCTGGGCCGCGACGACTACTCGCAGGTGGCCGGCCCCGCCGACGGTGACGCCGATCTCAACATCGGCGTCACCCACGCCCCCTACCTGCGCCTGCTGGACGGCATGGCCGGCGACGGCATGGACCTCATCCTGGCGGGCCACACCCATGGCGGGCAGGTCTGCGTGCCGGGTTACGGCGCACTCGTCACCAACTGCGACCTGGACGCTGACCGCGTCAAAGGGCTGTCGTCGCACACGCACGGCGGCCACACATCCGCGCTGCACGTCTCGGCCGGCGTGGGCACTTCCCCGTTCGCGCCGTACCGGTTCGCGTGTCGGCCCGAGGTGACGTTGCTGACGCTGGTGCCCCGCGCCGCCGGTTTCGCGACTGATGAGACGGTGAGCTAGTATTTCCGATGGCTCGGTGACGAGCCGATCGGGGTGTGGCGCAGCTTGGTAGCGCGCGTCGTTCGGGACGACGAGGCCGCAGGTTCAAATCCTGTCACCCCGACCATCACGACGAAGGACCCGGACCAATCGGTCCGGGTCCTTCGTCGTTGTCCCTACTTGAACCGCACGATGTTGTTGAACAGCCAGCCGTTGGTCCAGTAGTACGTGCGGTTGCCGCCCGCCTCCACCCTGGAGGCGATGTAGCTGGCCCAGATGAAGCTGCGGCAGCCGTTGCGACCGGTGGCCGCCGTGTCGCACTCGGTGCGCCACCTCCGGCCCTCCGTGGACGTCCACTCCCCCGTGTGGCCGAGCGGGTTCCCGGCCCACTGGGAGCGCTTCATGTAGGGAAGGTACGTCATGTTGTTGAAGTACCAGCCCGTGCTCTGCCGGAAGGCCCCGTTGAAGTACGCGACCTGGGTGGCCCAGATCGACGTCCGGCAGCGGACCGTCTGCGAGTACGGCTCACAGGTGGTGAACCACTTGCGGCCGTTCACGTCGTGGTAGCCCGGCGTCGAGTACAGGTCCGTCTGCCCCGACGTCGGCTTCACCGTGGGCGTCACCGACGGCGTGACCGTGGGGGTTGCGGTGGGCGTCGGCTCGATGACCGCCGCCTTCTCCACGAGCATGGCCGCCGTCCTCGCCGGGACGGTGAGGGTGCCGTCGGCGGCCACCCACCCCGTCGCCTTGACGACGGCGTCCTGGCCACTCTTCTGGACCGCGCTGAGCGCGAACTGGCGACCCGCCAGTTCGGGCACCTTCGTTGTGATCGACTCCGGGGTGGCATTGATGGCCACCAGGACCCCGTCGAGGTCCTTGTCGACGTCGACGGCGGACGTGCCGGCACGGTCATCCACCGCCATCAGCACCAGCCCAGGCACCTGGTCCTTGCCGGAGCCGGGGAAGGTGACGCGCTCTCGCACGAGGGCGTCGGTGCCGAGGCTCAGCAGCGGCGTCGACTTCCGGAGCCGCAGCAGGTCAAGCGACTGCGCCAGGGACGCCTCCATGGCCGCCCTGTCCGGCTTCAGCGCCGGGTTCTCGAGCAGCGGCTTCATGACGGGCCACTTCTCCCCGTTCTTGTCCTTCACGGGCAGGCCGGTGCCGAAGACGTTGGTCTCCAGGCTCCAGTCCACGGCGTTGAAGTGGTCGCCGGAGTTGTAGGAGTCACGGTCCAGGGACTTGGACCGCAGGATCTCGGTGCCGGCGTGCCAGAACGACGGCGACTGTCCGAGCGCGACCGTGGCCAGGGAGATCGTGTTCATCCGGACCCGGTCGGCCATGGAGGTCTCGACGGGGAGCTTCATGATGGCGAGGTCGTAGAGCGTCTCGTTGTCGTGTGCGTCGACGTAGTTCACCGACTCCTGTGGCATCGACGCGTACCCGGCGGGCTGGCCGTTGTAGTCCAGCTCGGAGCCCTTCTTGATGGTCCCGTCGGCGGCCAGGAGGGAGTAGTCCCTGAGGTTGCCGGCCATGCCGAGGCGAACGAGGTCACTCGTTCGCCTCAGTGTTGCGAGCTGCTCGTCCGGGGTCTGGGTGGAGAGGCCGTTGTCGTCGGTGTAGAGGCCCGTGCCGAGGCCCTGGTTGACGCGGTGGTCCTCGTCGAAGGGCCCGCCGCCGTGGACGGCGTCGCGGAGGCGGTCGTTGAAGGCGCCGATACCGGTGCCGTCGAGTTGCCCCTGCGTCGCCTGCCGGAAGCGGGCGTTGTCCGCCACCTCACCGAAGTTCCAGCCCTCGCCGTACAGGTAGATGGCGGAGCCGTCGACGCCGTCCGCGGCCATCGTCAGCTCGTTGAGTGCGGACCGGATGGCCTCCATGTTGGCGCGGGAGTGGTGGCCCATGAGGTCGAAGCGGAACCCGTCCACGT
>JBDSRF010000174.1:0-3210 GCA_039929445.1 Arachnia sp. | reverse complement strand
GGTGGCCGATCAGGCCACCCACCCCCGTCTTTGCCCCTTGTCGCCACCGCAGAAGTAGGCTGCCCGTAGCTTTGCCACGGAATGACCCGTGAATGAGCGAATCCGGCAAGGGCCTCCGCTACGTCAGAAGGACCGTTCGTGACCAAGTTCATCGCCAAACGGCTGGGAATCTCCCTGGTCATCCTGTTGTTGGGTTCAGCACTGCTGTACATCCTCACCGTCAACTCCGGTGACCCACTCCAGGACCTGCGTGAGTCCAACTCGCCCAACCGCGAGAACCTGATCCGTCAACGCACCCTCAACATGCGCCTCGACGTGCCCTGGTACCTGCGCTACTTCACGTGGCTCGGCGGCGCATCCAAGTGCCTCGTTGGCGCCTGTGACCTCGGGAAGAACATCGCGGGCCAGGACGTCACCAGCCTCGTGGTCAACGCGGCCGGCTCCACACTGCGCCTGGTGGTCCTCGCTACGGTGCTGGCCATCGCGATCGGCGTCACGCTCGGTGTTGTGAGTGCTGTGCGCCAGTACAGCGGCTTCGACTATGCCACCACCTTCATGGCCTTCGTCTTCTTCTCGCTGCCCGTCTTCTGGGCTGCCGTGCTGTTGAAGAACTACGCGGCCATCAAATTCAACAACTGGCTGGTTGATCCCACCTTCAGTCCGGTGACGATAGTGGTCACGGCCCTGATAGCGGCCTTCGTGCTGCAAGCCGCCATGGGCGGCAACATGCGACGGCGGCTCATCACCTTCGCAGCCTCCGCCGTCGTGTTCGCCGGAGTGATGTTCTACTTCGACGCCGTCACATGGTTCCGCTATCCGTCCATCGGTCTGCCCATCTACATTCTGGGCGTGCTGGGGGCAGGGGTCCTGGTCCTGTCCATGACGTCGGGCTTCGCCAACAAGCGGGTGCGCAATGCTGTCGCCCTGACCGCGGTCGTGGCCATCGTCGGCTACGCCGCCGTGCGCGGACTGCTGATGGCGTCCCCGAGTACCCCGCTGCTGCTGCTGTGCGGGCTGGCGGGACTGGTCGCGGCTTTCCTGGCCGGGTTCTTCCTCGGCGGGTTCTCCCGCAAGCAGGCCGTCATCGCATCCTTCATCCTGGCGCTGGTCTCCGCACTCATCGCCATCACCGACCTGCTGTTGAGCAACTGGAGCGGCTACCTGAAGTTGCAGTCCCGCCCGATCCCCACCATCGGATCGGTGACCCCCAACTTCACGGCCGGCTACTGGGGCCACAGCATCGACACGCTGACCCATCTGCTGCTGCCCACCATCGTGCTGACACTGGTTTCCATCGCGAGCTACACCCGCTACACCCGCGCCTCGATGCTGGACGTCCTCAACCAGGACTACATCCGCACGGCGCGGTCGAAGGGCATTTCCGAGGGCAAGGTGGTCACCCGGCACGCCCTGCGCAACTCCATGATTCCGCTGGCCACCATCGTCGCGTTCGACTTCGCCGGCCTCATCGCCGGCGCCGTGGTCACTGAGACGGTGTTCGGGTGGCAGGGCATGGGCAACCTGTTCAGACAGGGGCTGCTCCAGATCGATCCGAACCCGGTGATGGGGTTCTACCTCGTCACCGGCACCGCGGCCGTGTTCATGAACATGATGGCCGACATCGCCTACGCCTTCCTGGACCCGAGGATCTCCCGATGAACAGCAACGACGACCAGACAAGACCCACGGAGCCAGTCATGAGTGACATGCCCGATAAGACCGACGCGCTGGATCATCTGCTCTCGGTGGACGAGCCCGAGAAGACCGAGCACCACGACCATCTGCTCACGGTGGAGGAGGACCTGGAGGGCAATACCGACAAGTCCTACTCCCAGGGGGCCCTGGTGCTGCGGCGGTTCCTTCGGCACCGCGGTGCCATGGTGGCCATGGGCGGCCTGGCCGTCGTCCTGCTGCTGGCCTTCACCTCCATCGGTGTCGGCCCGCTGCCGGGCTGGTGGCCGAAGAACTACAGCGACCTCTACCCGCTGATGAATGGCGGCGCCCCGACCATGAAGCTCTGGCCGCCGGCGATCGGGGAGCACCCGTTCGGGCAGGACACCATCGGCAAGGACTACTTCGCCCAGGTGATGCGTGGCGCACAGATCTCGCTGTTCATCGCCTTCGCGGTGGGCATCATGGCAACCGTCATCGGCACCATCATCGGCGCGGCCGCCGGCTACCTGCGCGGCTTCGTCGAGGCGTTCCTGATGCGCACCACCGACCTGTTCATCATCATCCCCACGCTTGTGCTCGCCGCGGTGCTCGGCCAGATGGCGTCGAAAGCAGGCGTGATCGCCCTCGCGCTCGTGCTGGGCATCGTGTCGTGGACGGGGCTGGCGCGACTGGTGCGGGCCGAGGTCCTGTCGCTGAGGGAGCGGGAGTTCGTCGCCGCTGCCCGGGCGATCGGCACACCCACAGCCCGCATCATCATGCGCCACATCCTGCCCAACGCGCTGGGGACCATCGTCGTCAACGCGACGCTGCTGATCTCGGCGGCCATCCTCATCGAGTCGGCGCTGTCCTTCCTGGGCTTCGGCGTGAAGCCGCCGGACACGTCGCTTGGTTTGCTGATCTCCAACTATCAGAGCGCCCTGACCACCAGGCCGTGGCTGTTCTGGTGGCCCGGTGTCTTCATCCTGGCCATCGCGCTGTCCGTCAACTTCATCGGCGACGGCCTGCGCGACGCTTTCGACCCGCGTCAGCAGATGGACTGAGGAGCCTGACCATGACCCCACACACTCACAGCACCGTCCCCGCGTACAACGCCGAGACGGACCCGGTCCTGAAGTTCACCGCGCTCGACGTCAACTTCAAGACGGAGTTCGGCCGCGTCCACGCCGTCAAGGGGCTCGACCTGCACGTCATGCCCGGCGAAGTGGTCGCCCTCGTCGGCGAGTCCGGCTCCGGCAAGTCCGTCACCGCCACCACCGCGCTGGGCCTGCTGCCCAAGACGGCCCGCATCGGCGGCGAGACGCAGGTGGCTGACAAGATCATCAACGGACTCTCGGAGCGGGGGCTGCGTTCCGTGCGCGGCAACCGCGTCGCCATGGTGTTTCAGGAGCCGATGACGGCGCTGAACCCCGTGATCCGCATCGGCGAACAGCTCACCGAGGCCATGGAGGTGCACGGTATCGCCCACGGCCGCGAGGCCTGGGACCGCGCCGTCGGACTGCTGGAGGCCGTCGGTATCCCCGCAGCCCGGCGCAGGGC